>CANQEE010000001.1 GCA_947594595.1 uncultured Bacilli bacterium
TGGATCCCAAGATATAGTTATACGATTAAGAGTGAAGATGGAGAGAATTACTATGGAAAGGGAGGAAATAGTAAAACAAATCCAGGAGAGATAGACATAAAATTTATAGGAATCGAAGAAAAAGAGGGAGGAGAAGGAAGATATACCGGAAGTAATATAAGTGGATGGTATACCCCACCAGGATTCACCTTTGGAGGAAAAGAGATAGCAGGAATCTGGGTAGGGAAGTTTGAGACAGGTACGAGTGATAGTTGTATACCGATAACAGGGTCAATTGATGAAAATTGTGATCAAATCAATTTAACAGTTCAAATCAAACCGAATATAACGAGCTGGAGAAGTATTCGAGTATCTACGATAGATTTAGTGTCAAGGAATTTAGTTAAGGAAAATAATATTTATGGATTTGATGGAAGTTATGATAGTCATGCAATGAAGAATAGTGAGTGGGCATTAGTATTATATTTAACACAAAGTAAATATGGAAAGTATGGGAACACATTATATGAAGGAAGTAATAAAGAAATCTATATGAATAACTACAATCAATATATAACAGGATGTTCTTCAGGTTTACCAAGTGCAAGTTCAACAGGAAGTTGTACATATCGATATGATGATTTAACGGACAGAGGAACGGGCCAAGGATATGGAGGAGCAGGAGCATCAACGACCGGAAACATTTATGGAATTTATGATATGAATGGAGGAGCCTGGGAATATGTAATGGGAAATTATAATCATTATTCGGGATATACCAGTGCGAGTTATGATGCAGAGACAGCAAAACAGATGGGAAGGACAGATGGACAAGCAGTAGGAGTTTGGAACTCAGGCTACACAGGAATGTGTGGATTTGATGGTAAAGAATTTCAAGGACGAGAGTGGCCGGATGAGAAATATTACGACTTATATACAAGTAATAATTACAATACAGCTTGTGGAGGAAATGCGTGTAAAGGGCATGCAATGAACGAAGTTGCAAGGTGGTATACTGATTATTCCAATATGGTGTCCTCTTGGTCACCATGGTTTAGTCGTGGCGGTAACTATTATAATGGTGCGGGCGCAGGTGTTTTCAGTTTCACTAACGCCTATGCTAGCTCAAGCAGTGACACCTCGTTTCGTATTGTTCTTGCTTCTTAATATAAAAATTTAATAGAAAAACCCAAATTTGTGTTATACTAAAGATGTATAAGAATAAGAGGGTGTATACATGATTGAAAATGTTAAAATAAAAGTAATGTTACATGATAAAGTAAAGAAAGCCATTGAAGTTCCTAAGGGGAGTACACTTTTAGAAATTAGTAAATCTTTTCAAGAAGAGTATTCATATCCAATATTACTTGCTAGCGTAAATGGTGTATATCGTGAGTTAAATTATCGAATTGAGGAAGATTCATTACTACTATTTTTTGATTTAACTTCTAGAGTTGGTTCAAGAACGCATATTGCGGGCCTTACTTTTTTACTTTTGAAGGCTGTTCAGGATTTATATGGAAAAAAGAGTAATATTTATATAGAACATTCTATTGATAAAGGTATTTATGTAAAGACAAATTTTTCACTGACAGAACAAAAAGTTAAAGAAATTAAAGAGGCAATGCACCAACTTGTCAAAAAAAATTTAGAAATAAAAAAAATGACAGTAGAAAGATTAGATGCCATTCGTTATTTTGAGCAAATTGGCGACTTTCCAAAAGCAAAAACTATGAATTATAATACAAATACTTATATTACACTGTATCGTCTTGAAAATATTTATAATTATTTTTATCATTATATGCCAGTTGAAACTTCACTTTTAAAAGATTTTGATCTTACTTTTATTCATGAAAAAGGTTTGGTTTTACAATTTCCAACCGTTTATCAAACAGAAGAAATTACAAAATATAAACATCATCCTCTTTTATTTCAAGTGTTTGAGGAAGCTAGTGATTTTGGAAAAAAACTTGAAATAGAAACACTTGCAGATTTAAATGAAATTGTTTCTAAAGGAAAAGTTGGAGAACTTATTCGAATGGATGAAACTCTTCAAAATAACAGACTTTTGGAAATTGCTAGAGAAATTGTTCATCAGAAAAGAAAAGTCAAGATTATTCTTTTGGCAGGTCCTTCTTCCAGTGGAAAAACAACCACTACTAAGAAATTATGTATGTATCTTCAAAGTTTGGGCTATCATCCAAAAATGCTTTCTATGGATAACTATTTTGTAGAGCGAAAGGAAAATCCTAAATTACCTACAGGAGAATATGATTATGAAACATTTCAAGCCCTTGATGTTGCTCTTTTAGATGAACAAATAGAAAAATTATTTAATGGGGAAGAAGTTTTAATTCCTACTTATAATTTTTTTACAGGGAAAAAGGAGTTTAAAGAAACTTTAAAATTAGAAGAAAAAGATATTCTTTTAATGGAGGGAATTCATGCCCTAAATGCTGAATTGTTAAAGAATATTCCTCGATCTTCTAAATATAAAATTTATTTGTCAGCTTTAACAGAGTTAAAAATCGATAATCATAATCGTTTTTCAACAACAGATAATCGTTTACTACGAAGAATGATACGAGATAATAGAACCAGGGGTTATAGTGTAGAACAAACTCTTGCATCTTGGCCAAATGTAAGAAACGGAGAAGAGATAAATATCTTTCCTTATCAAGATGAAGCAGATGTTGTTTTTAATACAGAACTTATTTATGAACTTGGTGTTTTAAAAACTTATGGAGAACCATTATTATATTCTGTTAAAGAAACTTCTCCTTATTATGAAGAAGCTAAGAGACTTTTAAATTTAATGCATCTTATTCTTCCAATTTCATCAGAGCAGATACCAGATGATTCTATCTTAAGAGAATTTGTTGGTGGAAGTTATTTTGATGCCAAATAATTGTCAACCATTGTCGGAAGAATCGACAAGGTTCTTTTTTTTTGATATAGTTAAAATAGAAAGGAAAGTGACATATGATACGCGTTGCAATCAATGGATTTGGTAGAATTGGAAGACTTTTATTTCGCCTTTTAGAGGAAGAAAGTGAATTTGAAGTGGTGGCTGTCAATGATTTAACAGATCCAGAACAGCTAGCATATCTTCTAAAATATGATACTTCTCATGGAAGATATCGAGTCGATGAAATTTCTTTTACTGATAAGGAACTTGTTGTAGGAAATCATCATATTCTAGTTTTATCTGAGAAAGATCCTGTCCAACTTCCATGGAAAGAACTTGCAATTGATTTGGTTTTGGAGTGTACAGGATTGTTTACTTCTAAAGAAAAAGCTCAAGCACATATTGATGCAGGTGCTAAAAAAGTTTTGATTTCAGCTCCTGCAAAAGGAGATTTGAAGACAATTGTTTATAATGTAAATCATGAAGATTTAGATGGAACAGAAGAAATTGTTTCAGCTGCTTCTTGTACGACTAATTGCCTTGCTCCAGTTTTAAAAGTATTAGATGATCAATTTGGTGTAAAGCAAGGATTTATGACTACTGTACATGCTTATACCAATGATCAAGCAACTTTAGATGTAGCTCATAAAAAAGGAATTTATGCAAGACGTGGAAGAGCAGCTAGTGCAAATATTATTCCGGCATCAACAGGAGCAGCTTCTGCTATTGGACAAGTTTTACCTAATTTAGAGGGAAAATTAGAAGGAACTGCTATGAGGGTTCCTGTCACAACAGGTTCTGTAATTGATTTGGTTTTAAAACTTAAGAAAACTGTAACTCAAGAAGAAGTAAATACAGCTTTGAAGGAAAACACTAATGAAACTCTAAAATATACGAAAGATCCAGTTGTCTCAAGTGACATAATAGGACAGCGTTGTGGTGCTTTGGTAGATGGATTACTAACCTCTATTTCTACCGTTGATGAAGAACAGCTTGTTAAAGTAGTAGCTTGGTATGATAATGAAATGGGCTATTCTACTCAAATGATGAGAACAGCAAAATATTGGGTGATGAAATCAAAATAGAAACGCAAACAATATTCAATTTGCGTTTTTTCTTGCCCCCAAAAGAAACTTATTGTATAATAAACTTCGTTTGAGAAAAGGGGGATTTTTATGAAACCAAAGAAAGACCAATCTGTTTTAAAAGATAATCAAAAAACTTCTTTATTATCCAGAGTTACCAAAAAAATTATGTTTTTTTCTCTTGTAGCAATCTTGATAATGTTGATCAAAGAGAAAAAAGATAATGAGATTGTATTTTATGAGAATGATGTTTTTGAAAATAGAACTTTAACACTTAGCGAGAAAGAAATTGAAACGATTGAAGAAAATTTAAAAAAATTAGGTGTTCGCACCTTTGCAAAAGGGGAAACAGAAGATTTTATTCTTTTAAATGCACTGTATGAGAATGAAAATTTAACGGAAGAAGAAAGAAAGTATTTAACAAGGTACCATGCAATGATTGCAGATAATCCTTATTTAAATAGGGAATATGTTTATTATGTTCTTTCAAATTTAGATATTCAATATAAAGAAAATTCTTCTGAACAAGAAGAAATTGTAGGTCGTTTTTTTAAAGATACACTTACTATTGAAAATTATGATTTTGAAGAATCTACTACCTCTCACGAAGTAACACATGCAATTCATTCTAAGTATAGTAAATATTTACCTAATTTTTTTAAGGAAAGTGTTACAGAACTTCTTCGAAGTGAATATGGCTATGAAAGTGCAGATTTTTTAGGTTACGCTTATTTTCCTTGTGTTCCTTTTGTTAAAGTGCTCTGTGAAATGGTAGGAGCTGATCCTGTTTTAAAAGCTTATACATTGGGGGATATGAATATTCTTTATAATGAAATGGCAAAGGTAGCAGGTAGCGTTGAGGAAGCAAAATCCTTTTTAATTGATTTTGAACGAGTTTCTCAACAGAGATATAGTTCGGGGCAACCTGTACAAATGGAACCTGAAAAACAGGAAATGGATACAATTTATGAAAAGTATGCTAAGAAAGTTCTTGAAAGAGATGAAAAAGAAAATACTTGTCATTATGAATTTTTAAAATATAATTGGAATCTTTTCACTACCATCTTTCAAGAAAAAGATTTTGAATTTTTTTATGGATTTTCAGATTTTGATAAGTATGAATTACAAATTCTAGAAAATGGAATTGCAAGAAAAGCTTATTTCTCAAGTATACTCAAGGAAACTTGTGATCCTTGTTTTGATATGGACTTTGATCCTGAAATAGTCACTCCAAATCAAGACTTTGAGCAAAAAGTTTATGGAAAGAAAAGGGGATAACTCTTTTTTTCTTTGAATAAAACGTGTATAATAAGATAAGAAAAGAATGGAGGATTCCTATGAAGACAATTAAAGAATTTGATTTGACTGGAAAAACGGTCTTGATTCGTTGTGACTTTAATGTTCCTATAGTAAAGGGAAAAATTATAGATGATACAAGAATTAAATCAGCTTTAAAGACCATTCAATATGCATTATCAAAGAGTGCTAAAGTAGTTTTGCTATCCCATTTGGGAAAAGTCAAAGAAGAAAAAGATAAAGAAGGGAAAAGTCTTGCTCCTATTGCAAAAAGATTAGAAGAATTGTTGGGAAATACAGTTCAATTTTTATCTTCTATTGATCATGAAGAAGAAAAGAATAAGGTAGCTGCTTTAAAAGAAGGAGAAGTATTATTACTTGAAAATACTAGATTTGAAGATATTGATGGAAAAAAAGAAAGTGGAAATAGTAAAGAACTTTCCAAATTCTGGGCTAGTCTAGGAGAAGTATTTATCAATGATGCTTTTGCAACGATGCATAGAGCTCATGCTTCTACAGTGGGAATTGCTTCTTATTTACCAAGTGGAATAGGATTTTTAGTTGAGAAGGAAATTTTGGCTTTAAATTCTGTTTTTGATCCAGATAAACCATTTATTTTAATTTTAGGTGGTGCTAAAATCAAAGACAAAATAGGTGTCATTGAAAAATTTGCTTCTTGTTGTGATCACATTTTAATTGGAGGAGGAATGGCCTTTCCTTTTATAGAAGCAGAAGGATATGAAATTGGTGCTTCTATTAAAGAGGAAGAGTCAAAAACTTTTGTAGAAAATCTCATAAAAAAATATCCAGACAAACTGATTCTTCCTGTTGATTTTCAGACTATAAAGGAATGGAAAGATATGAAACCTACCGTAAAAGATCTTACAGAATTTGAACAAGAAGACATAGGAGTTGATATTGGTCCTCTTACAATAGAATTATTTAAAAAATATTTGAAAAATGCAAAAACAGTATTATGGAATGGACCCTTAGGTGTTTATGAATTTTCTTCTTGTAAAAAAGGTACTAGAGAAATTTTAAATTTTTTAGCACAGGAAAATGAAACTATTAAAACTGTCGTTGGTGGAGGGGATACGGTTGCTTGTGCTATGGAAAATAAATTGGAAGGAAGACTTTATCATCTATCAACAGGAGGAGGAGCCACCCTTACTTATTTGGAGAATGAGACATTAGTAGGGCTTGATGCAATACAATAAATGGAACGAGTAGTAAAGATCAACCAACAAAATCAAGAACAGATCTTTCGTTTTTTCTCTTTTTGTAAAGAAAATGGAATTTCGAATTCTTTTTCATTTCTTCAGCAAGAAACTGAGCAAGTAACCTTCGAAAAACAAGAAGTTTTTTGCCTTGAAAAAGAAGGAAAAATTGAAGAAGCCTGTATTATTGATATAGAATATGATTTAAAGAAAGCACAACTTCAAATTCTTACTAAAAAGATTGCATCCAAAGAAAAAAATCTTATTGCTCTTCTTGAAGGATGTCTTTCTAAACTTTTTACTGTAGATGAAATGGAAGAAGTATTTATAAAAACCAAGAATGATTTTCTCTTTCTCTTTGATTTTGTTGAATATGATTGTATTCCAATGGGGCTTGATAAAAGGGGTGATTATTGGTATTCTATAGAAAGGGAAAGGGTTAAAGAAGAGGCTAAGCAGAGAATATGAAGAATATAAAACGCAATACATTGATTATATTTCTAGTTACTTTAATCGTCTTATATTTTGCATTAAAGGATCATCTTTCTCAAGTTCTTTCCACTTTGTGGAAACTTGATTTAAAATATCTTTTTTTGGCTGTTCTTTTCTATATCCTCTATTTATTTTTAAAAGCCCTTGTCAATTATATATCTATTAAAGAGAAGAAAAAAGTTACTTTATGGGAAGCTTTCAGACATACAATTATTACGCAATTTTTTAACGGAATTACACCTTTTTCAACAGGTGGACAACCAATGGAAATATATATGCTTCATGAACATGGAATTCGACCTACAAGAGCTACCAATATTATTATGCAAAATTTTATTTTTTACCAAGTTGCTCTTGTATTATTTGGTTTTTGTGCCGTTCTCTATAATCAGTGGAAAAATGTTTTAATCATAACTCCTTTTTTAAAAAGTCTTATTTGGATTGGATTTCTTATTAACATTGGAGTGGCCTTGTTTCTTTTCTTTGTAGCTGCTTCTAAAAAATTTACCAAAACTTTTGTTGGATTTCTTTTACGAATAGGGAAAAAATTACATTTTGTTAAAGATTTTGATCAACAAAAAAAAATATGGGAAGATAGATTGAATGATTTTCATAAATATACACAAGAATTGAAAGCTCATAAAAGTCTTTTTGTCTTTGGAGTCGTTGCTAATTTCCTTGCTCTTCTATGCTTTTATGCAATTCCTTTTTTCATAGTTTATAGTCTTCATGATTTTACTTCTCTCCATTTTTTAGAAGCAATTACAGCTTCTGCATACGTACTTGTCATGGGTTCTTTTATTCCAATTCCTGGGGCATCTGGTGGAATTGAATATGGATTCGTACAACTTTTTGGAAAATTTATTCAGGGAAGTAATATGTCAGTAGTTTTATTAGTTTGGCGTTTCATTACTTATTATTTAGGAATGATTCTAGGAGCTATTTGCTTTAACTTTCATCAAAGAAAAGGAGAGAGAAAAGAATGAGAATCGGATTGTTTACAGATAGTTATCCTCCCTTTATCAATGGAGTTTCTACCAGTGTTGAAATGTTAAAAAAAGCATTGGAACAAAAGGGACATACGGTTTATATTGTTACAGTGGGACAAAATGCTTTAAAATATGAATATGATGAAAAAAATAAAGTTATGCGTATTCCAGGGGTTCCTATTGGAATTTATGATTATAGAATCAGTCGAATTTATCCTTTAAAAATTATCAATCAAATGAAACAGTGGAAATTAGATATTATTCATTCTCATACAGAATTTGGAATTGGAATTTTTGCACGTCTTTTTGCTAAGCAAGAAAGTATTCCACTTGTTCATACTTATCATACAATGTATGAAGATTATACGCATTATATTACCAAAGGATATTTTGATAAATCTAGTAAAAAAATTGTTGAATATTTAACGATGTTTTATTGTGATAAAACAGCTTGTGAACTCATTGTTCCAACAGAGAAAACCTATCGTTTATTTAAAGAAAAATATCACTATGATAAACCCATCAACATTATTCCTACAGGGATGGATGTGGAACGCTTTTTTAGAGAAAATATGGAAGTAAAAAAACTTACCTCTCTTCGAAAAACATTGCAAATAAAAGCAAATGATTTTGTGATTCTTTTTGTTGGGAGAATAGCAGAAGAAAAAAACATTCCTTTCCTATTAGAAACTTTTAAAAATTTATCGAAAGAGGCAAAAAATGCCAAACTTTATATTGTAGGAGATGGACCAGATAAAGAGAAATATGAAGAATTTGTTCTTTTAGAAAATCTCTCTTCTAAGATTGTCTTTTTAGGAAAAGTTCCATTTAATGAAATGCCTTATTATTATAATCTTGCTGACTTGTTTGTAACAGCTTCGAAAACAGAAACTCAAGGACTTACGGTAATTGAAGCGATGGCCTCTTCTGTTCCAGTTTTTGCAATCAATGATGAAGCCTTCCGTTCTGTAATTATAGATGGACTAAATGGTAGAATTTTTGAAACGGAAGAAGAGTTGAAACGACAAATTTTAGAAGTTTACAAAGATAGAAAAAGCTTAGAAAAAATGAGTGTTCAAGCACGAATTCAAGCAGAACATTCTTCTCTTGCTCATTTTGCTGAAAGTGCATTAGAAGTATATCATCGAGCTATTCAAACTTATAAAAAAAGAAAGAATTTTACTACAACTATTCTTCAAGTATTTAAGAAAGGAAAAGATGATAAATGATTTATCTTTTAAATTTAAAAAGTCATTTTACGAAAGAAAGTTTTCTTGCTTATCAAGAAGAAATTAGGAAATTCCCTTCAAATCCTCATGTTGTTTTTGCACCTCCTACTTGTTTTCTTCCTTATTTAGAAGGTTTTTCTCTTGCATCTCAAGATATTAGTGCATATCCAGAAGGATCCTATACAGGTGAAGTGAATGGAAAGATGCTTTCTTCCTTAGGTGTTCAATATGTCTTAATTGGACACAGTGAACGAAGAAACTATTTTCACGAGAGTGAACTTCTTCTAAAAAAGAAAGTGGAAGAAGCCATTGCTTCTGGAATTACTCCAGTTCTTTGTATAGGAGAAAGTCAAGAAATTCATCAAAGTGGAAAAACCTTAGAATTTTTAGAGGGAGAAGTAAGTTTTCTTTCTACCTTTCCACAAGATGTGTGGAAAAAAATAATTCTTGCTTACGAGCCAATTTGGGCAATTGGAACAGGAAAGGTGATTGAGAAAGAATCTCTTGAAAAAATCGTTTCCTTTCTAAAAGAAAGATATTCTGTTCCCGTTTTTTATGGAGGAAGTCTTACCTTTGATCTGTTACAAGAGTTTAAATCTCTTCAAAATTTAGATGGCTTTTTAATTGGCGGAATGAGTTTAAAAGTGGAAGAAGTAAAGAAACTTCTACAAGAATCGTAAAAGCAAGACAGCGGTTGTCGTTATTCGACAAAAGTTGTCTTTTTTCTCTCTATCATTTTAGAAAGCATTGTTATATAATGTAGTTGCGTGTAGTAAAAGGAAGGAGAAAACATGGATAAAATAAAAGTCTTAATGATTGATGATAATGTTGAACTCATCAATATGGTTAAGGAATATTTTAGTAGTCACGCAAATATTGAAATTTCCCTTACTGCCAATAATGGAGTAGAAGGAATTGAAAAAATCTGTAAGAACGAAGATAGCTATGATGTCATTTTATTGGATCTTATTATGCCAAAAAAAGATGGAGTTAGTGTTCTTGAAGATATGAAAGAGAAAGGTCTTTCTAAGAAAGTAATTGTGCTTACTTCTTATAATGCTCAAGAAATGATTCAAAAAGTATCAGGACTTGGGATCAGTTACTTTATTTTAAAACCTTTTGAACTTTCGGATTTAGAAAAAAGAATTTTAGAATGTAATAGGAATGGTTCAATAGAGGGAGGAAGTTTTGATTTATATCATAGCAATCTTCAAATATCCATTACTAAAATTTTACATGAATTGGGAGTTCCTTCTCATATAAAAGGATATCAATATATTCGAGAAGGAATTGGTATTCTTTATGAAAACCCTAATGTAGTAGGAGGAATTACGAAAGAACTATATCCTGATATTGCTCAAAAATTTGATACTACAGTCTCTCGTGTGGAAAGAGCTATTCGTCATGCCATTGAAGTATCCTGGAATAGAGGAAATTGGAAACTAATGGAAGAAATCTTTGGGCACAGTGTTGATATTGATAAAGCAAAACCAACGAATTCAGAGTTTATTGTAACCGTTGCAGATAAACTTCGATTGGAATATCATAAATTACCAGTGGAAGAATAGGACAAAAAGTCCTTTTCTTTTTTCATTTTATGATTGACCTTAAAGAAAGAAAAAGGTATACTTAATTTATAAAATATGTAAGGAGAGGACAATTTATGGAACGAAAAATAACTTATTTTTTAAAAAAGTGGAAAACAGATTTGATTCGCAAACCTCTTCTTCTATATGGATCAAGACAAATTGGAAAAACTTATGCAGCCCTTTGTTTTGGAAAGAATTATTATCGCAGTACAATTTATATAGATACTTCTCATAACAAAGCTTTGCTAGATCTTTTTAAAAAAGAACGTTCTATTGATAAGTTGGTGCTTGCTTTTTCAGAAATGACAGGAGTAGAATTCTATCAGGATGAGACTTTACTAATTTTTGATAATGTAGAAGAGATGGATATTATAAAAGGAATTAAATTATTTGGATTTGATAGAAATCCTTATCATGTGCTTGCAATTACATCTCGCCTTGAGATGTTAACACGATTTAAAGGAGAAGAATTTCAATATAAGATGATGAGTGAAATGGATTTTGAAGAATATTTGGTTGCGATGGATGAGATGGAGATTGCAAAGCAAATCAGAGAAGCTTATATTAAAAAAAAGAGCAATGCACAACATGCAAAAACTATGGACCTTTTTATGGATTATTTGTTAACAGGAGGATATCCGGAAGCAGTCGCAGCTAAGATGGAAGAGGCAAGTTATGGAGAAATCAATGCCATTCAACAAAAAATTTTTGAGGTTTATAAAGGGGAACTTACCAGAGAAAAAAATTTAATCGATGTTCCAAGAGGATTAGAAGTAATCTATAGTATTCCAGAACAGCTTCGTAAAGAAAATAAAAAATTTCAATATGGATTGATTGGATTTGGTCATAGAGCAAAAGAGTATGAAAGTATTATTCAAAGTCTTGTTAAACGACAACTAATTTATCGGAGTTATAAAATTCGACAAGTGAAATCACCATTGAGTAGTTGTAAAGAAGTAGACCATTTTAAACTATATTTTCCAGATGATGGAACTCTTTCTCAACTTCTTCATCTCTCTAAAAAAAGCTTTTTAGAAGAGGAATCTTTAAAAGAAACGCTTTATGAAAATCATATTGCGAAAACTCTTGTAGAAGCAGGATATTCTCTTTATTATTACCAATCTAATGGAAAAGCAGAAGTCAATTTTGTAATACAAAATAGGCAAGGGCAAGTCATTCCAATTGAAATTGCAACAAGAAGCAATTCGAAAGCAAAGTCTTTATCTGTTTTTATGAAAAAATATATTACACAAGAAGCCATTCGTGTGACAGAAAATAATTTTGCAGTCAAAAAAGGAGTTCGTTATCTTCCTCCGTATGCATTTTTTTGTATGAAAGATTTATAGAAAGGAGTTTTATATGTATCTTGTATTAGTAAGACATGGAGAAAGTACTTGGAATTTAGAAAATCGATTTACTGGATGGATGGATGTTCCTCTTACAAAAAAGGGAGAGGAAGATGCAGAAAATGCAGGGAAACTCTTAAAAGAAAAAGGAATTTTGTTTGATGTTGTCTATACTTCAGTTTTACAAAGGGCAATTTGTACTTGGAATATTATTCAAAAAGAATTAAATACAAAGGCTCAAGTGATTCAAAATTGGCATTTAAATGAAAGACATTATGGAGCATTACAAGGACTCAATAAAGATGAGATGCGGAAAAAGTATGGAGAAGAACAAGTCTTTCTTTGGAGAAGGAGTTTTGCAGTAAGACCTCCTGCTTTGTCCATTCAAGATGAACGCTCTCCTTTAAAAGATCCTAAATATAAAGATTTAACAGAAGATGAAATTCCAGTAGGGGAAAGTTTAAAAGATACAATGGGACGAACTCTTTCTTATTATTTGGAAGAAATTAAACCTCAATTAGAAAAAGGAAAAAATGTTTTAATTGTTGCACATGGAAATTCCCTTCGTTCCATTTTAAAATTTATGGAAAATATAGAAGATGATGATATTGCGAATGTTGAAATTCCATTAGGAATTCCTTATGTATACGAATTGAATGAAAAGTTAGAGATTCAAAAGAAATATTATCTTTCTAAAGAATAGGCACAAAAAGTGCTTTTTTGATTTAAAAGTTGACGAACTATTGTTTGTGTATTATACTAATAAAAAGGAGGAAGGACATGAAAAAAATCATCTTTCATATCGATGTAAACAATGCCTTCCTTTCTTGGAGTGCTGTTTATTTATTGCAGCATGGATATCAACAAGATATTCGAACCATTCCTTCTGTCATTGGGGGAGATGAAACAAAGAGAAAGGGTGTTGTTTTAGCAAAGAGTCCAGTCGCAAAGCAATACGGAATTATAACTGCAGAAACGCTTTATATGGCAAGAAAAAAATGCCCACAATTACAAGTTTTTTCTGCCAATTATCAGTGGTACCGAAAGTGTTCAGAAAATCTAATGCAATATCTAAGTCAATATACTCCTTGCTTGGAACAATTTTCGATTGATGAGTGTTTTCTTGATTTTACAGGAACTTCTTTTTTATATAAAGATTATAGAAAAGTAGCTGAAAAAATCAGAAAAGAAGTAAAAGAGAAATTTGGATTTACTGTTAATATTGGAATTGCTTCTAATAAACTTTGTGCTAAAATGGCATCAGACTTTGAAAAGCCAGATAAGATTCATACACTTTTTCAAGAAGAGATTCCGACGAAAATGTGGCCTCTTCCAGTAGGAGATTTATTTATGGTTGGAAAAAGAAGTGAATTCAAATTAAATCAGTTGGGAATTTATACCATTGGGGATTTAGCAAATGCTCCACTTTCTTTGTTGAAAAGACATTTTAAAAATCAAGCTTTCTTTCTACAAGAAGCAGCTAGAGGAATTGATTCTAGTAAAGTAATTGCAAAAAGTGAGCAAAATAAGTGTATTAGTGTGTCAGAAACTCTACAATATGATTATAAAGATGAAGCAAAACTTAAGAAAATTTTATTGTATCAGGCAGAAGAAGTGGGACGTGCTTTAAGAGAACAAAGAATGTATGCTAAAAGTATCGCAGTGACTTATAAAAATGCCATGTTTAAAAGTTATTCTCATCAAATGACTTTATTAAATGCAACCAATTTAACGGATGAAATTTATAAAAATGCCTGTCTTTTATTTGATCAAAGTTGGAGAGAAGATCCTATTCGAAATATTGGAATTCGATTAAGTGATTTTACGATGAATACTCAAGAACAACTCTCTTTTTTTCATGAAAAGGAAGATAAATTAGAAAATAAAGTACAAGAAGTAATCGATAAAATTACAAAAAAATATGGAACAGGAAGTTTAATTCCTGCAAGCTACAAGGAAGATTCAAGACAAAGTCATGAGAAACTAAAAAAAAGATAAATTTTTAAAAATTTTTTGTACAAGGCTTTTAATTTGTAATTTTTCTTGAAAAATCATCAAAAAAAGCTTGTTTTTTCAAAATTCATATGGTATTATTTAATACGTGTGACTGCTTAGATGTGGGAGGTTGTCGATACACCAGGTTAAGTTGTTAATTGGTTATCGGGTTATTCACACGGAGCAAGTCTATACTCGATATAGGCGAAGGGAGGATTAAGAATGTCAACAGAAAGAATTCGCATCAAATTAAAAGCATATGATCATAGAGTTCTTGATAATGCTGTTACAAAGATTGTAGAAACAATCAAACGAGGTGGAGGACAAATTAAAGGACCTGTACCATTACCAACTGAAATTGAAAAATTTACAATCTTACGTGCAGTACATAAATATAAGGATTCACGTGAACAATTCGAAATGCGTACACACAAAAGACTAATTGATGTTAAAAATCCAAGCAAGGAAGTCGTTGATGCTTTGGCACGACTTGACTTACCAAGTGGAGTAGACATCCAAATCAAAACAAACTAATAGGAGGAAAATAAAATGAAAGGAATCTTAGGTACAAAAAAAGGAATGACCCAAGTTTTTACAAAAAATGGAAAGTTAATTCCAGTTACTGTTATTGAAGTGGAACCTAATGTGGTAACACAAATTAAAACAGTGGAAAAAGAAGGCTATGATGCAATTCAACTAGGATATAAAACTACTTCTTCTAAAAGAAGCAGTAAGCCTAAAATGGGTCATACAAAAAAAGCAGGATGCGAACCTAAGCGCTTCTTAAGAGAAATTCGTGGAGTCAATGTGGCTGATTATACTCTTGGACAGACGCTAGATGCATCCATATTCACAGAAGGTGAAATAGTTGATGTAAGTGGAATCAGTAAAGGAAAAGGATTCCAAGGAGTAATTAAGCGTCATAATCAAAGCCGTGGACCAATGGGACATGGTTCTCAATATCATCGTGGAGTTGGATCTCTTGGAACAATGAGACCTATGCATGTATTAAAAGGAAAAAAATTACCAGGACAGATGGGACATGTGCTAAGAACTGTTCAAAACTTAGTTATTGTAGAAGTTGATATGGAAAATAACTGTCTTCTTGTAAAAGGGAATGTTCCAGGACCAAAGAATAGTTTAGTTTTAATCAAAACTGCTGTAAAAAATCCAGACAAAGTAAAAGAAATGGAAGAATTAGTTACTTATGTGGAAGAAATACCAGTAGAAGATTCTAAGGAAGAGCAAGCTTCAACAGAAGAAGTTCAGACTGAAGTAGAAGAATCTAAAGAAGAAACAGACGAATCATCACAAGAAGAAAAAGTAGAGGAATAAGATGAAACAAAGCAACCAAAAACATTGTGATGAAAGGAGGAGTTAGGATGAAAAAAGCAAAACTTTTAAACCTAAAAGGTGAAGAGATTAAAGATTTAAAACTAAATGAAGAAGTGTTTGGAATTACTCCAAATGAAAAAGTAATGTATGATGCAATTGTTTTAGCACAAGCATCATTAAGACAAGGAACACACTCTACTAAAAATCGTTCTGAAGTGTCAGGTGGAGGAAGAAAACCTTGGAGACAGAAAGGAACAGGACATGCTCGTCAAGGTTCAATTCGTGCCGTACAATGGGTTGGTGGAGGACGTTATGGAACTCCAGTACCACGTGATTATAGCAAGAAGATGAATCGTAAAGAAAGACGCCTTGCATTAAAAAGTGCATTGTCAGAGAAATTTGCCACCGATGCAGTTCTTGTCATGGAAGAGTTGATGTTTCAAACTCCCAAGACAAAAGAGATGGTACAATTATTAAACACATTCAATCTAGCAGATAAAAAAGTATTGTTTGTTGTAGATTCATTTGAAGAAAATGTAATTTTAGCAAGTAGGAACTTACAAAATGTAGCATTGATCGCTCATGATGAAATCAATGTACTTGATTTAGTTAATGCTGATGTAGTGATCTTTACAGAAGGAGCTCTTACAAAAATAGAGGAGGTGCTTAAGTAATGGATGTTAAGTACTTAGAAATTATCAAAGCACCTGTGATTACAGAAAAATCACAAGATAGAGCTACGATGGGACAATATGTATTCAAAGTAGACTCTCGTGCCAATAAAACAGAAATTAAAAATGCAATTGAGCGAATCTTTCAAGTTCAAGTAAAAGAGATTCGCACACTCAATGTAAAACCTAAAAAAAGAAGAGTAGGACGTTACACAGGACTTACTAATAAATGGAAGAAAGCAATTGTAACCCTACAAGAAGGGCAAACCATAGATCTTGGTTAGAAGGAGGAATAATTTATGGCAATTAGAAACTATAAACCTACTACACCAGGACGCAGAAAAATGAGTACGTTGATCAATGATGAAATTACTAAGACAACACCTGAAAAAAGTCTTGTAAAAACAGTAAAAAAGAATGCTGGACGAAACAATCAAGGGAAAATTACAGTAAGACATCAAGGTGGAGGAGTCAAAAGAAAATATCGTATCATTGATTTTAAACGTAATAAATTAGATATTCCTGGAAAAGTAGCAAGTATTGAATATGATCCAAATAGAACTGCCAATATTGCACTCATTCATTATCTGGATGGAGAAAAAAGATATATTCTTGCTCCAAAAGGATTAGAAGTAGGAATGGAAGTAATGGCAGGAGAAAATGCAGATATCAAAGTGGGAAATGCTCTACCTCTTATGAGTATCCCAGTTGGTACAGTAATTCATAATATTGAACTTCGCCCTGGAAAAGGAGGAAGTTTAGCACGAAGTGCTGGTACTTCTGCCCAAATTCTAGGTAGAGAAGGAGCCTATGTCATGGTAAGACTTTCTAGTGGAGAGCAAAGAAAAGTTCTTGGAACTTGCATGGCTACTATTGGAGAAGTAGGAAATGAGGACGCAAGTCTTGTAAAACTTGGAAAAGCAGGACGTAAACGTCATATGGGAATCCGACCTACAGTTCGTGGTTCTGTTATGAATCCAAATGATCACCCACATGGTGGTGGTGAAGGACGTGCTCCTGTTGGACGAAAAGCTCCACTTACACCTTGGGGTAAAAAAGCACTTGGTCTTAAAACACGTAAAAATAAAAGGACGGATAAATTTATTGTTCGCCGTCGTGGAAGTAAATAGGAGGAAATTATGGCAAGAAGTTTAAAGAAAGGACCTTATGTATTTGATCGATTACTAAAAAAGGTTCAAGAACTTAATAAAAATGGAAAAAAAGAAGTGATCAAAACATGGTCACGCCGTTCTACCATCTATCCTGATTTTATAGGACATACTTTTGCTGTTCACAATGGACATGAATTTATCCCAGTTTATGTAACAGAAGATATGGTTGGACACAAATTAGGAGAATTTTCACAAACTCGTAAATTTGGTGGACACGGACAAGATAAGAAGAAAAAGTAAGAGGGAGGACAAATAATGGAAGCAAAAGCAATCGCAAAATCACTTCGAGTTTCTCCCATTAAAACACGTTTAGTCGTTGATTTAATTCGCGGAAAAAAAGTAAGTGATGCACTGAATATTTTAAATAATATGAACAAAAAGTCAGCAAGACTTACCAAAAAAGTACTTGATTCAGCAATCGCTAACGCAGTCAATAATAACGGTGCTGATATCAATACTTTATATGTTAAAGAAGCAAGAGTGGACGCAGGTCCTGTGATGAAACGAGTTTTATTTGATTCACGTGGGCGAATCGGACACAAAGACAAAAGAACAAGTCACATTGTAATTGTTGTGGCAAGTAAGTAACTGAAGGAGGAGACTTATGGGACAAAAAGTTAGTCCAAATGGACTTAGACTTGGGATCAATAAAGACTGGCAAGCAAAGTGGTATGCCAATAAAAAAGAGTTCGCAACTGTACTTGATCGTGATTTAAAAATTCGTAAGTACTTGAGTGAAAATTTGAAAAATGCCGGAATTGCCAAAGTCGAAATTGAAAGAACTTCTAAGAAATGTGAAGTCATTGTACATACTTCAAAACCAGGTGTCATGATTGGACGTGGTGGAGAAGAAATTGAAAAATTAAAGAAGAATCTTTCAAAGGTTGCAGGGGAACCTGTACAAATTACAATTGCCGATATCAAAAAAGCAGACATCAATGCCCAACTTGTCGCAGATTCTATTGCAAATCAAATAGCAAATCGTGCATCCTTCAGAATGGCACAAAAACGTGCAATTCGAAATGCAATGAAAGCAGGAGCAAAAGGAATTAAAACACAAGTTTCAGGACGATTAGGTGGTGCTGAAATGGCAAGAAGCGAAGGATATACAGAAGGAACCATTCCTCTACATACACTTCGTGCAGATGTTGATTATGCAATAAGTGAAGCAGATACAACATTTGGAAAAATAGGAGTTAAGGTATGGATTTACAAAGGTGAAATTCTTCCTTCAAAAAAAGGGAATGGAGGTAAGTAGATATGTTAATTCCATCTAGAACAAAATACCGTCGTGTACATAGACTTCCCTATGAAGGAAAAGCAAAAGGAAATCTAAAATTACACTTTGGTGAATATGGATTACAAGCAAAAGAAGGAGCTTGGATTACAGCCAATCAAATCGAAGCTGCTCGTGTTGCTATGACTCGTTATATGAAACGTGGTGGAAAAGTATGGATCAACATTTTCCCACACTTGCCACTCACATCAAAACCAATTGGAACTCGTCAAGGAAAAGGAAAAGGAAATGTAGAAGGATGGGTTGCTGTTGTAAAAGAAGGTAAAATCATGTTTGAAATTTCAGGAGTTTCTGAAGAAGTAGCCCGTGAAGCATTACGCCTTGCTAGTCACAAGTTACCAATTGCGTGTAAATTTGTAAAAAAAGAAAATGGTGGTGATGAGTAATGAAGGTGAAAGAGATTAGAGAAATGACAACTGAAGAAATCAATCAAAAATTGAAAGAATGCAAAGAAGAACTATTCAACCTACGTTTTCAACAGGCAACTGGAAACCTAGAAAAACCTTCAAGACTAAGAGACTTAAGACACACCGTTGCAAGATTAAAGACCGTTCTAAAGGAACGCGAAGAAGCATAATAGGAGGATCTTATGGAGAAAAAAAGTCGTGAATTAACAGGAACAGTTGTAAGTTCTAAGAACAATAAAACAATCACAGTTTTAGTTGAAACATATAAAAAGCATCCATTATATCATAAGAGAGTAAAATCTTCTAAAAAATATAGTGTGCATGATGAATCAAATAAAGCAAAAGTTGGAGATGTTGTACGGATTGTTGAAACACGTCCAATTTCAAAAACAAAGCATTTCTATTTAAAAGAAATTGTAAAAGAAGCAGTTATTCTATAACTCTTAAGTAAAGGAGGAAAAATCTATGGTACAACAAGAAAGTAGATTGAAAGTTGCTGATAACTCTGGAGCTCGTGAAGTCTTAGTCATCCGTTGTCTTGGAGGAAGTCATCGTAAGACAGCTAACATCGGAGATGTAGTTGTTGCAACCGTGAAACAAGCAATTCCAAATTCTGCTGTAAAAAAGGGAAAAGTTGTCAAGGCCGTCGTTGTACGTACTCGTCAAGGGGTAAGACGTGAAGACGGAAGTTATATCAAATTTGATGACAATGCTTGTGTCATTATTCGTGAGGATAAAAGTCCAGTTGGAACACGTATCTTTGGTCCCGTAGCACGTGAGCTTCGTGAAAAAGACTATATGAAGATAGTATCACTTGCGAAAGAAGTACTATAAGGAGGATATGATGAAGTTAAAAGTTGGAGATAAAGTTGTTGTTATATCTGGTGCTGATAAGGGAAAACAAGGAAAAATCATCAAAACCTTTAGAAATGAGGATAAAGTCATCGTAGAAGGTGTACATATTGTTAAAAAACATCAAAAAGGAAATGGACAAGAGACAGGTGGAATTTTAGAAATAGAAGCTCCTATTCATGTATCCAATGTGATGATTGTTGATCCAAAAACCAAAAAGGGAACACGGGTAGGATATACAACTGAAAAAGATAAAAAAATAAGAATTAGTAAAAAATCAAACGAAAAGCTTGATTAGTGGAAGGAGGGTATTTTAATGAACCGCCTAAAAGAAAAATACTTGAAGGAAGTTGTTCCAAGTTTAAAAGAAAAATATAATTATAAGTCAATGATGGAAATACCAAAACTTGAAAAAATTGTAATCAATATGGGAGTAGGAGATGCCACTACAAATTCTAAGTTAATCGATGCTGCTGTTGCAGATCTTACTAAAATTGCAGGACAAAAACCAGTTGTTACAAAAGCAAAAAAATCAATCGCAGGATTTAAAGTAAGAGAAGGACAATCTATTGGATGTAAAGTAACACTTCGTGGAGAAAACATGTATACATTTATGGATAAGTTAATTGCTATTGCACTTCCACGTGTTCGTGATTTTAGAGGAGTTAGTCCAAAATCATTTGATGGACGTGGAAACTATACAATGGGAATCAAAGAGCAATTGATTTTCTCTGAAATTGATTATGATGATGTTGTTAAAGTACGTGGTATGGATATTGTTTTCGTAACCACTGCAAAAACAAACGAAGAGGCCCATGACTTATTAGCAGGACTTGGAATTCCTTTTAGAAAGTAATTGGAGGGTAAAAATGGCAAAGAAAAGTATGATTGTAAAAGCAAATCGCAAACCAAAATACAAGGTGCGTGCTTATACTCGTTGTGCTAGATGTGGACGTCCACATGCTGTAATGAGTAAGTTCGGAATCTGTCGTATATGTTTTCGCGAATTAGCTTATAAAGGACAAATACCAGGAATTAAAAAATCAAGCTGGTAGGAAGAAAGGAGAAACAAAAGATGGCTGTAGTAACGGATACGATTGCAGATATGTTAACACGTATCAGAAATGCAAATCAAATGCGCTATACTGAAGTAGTCGTACCTTCTTCAAAATTAAAGCTTGAAATAGCAAGGATCTTAAAAGAAGAAGGGTTTATCGTAGACTACAAATTAGAAAAAAACGATGCCCAAGGAACGATTCTTTTAACTTTAAAGTATGGTGATAAGAAAGAAAGAGTGATCACAGGGTTAAAAAGAATTTCAAAACCTGGTCTACGTGTTTATGTAAAAAATACAGAAATTCCTAAAGTGTTGAATGGACTTGGAATTGCAATTCTATCCACTTCAAAAGGAATTATGACAGACAAAGAAGCTCGCAAGCAAAATGTAGGTGGAGAAGTTCTTGCTTATATTTGGTAGTTTAAGGAGGAAAGCAAAATGAGCCGTATAGGATATCGTAAAATTGAAGTTCCCGCAGGCGTTACAGTAGAACTTGTTGATAATACAGTTAAGGTAACGGGCCCAAAGGGAAGCTTATCTCAAAATATGCTAAAAGGAATTAGCATGAAACAAGAGGAAAATATCATTACTCTTGATCGAGAAAACGACGCAGCGAAAGCAATGCATGGAACTATGAATGCACTTCTTCAAAATATGATTATAGGAGTTACAAAAGGCTATGAAAAAGGTCTTGAAATTGTCGGTGTTGGATATCGCTTCAATGTACAAGGAAGACGCCTTGTTATCAATGCTGGATATTCTCATCCTGTAGAACTCCAAATTCCAGAAGGACTTACTGTAGAAGCTCCAAGCAATACAGAAATTGTAATTAAAGGAATTGATAAAGTGCTCGTTGGAGAATTTGCTGCAAATGTTCGAAAGGTTAGAAAACCTGAACCATATAAAGGAAAAGGAATTCGATATAAGGATGAACATATTAGAAGAAAAGAAGGAAAGAAAGCTGCTTAAGGTAGGAAGGAGAATTGAATATGATTAGTAAAAAATCAAGAAACAGTATGCGTAGCGTTCGTCATGAAAGAATTAGACGAAATCTACATGGAACTGCAGCATTACCAAGGCTTTGTGTATTTCGTTCCAATACAGGAATTTATGCACAAATTATTGATGATGATGCTGCAAAAACACTTTGTTCTGCTTCCTCATTTGATAAAGAATTAAAACTTCCAAATGGAAGCAATGTTGAAGCAGCAAGCAAAGTTGGCGAATTAGTTGCAAAACGCGCTAAAAAAGCTGGTATTGAAAGAGTAGTATTTGATAGAGGTGGATATCTTTATCATGGACGTGTCAAAGCGTTAGCAGACGCTGCACGTGAAAATGGATTAGAGTTCTAGAGGAGGGTATTATGGAAAAAAATCGAAACCCAAAAGAAAAACAATTCGAAGAGTTAGTCGTTGAAATTAAAAGTGTCGTTAAAGTAAACAAAGGTGGACGTCAACGCAGGTTCCAAGCAGTTGTTGTTATTGGGGATAGAAAAGGAAGAGTTGGATTAGGAATCGGAAAAGCTTCTGAAGTACCTGATGCAATTAAGAAGGCAATTCAAGATGCCGAGAAAAATATTATTAAAATCTCTCTTATTGATGGTAGAACGATTTCTCATGAAGCAATTGGACGTGCAGGAGCTGCTCGTGTTATTGTAAAACCTGCAAAACCTGGTACTGGTGTTATTGCAGGGGGTAGTGTTCGTGCAATTTTAGAACTTGCAGGAATTCGTGATATCGTATCAAAATCACTTGGTGCAAGAACCAAGATCAACATGGCTAATGCAACACTTGATGCACTTAAATCAATAAAAACTCCAGAAGAAGTTGCCCGTCTTCGTGGAAAAACAAAAGAGGAGATATTAGGATAATGAAGTTACATGAATTAGAAAAAAATCCTGGAGCAACCAAAGAACGTCGTCGTGTAGGACGTGGTCCAGGAAGTGGATTAGGAAAAACAAGTGGAAAAGGGCAAAAAGGACAGAAAGCACGTAGTGGTGCTAGTATCAATCCCGTTTTTGAAGGAGGACAATTACCACTTTATCGCCGCTTACCAAAACGTGGATTTAGTAATGCGATTTTCAAAAAAGAATATGCAGTAATCAATGTATTCGATTTAAATCGTTTTGAAAACGGAACCATTATTACACCTGCTTTATTAAAAGAAGCTGGAATTATAAAAAAACAACTTTCTGGAATTAAAGTACTTGGAGAAGGAACTTTAGAGAAAAAAGTAACCATTCAGGCACATAAATTTTCAGCAAGTGCACTAGAAAAGATTAAAGAGAGCGGAAGCAAAGCTGAGGTGATCTAAGATGTTTTCAACACTAAAGCAACTATTCGCACCAACGAATCAAGATTTGCGGAAGCGAATTCGCTTTACTCTTATTGCTCTTGCCATCTTTATTATAGGAACAGGAATTAGAGTTCCTGGAACGCAAGATGTCACGAGTAATTTAGGGTTCTTAGAACTTATTAACTCTATGGGTGGAGGTGCTTTAAAAAGATTTTCTATCTTTGCACTTGGAGTAATGCCTTATATTACAGCTACCATTGTTATGCAATTGCTACAAGAAATTGTTCCATCCATCAACGAAATGAGTAAACAAGGACATGTTGGAAGACAAAAAATCAATCAAATATCAAGATTTATGGGACTTTTGTTTGCTTTCATTGAAGGGTATGCATTTTCCTTTCTCTTTCTTGGAAATACAGCAAGTCCAAAAGAATATTTGTATATTGCAACAGTCTTAACTGCAGGAACAGCATTCTTATTATGGTTAGGAGATCAAATTACACAAAAAGGAATAGGAAATGGATTAAGTCTCATTATTATGGCAGGAATCATTGCAACACTTCCTCAAATGTTTATTGATGCGTTTAATGGATTGGTTGTTTTTGATACCACTCAAACCATTGTCTTGGGAATTGTAAAATTTACCCTCTTTGTCTTGTTGTATTTTTTAATTGTAATTGGTGTTGTGTATGTACAAGAAGCAGAAAGAAGAATACCAATTCAATATGCAAATAAATCAACAAGTGCTTATGGGCAAGCAGCAAGTTTTATGCCAATTAAAGTGAATGCTGCAGGAGTTGTTCCTGTCATCTTTGCATCTAGTTTGATTTCGGTTCCAGGAATCCTTGCACAAGTAATTAAAAATGAAGGATTTACTCTATTTGTACAAAAATATTTAACCTATACAACACCAATTGGATTTATTATCTATGCTATCTTTATTTTCTTGTTTGGATATTTTTATACTTTTATGTATTTAAAACCAGAAGAATTTTCTAAGAATTTGCAAGAAAATGGTGGATATATCCCAGGTATTAGACCTGGTGCTGATACAAAGAAATATTTAAGTAAGGTTTTAACAAGACTTACTGTATTAGGAGGATTATTCCTTGTCATTATTGCAGGACTTCCTATTATATTTTCAAGTTTTACTAACTTACCAACTACCGTATCCATTGGTGGAACAGGACTTTTAATTGTTGTAGGTGTTGCTCTTGAGACTTATAAGCAATTAGAAGGAAGTCTTTTATCAAGAAATTATAAAAAGGGTTATAAAAGAAGATGAAAAATATCATATTTATAGCACCCCCTGCAGCGGGGAAAGGAACACAATCAAATCTAGTCGCAGAAAAGTATCATATTCCTCATATATCAACAGGAGATATCTTACGAGAAGTTATGAAGGAAGATAGTGAAATTGGTGAATATGTACTAGAAACGATTACAGGTGGCGGCCTTGTAAAAGATGAAATTATGTATACACTTATAGAGAAGCGTTTAGGAGAAGAAGATTGTAAAAATGGTTATATCTTAGATGGCTTTCCAAGAAATGTAGAACAAGCAGAGAAATATGATGAAATTCTTGCTCGACTACATCAAGAGTTAGGATATGTCATTGTTCTAGAAATTGATGAAAAAACACTTGCAAGAAGAATTACAGGAAGAAGAATCTGTGAAGATTGTAATGCAGTTTATAATATCAATGTTGAAAGTGAAACCCCAGAAGTAGAATCTATCTGTGATCTTTGTGGGGGAAAGTTATATCAACGTAGCGATGATAATTTGGAAGCTTTCCAAAATCGCTATCAAGTCTATTTAGAAAAAACAAAACCTCTTCTTGATTACTATGAGAAGGAAGGAAAAGTTTTTCGAGTAGATGGTTCTCAATCCATAGAAGTAATCTTTAAAAAGATTACAGAAATTTTAGAGGAGGCTATATGATTACAATCAAAAGTGATCGTGAGATTGAGCTTCTAAGAAAAGCAGGACATATTGTATATGAAACACATCAATACTTAAAACCTTATATTAAAGCAGGAATTACTACAAAAGAATTAGATGCTTTAGGAGAAGCATTTATTAGGAAACAGGGAGCACTTCCTTCTTTTAAAGGATATGAAGGGTTTCCTAATGCTCTTTGTATTAGTGTTAACGAAGAGGTAGTTCATGGAATCCCAGGTGATTACGTCTTAAAAGAAGGGGATATCGTATCGATCGATATTGGTGCTTGTTATCATGGATATCATGGTGATTCTGCTTGGAGTTATGCAGTTGGAGAAGTTTCTTCTGATGTGCAAGCTCTTTTGAAAAACACAGAACAAGCACTTTATGAGGGCCTTAAAGCAATTCATGAGGGAGTCCATATTGGTGATATTGGGGAAGCTGTTGAGTCTTATGCGACTCAGCATCACTTAGGTGTTGTGAAAGAGTTGGTAGGTCATGGTGTTGGTACCAATGTACATGAAGATCCGGATGTTCCGAATTATGGAACTAGAGGAACTGGTCCGAAATTAAAAAAAGGTATGGTTCTTGCCGTTGAACCTATGCTAACACTTGGAAGTCCAGAAATTTTTATAGATAGTGAGAATGGCTGGACTATTATAACGGATGATAATCAAGCATCTGCCCATTTTGAACATACAGTTGTCGTCACAGAAGACGGATGCGAAATACTAACAGGAGAGTGAAAAGATGGCTAAAGATGATGTGATTGAAATCGAGGGAAAAGTCCTTGAGATTATTCCAGGCGGTAAATTCAAAGTAGAACTTGAAAACGGACATATAGTGGAAGCCCACGTTTCTGGTAAAATACGAATGAATTACATTCGCATTCTACCGGGGGATACCGTAATGATAGAATTATCGCCTTATGATTTAACACGTGGGCGTATTACCTATCGTAAATGAAAGGAAGATGAAAAATGAAAGTAAGAGCAAGCGTAAAACCAATTTGTGAAAAATGTAAAATCATTAAAAGAAAAGGGAAAATCATGGTAATTTGTGAGAACCCAAAACATAAGCAAAGACAAGGTTAAAAGGAGGTAGAGAAAATGGCACGAATTAAAGGTGTAGATATTCCAAATGAAAAACATACTTGTATTGCACTTACAAGTATCTATGGAATTGGGAGAAGTCTTGCAAAGACAATTTGTTCTGATGCAAAAGTAGATCCAAGCAAAAAAGCAGGAGAACTTACACAGGAAGAACAAATTCGTCTTCGTGATGAAGTTAATAAGTATCTTACAGAAGGTGATTTACGTCGTGATGTGAATATGAATATCAAAACAAAGATGGAAATCAATTCTTATGAGGGAACTCGTCATAAAAAGGGTCTTCCTGTAAGGGGACAAAGAACAAATCGTAATGCTCGTACTCGTAAAGGTCGAGGAAAAATTGTTGCAAATAAGAAGAAAGCATAGTCGAGAAGGAGGTTAAAGAATGGCTTATAAAACAAGAAAAAGAAAAGTAAAAAAGAATGTGCCTGAAGGAATTGCTCATATTCATTCCACTTTTAACAATACAATCACGACAATCACAGATAAAGATGGAAACACCATTAGTTGGGCATCTAGTGGTGCAATTGGATTCAAGGGAAGTAAGAAGTCAACTCCATTTGCTGCAGGAATGGCTGCAGAAAGTGCAGGAAAAGCTGCTTATGATCTTGGAATGCGCAAAGTAGAAGTATATGTAAAAGGATTAGGACCTGGACGTGAAACAGCAATCAGATCTTTGCAAACAGCTGGACTGGAAGTAACAGCAATCAATGATGTTACACCAATTCCACATAATGGATGTCGTCCACCAAAACGCCCACGTGGGTAATTATTAAAGGGAGGTTAGTTTCATGTTACAATTTGAAAAACCAATTTACAAAATTACAGATTATGTAGAAAATAATTTTTATGGAAAATTCGAACTAGAACCATTAGAAAGAGGATTTGGTACAACTATAGGAAATGCACTTCGTCGTGTTATGTTATCTTCTCTTCCAGGAAGTGCTATTTCTAGTGTTAAAATTGAAGGAGTTCTTCACGAGTTCCAAACTCTAGATGGTGTTGTAGAAGACGTAACAACTATTATCTTAAATTTAAAGGGTGTTGTTGTTAAAAATCATTCAGAGGAAAGTAAGACAATTCATTTATCTGCATCAGGTGAAGGTGTAGTTACTGCAGGGGATATTGAAACCGATGCAGATGTTGAAATTATTAACAAAGATCATGTGATCGCAACCCTTGCAAAAGATGGAAAACTTGAGATGGAAATGACAGTTACAAATGGTCGTGGTTATGTAAGAAGCGAAGAAATCAAACGCCTTCTTGATAACAAAAAAACAGGAGTTATTGCTATGGATGCTCTTTATTCTCCAATTGAAAGAGTTTCTCATGAAGTTAATCCTGCTCGTGTAGGACAAAATGAAAATTATGATAAGTTAATTATGGAAGTGTATACAAATGGATCTATCAAACCAGAAGAAGCAATTGCTCTTGCCTCTCGTATTTTGATTGAACATTTCTCACTTCTTACAAATCTAAGTAGTATTGCTGATGTAAGTGGTATGATGATTGAGAAGACAGAAGATCCAAAAGTAAAAGCATTAGAGACGTCTATCGAAGATTTAGATTTTTCTGTTCGTGCATATAATTGTTTAAAAAGAGCAGGAATTCATACATTACAAGACTTAGTCAACAAAAGTGAAAATGATATGATGAAAATTCGTAATTTAGGAAAGAAATCACTTAAAGAAGTATTAGATAAAATCAGAGAATTAGGACTTATCCTAAGAGATGAAGATTAGAAGGAGGTAAATAATGCCATATAGAAAATTAGGTGTTGATAATCAACATCGTAGAAGTATGTTAGCAACACTTACCAAACAAGTAATCATGAATGAATCTATTCAAACAACAGAGGCACGTGCAAAGGAAGTACGCAAATTTGTAGATAAATTGATTACCTATGGAAAAAATGGAAGTTTAGTTGCTCGTCGTAAAGCTTTAGCCTTTGTTCATAATGACAAAGAAGTTGTTCATAAAGTATTTAATGATTTGGCGAAACGTTATGCAAATCGAAATGGTGGATACACGCAAATTTTAAAATTAGAAGAGCGTCGTGGGGATGATGCTTTGATGGTAATCTTAAAATTAGTAGAGGAAGGAAAAGAAGCTAGCAAATAAGCTTCTTTTTTTCTGATTCAATTCTTTTTTCTTACAAAAAAAGAAAAGACATGATATAATGTTATTGGTAATTTGCAATTTATTAGAAGACACATGTAGAGCAATCTGCTCGTAAATCTGATTACGGAACTAAGGATTGTCTATATGTGTTTTTTATTGCAAAAAAATAGGAGGTGAAAAGTGATGCCATCAAATCAAAAGGAAAGAGCAATCTTTGCTCTTATTACAGTAGTTATTACCGTTCATGCTTATGTTTTTTATAGCTTGTATGTTGTCAATGGTACTACGTTAATGAATTTAGCTAATACAAACAGTGTTTTAAAAGCGATCAATCATTTAGGTGGAGTTTATATGTTTGGTCATTATTTACCTATTTGGTCAGTAGTTTTAGTGGAGTTTTGTTTTGCTTATTTAGCAGAAATTTTTATAGGACAACCATTCTCTTTTAAAATGGCTTGTAAGAATTTTGATATTGAAAAGACAGATCTAGTTCAATTTGAAACCGCAGTCATTTGCGCTACAGTTGCAATTATGGTACCCCTTATGAGTTTCATTGCAGCATTTCTCTATTATCCATACTATTCAGGCTTTCATATTTTAACATTTCTTGCAAATTGGATTAAGTTGATTTGTTTTAATTTCCCTTTTGCATATTTTTCTCAATTATTTTTAATTCAACCTTTTGTACGAACTTTATTTAAGTTTATATTTAGGAAAAATAAATAAGTAATTTTATTAAAGAAAATAGTCTCCTTTTCTTTTTTTTGTTAAAGAAATAAGATATAATATAGAAAAGCCATTCTTGTGTGTGGAAGGAGGATAAAATTCTATGAAAAACAAAGCTATTACACCAAGAGATGTAGATTTTGCAAAATGGTATACAGATGTTGTAAAAGCAGCACATCTTGCAGATTATTCTAATGTAAAAGGATGTATTGTCTTTGAGCCAAATGGATATGCATTATGGGAAAAAATGCAATCAGTTTTAGATAAAAAGTTTAAAGAAACAGGTCATCAAAATGTTTATATGCCACTTTTAATCCCAGAAAATTTATTAAAAAAAGAAGGAGAACTGATTCAAGGATTTGCTCCGGAAGTTGCTTGGGTAAGTGAAGGTGGAGAGAAAAAGTTAGAAGAAAGACTTTGCATTCGTCCAACAAGTGAAACTTTATTTAGTGATTATTATAGTCATGTTGTAAAATCTTATCGTGATTTACCTTTGAAATATAATCAGTGGTGTAATGTAATGCGTTGGGAAAAAGAAACTCGTCCTTTCCTAAGAAGCCGTGAATTTTTATGGCAAGAAGGGCATACGGTACATGAAACACAAGAGGAAGCAGAAGAAGAGACCAGGAAAATGTTACAGGTTTATAAGACTTTCTTTGAGGATTATCTTGCAATTCCTGTCATTACTGGAAAGAAAACAGAAAAAGAAAAGTTTGCAGGTGCTGAATATACTTTAACTATTGAAGCTCTTATGTACAATGGTGTTTGTCTTCAGTCTGGAACATCTCATTATTTTGGTCAGAAATTTTCAAAAGCATATGACATTTCCTTTAAAGATAGGAAGAATCAACTCAGTTATTGTTACCAAACTTCTTGGGGAACGACAACTCGTATGATTGGAGCTTTAATTATGGTTCATAGTGATGAGAATGGTCTTGTCTTGCCCCCTAAAATTGCTCCTTTACAAGTTATGATTGTACCAATTCAAAATTCTGATTCAGTATTAAAAGTTGCTGAAAATGTAGAAGAAAAACTAAAAAAAGAAGGAATCGAAGTAAAAATAGATACGAGTGATAAATCAGCAGGATTTAAATTTGCAGAAGCAGAAGTCAAGGGTATTCCTCTTCGAATTGAAATTGGAAAAAGAGATTTAGAGCAAGAAAAAATAGTGATTACTCGTAGAGATACTAGAGAAAAACGTGAAATTTCTTTGAAAGAAGATATTGTATTTATTGTAAAAAATATTATGGAAACTATGCAAGAAGAAATGTTTTCTCGTGCAAAAGAAAGAAGAGATTCTTTTACCTTTACTTGTCATACTCTAGAAGAAGTAAAAGAGCAGATGAATAAACAACCTGGATTTATTCATGCAATGTGGTGTGGAGAAGAAAAGTGCGAATTAAAAATGAAAGAGATCAAAGGAACTAAATCACGTTGTATTGTAGAAAATGGTGAAAGAATCGATGAATGTTGTGTAGTTTGTGGAAAAAAAGCAAAGCACCATGTTATTTGGGGAATTCAATATTAAAAATTGGTTTATAAGGCATTGAACGATGTAAATGATTATATTAGAAGGAACCATCAAAAATTTATATATTTAGCATAATAAAAGAATTACAAGCAAAGGCTAGAAATAAAGAAAATAATTTCAAGTCTTTTCTTTTTTTTAGCAACTAAAATTTTAAATTGTTCAAATTTCATAGATTATGTTCTTCTAATTAAGTTTATAATCTAACTCAGGAAGAACTAAAAATTGGAAATTGCTTATGAAATAAAAAATAAGCTTTTAAAGAGAATAAAAATGAATTGCTTACCATTATCTTTTTTGTTATAATAAGGAACAAAAGGAGAAACGAATATGAAAGTAAAACTAATTAAATGGATAAGAGAAAATTTGAATGAAGAAGAAATTAGCAAAATAGATTTTCAAATACTTATTGAATATGATGAAAAAGTATTTAACTTAATTTTATCATCTGATTCTCAAAAAAGATTACCTTTGTTAGAATTTTTTTCTTTAAAAGAAAAGAAAAACTCAGTTTATGAATTGTACCAAAAAAATCCTGAAAAAATAATAAAATTAGGAGAAATTATTCAAAATACAAAAGTGGAAACTCAAACTCAAATAGAATATGGAGTGAAAGTTGCACGAAATGAAATCATTTTGGCAAGAAAAGATGGAATTCAAATTGTAGAATTGGTTATAAATTCAAAAGGATGTCCTCAAGCAAAATATGGAGCAGAAGTTTCTTGTAATGAAAAAGTATTAGCAAGCGCAAATGCTCTTGATTATGTCCAAAGTATTACAAATGCAGATACATGGTATCAAGCGAAATATGGAGCAGAAGTTCTCTTTGATGAGGTTCTCCTAAAAAATGAAAATGCTCTTCAATATGTTAGATTGGTAACAAGTGCAAAACAATGGTATCAAGCAATATATGGAGCACAACTTACGCATGAAGAATTACTTTTAGCAAGAAAAGATGGGGTTCAAATTGTAGAAGCAATTACCAAATCAAAAGGAGAAGAACAAGCAAAAAATGCTGTAAAGGTTACTCATAAAATGCTTGCAATGAAAAAAGAAAATATCCTTGCTTTTATACAGTTAATTGCTGCAAGCAAAGAAGATTACCATGCGAAATATGGAGCAGAAGTTTCTTGTAATGAAAAAGTATTAGCAAGCGCAAATGCTCTTGATTATGTTCAAAGTATTACAGGAGCAAGTGCATGGTATCAAGCAAAATATGGAGCAGAAGTTATAGAATATTCGAAAATTTTAGAAAGAGAAGATGGAATTCAATTTGTAAATACAGTTGTTAAAGCAAGAGGATTAGCTCAAGCAGAATATGGAAGTGAGCTTATTCATAATGAACTTCTCTTAAAAAATAAAAATGCTCTTCAATATGTTAGATTGGTAACAAGTGCAAAGCAATGGCATCAAACAAAATATGGGACAGAGGTTGCTCATAAAATGATTGCCTCAAAAAGAGAAAATGGCCTTGCTTTTACTCAATTATTTACAACAAGTGAAGAAGAATATCAAGCAAAGTATGGAGCACACATTATTCGTAATGAAAAAGTTTTAGCAAAAGAAGATGCTCTTGATTATATTCAAATCATCACAAGCGCAGAAACGGAAGAAGCTGCAGGATTGGCAACCACGCTTTTAGAACAAGCAGTTGAACTAAATTATCCAATTTCTAAAGCTTTTATTCAAAGAGTTGCAGATGGGACATATATAGAAAAAGTAAAAGAATATTTAGGAGAGAAAAAAGAGGAAAAGATGAAAGCTACCATTTTTGGAGACCGTTGGAATATTCAAAATAAAGATCAATTAGATATTTTGATTGCTCAAATGGAACAAAGAGAAAGCACAATTTCAACAAATAAAATCTATCAAAAAAAATAAAATAATGAAAATAAAATCTTAGATATTTCATATAAATCCATATGCTTCTTTAAATAGTATAGAAAAAGATACAGCAAAAAAGTTTGAAGAAAATATGAAATAAGAGAAAATCCCTTTTAAAAAGCTTGAAAAAGAAGGAAAAAGAAAGTATACTAAAACTACATTTGATAAATGTATAGAAGTAGTAGTAACTTTTAATGTTTTGAAAGAGACTCTATGTTTGGTGGAAATAGAGAAAACATTCTAGTGAACTTGACTTCTAAGATACATTTCGGAAAAAGTCCGTTATCATGAAAAAGTTGCATAGACACTATGAAATAAGATGGTACCGCCCAGAAAAAGGGTTCTTATGGAAAAGGTGTCTTTTTTGTTAGGAGGTGTATGATGCACGAACTTATTTTATTTGGAATGACCTTTTTATTCATCTTTTTAATTTATGAACTTTTTATTGTGAGAAAAGAAAAAAAAGGAAAGTCTAAAAAGAAACCTATCGAAGTTCGTTATTTGGAAGCAAGATATAAAATAGTTGTAAAAGGAACACAGTATAGACGTTTACTTAATATTGTAAGTGTTGTCAGTGCCTTTGATATTGCTCTTATTGTAACGCTTATTATGATTACTAAGAGTTTTATCTTAGAGCTTGTTTTAGGAGCTTGCTTAACATTTCCTATTATTCTTATAAGCTATCACATAGTTGGAAAATATTATCAAAAGAAAGGAATGAAGAAACATGTATGATTTTAGAAAAATAGAAAAGAAATGGCAAAAGTATTGGAAGGAACATCAAACATTTAAGACAGATGTATGGGATTTTAGTAAACCAAAATTCTATGTTCTTGATATGTTTCCTTATCCAAGTGGAGTTGGACTTCATGCAGGACATGTAGAAGGATATACTGCAACTGATATTGTCTCTCGAATGAAAAGAATGCAAGGGTATAATGTTCTTCATCCAATGGGATATGATTCATTTGGACTTCCTGCAGAACAATATGCTGTGCAAACAGGGAATCATCCAAGCAAATTTACCGAAAAAAATATTGATTATTTTAGTGAACAATTAAATACGCTTGGTTTTGATTACGATTGGGATAAGATGGTTGCAACAAGTGATCCTAAATTTTACAAATGGACGCAGTGGATCTTTAAACAACTTTATCAAGATGGTTATGCTAAGTATATAGACATGCCAGTTAATTGGTGTGAAGAATTAGGAACTGTTCTTTCTAATGATGAAGTGATTGATGGGAAATCAGAACGTGGCGGGTATCCTGTTATTCGAAAGAATATGAGGCAACTTTGTATCGATCAACCAGCCTTTGCTGAACAACTTCTAGAAGGATTGGAAGAAATTGATTGGCCAGAATCTACCAAAGAAATGCAAAGAAACTGGATTGGAAAGTCAATTGGAGCCCATGTGACTTTTAAAATTGCAGGACATGAAAAAGAATTTACAGTTTTTACAACACGTTGTGATACTTTATTTGGTGCGACTTATTGTGTTTTAGCGCCAGAGCATGCTTATGTAGATGAAATTACAACCGAAGAACATAAAAAAGAAGTGGCATCATACAAAAAAGCTTGTGCTTCTAAAAGTGATTTGGAACGGACTGAGTTAAACAAAGACAAGACAGGTGTCTTTACAGGAGCTTATGCCATCAATCCTGTTAACGAAGAAAAAATTCCAATTTATATCAGTGATTATGTACTAGCAAGCTATGGAACCGGTGCCATTATGGCAGTACCAGCACATGATGATAGAGATTATGAATTTGCAAAGAAGTTTGATATTCCAATTATACAAGTCTTAGAAGGTGGAGATATTTCAAAGGAAGCTTATACTCAAGATGGAGTTCACATCAATTCCGGATTTTTAAATGGTATGAATAAGCAAGACGCCATTGATGCAATGATAAAATGGTTAGAAGAACATCATTGTGGAAGCAGAAAAGTAAATTATAAATTCCGAGAATGGATTTTTGCTCGTCAAAGATACTGGGGAGAACCTGTTCCGATTGTACACCTAGAAGATGGTACGGATTATGTTTTGGATGATCCTGAACTTCCACTTGTTTTACCGGAACTAGAAGACTATAAAGGACATCATGGGAAAGCACCTTTGGAAAATGCAGTTGAATGGAAACAATATACAACTAAAGATGGAAGAAAGGGAATAAGGGAGACTTCAACAATGCCAGGAAGTGCTGGTTCTAGCTGGTATTACTTTCGCTATATTGATCCAGAGAATGAGAAAGTATTTTGTGATCCAAAATTAGCAAAACACTGGCTTCCTGTTGATCTTTATATGGGTGGACCAGAACATGCAGTAGGACATTTAATGTATTCAAGAATTTGGAATCGATATCTTTATGAAAAAGGGTTATCTCCTGTAAAAGAACCTTTTCAAAAATTAGTTCATCAAGGGATGATTTTAGGAGAAAATGGAATCAAAATGGGAAAACGGTATCCAGAGTATGCTATTGATCCAAAAGAGATTGCTAAAGAATATGGCGCTGATACACTACGACTTTATGAAATGTTTATGGGACCTATTGAATCATCAAAACCATGGAGTGCAAGTGGAGTAGAAGGAGCCAAAAAATTTCTAGATCGTGTTTGGCGTTTCTTTACAAATCCTGAAAATTTAACTGAAGAAAGTGATGGTTCTCTTGATAAAATATATCATCAAACTGTAAAAAAAGTGACAGAAGATTTTGAAAGCCTTGGATTTAATACAGCTATTAGCCAAATGATGATTTTTGTAAATGAGTGTTACAAAGTAGGAAGTTGTCCTAAAGAGTATGCAAAAAAGTTTATTCAAATGATGAGTTGTATTACTCCTCATATGGGAGAAGAAATTTGGCAAATTTTAGGACATGATACAACACTTGCCTATGAACCTTGGCCTGTTTACGATGAAAGTTATTTAAAAGAAGAAGAAAAAGAAATAGCAGTTCAAGTAAATGGAAAAGTTCGTGCAACAATTTTTGTTCGAGAAGAAGAGGATGAAAAAAGGATTGAAGAAAAAGCTCTTCAAGAAGAAAATGTTCAAAGACATATTGCTGGAAAAGAAATTGTCAAGGTCATTGTTATTAAAGGGAAAATTTGTAATATTGTTGTAAAAAATTAAATAATAAGATAAAAAAAGTTTTCGACAATTTATGTGGAAACTTTTTTTTATACTTTTATAAGGTGAATCTTATGAAAGTAAAATTATTTGATTTTGAAGATGAAATAGATTTAGAAAATGAAATGAATGAATTTTTAGACGAATTGGAAGGAGAAGTGATTGATATTAAATATCAAATCAACAGTTTTGCACAGGGTGAAGATCAAATTTATTCTTTTTCTGCAATGATTATTTACTATTTAAATAAAAAATAAATCTTTGTTATTCTTCTTTTTCTTTTCGTATTATTGTTCTAATTCCATAATAAGTTGGAAAGAAGTGTTTCATTGCAGAGTATAGAAAGGAATCAATTATGTAATCGAATTCTCCAATTAACTCTACGACTTCTCCTCCAAAATTCTTTTTAAAAAGATAACTTCCATACATGGGACTGTTTTCTCTAAAATCTCCTGAAATTTCATATAAATTATAAAGATTATAACCATTTTCTTTTGCAAACTGAATCATTTCATAATGAAGTGTAATTGAAGCATCTAATTTTTTCCATTCTTCGAAAACTCCACCATGGAGTGCAATTACTTCATTTCCATAACAGATTAGGAAATATCCTCCTAAAAGAATTTCTTCTCCATTTTCTTGCAAAGCAAGTTGATAAGCTTCTTTTCTTTTCTCTAGACTTTGAATCAATTCTTCTTGTTGTTTTTCTTTCTCTAAGAATTCTTTTTCGTTCATATGTAAAACAACTTCTTTTTGGAAAGCTCTATTATAATAAGCTTGTTTTTGTTCTTGCAGTTCTCTCTCAATTTCTTCAAGTGCCTCTTTTGGATGTAGTTCTACACCAACCATTTTAATAGCTTCTTCAGGAAAAGATTCTATAAAATCTTCATAATAATGATTGGTATATTCAATTGTATGATATTTTTCACTTGTTTCTTTCATAATTGAGACAAAGCTTTCAATTTCTTTTTTCTTAAGAAATCGTGATCTTATTCCTTCTCGTTTATTTCGATGAACAATCTGTCTTGTTTTATCTCCCATTTCCTTTTCAAGCATTTCAAAAGATTTATTTCTTAAATCAATAGCGTATAACCATCGTGGTTGAATCATATTTCGCTTAAAGTCATCTCCCACATGTATGAACCCTACTTCTTCTAGAAGCTTTATGATAGGACTATTATCTTTTCCACCTTTTTGCAGTTCTCCATTTTTATCTCTTTCATGCCAAGAAAGATAAGGATCTATCTTTAGATAAATTCCCTTTTTTTCTTTTACAAACTGAATGACTTCTTTTGTAAAAACTTTTACTAATTCCTCTTTCTGATAGTCAATTAAAAATCCTCTAGGTGCATAAAAATAACGTTTTTTAAAAAATTTTGTATCTTGTGAAAGCAGTAAAGTAGCAGCTACAAGTTTTCCTTTTTCTTTGTATCCTAAAAAATAAGGATGCCATCCGTCTTTTTCCATAAATTTAGCCCAGTATGAGTTTTGTTGAAAATTATTATGGGGATGAGATTCTGCAAAGGAGTCAAATTCTTGCTTTTTTAGTTCTATCACCATCATTTATCACCTCTTTTTATATCCTACCTTCTCTAGTTTTAATTATACCATGCTTTGCTCTTGACGCAACTTTTTCCTTTTGTTCTTGGATAAAAAAAGGGAGAAAGGAGAGAATATAAAAGAATTTGACTTGTTTTCTAAGAGACGATATACTAAAAAAATAGAATAAGTTATGAAAGAGGGAATAAATATGCTTCAGGAAATAGAAGAAAATGAGTTTCAATCTTTTGCAGAGTCTCATCCATTATTCACATTTCATCAAACAAAAGAGTGGGCTTCTTTGAAACAGAAGAATGGGTGGGAGCATCATTATGTTTTTTATCAAAAAGGAAAAAAGAAGGCTGCAGCTTTGCTTCTTATGAAACCTCTTTTTCTAGGAAAAGTAATGTGTTATAGTCCAAGAGGTTTTCTTCTTGATTATGAAGATCAAAAGTTTTTAGCCTCTTTTACAGACGCATTGAAAAAATATTTAAAAGAAAAAAAAGCTATTTTTGTTAAAATTGATCCACCTCTTCTCCTACAAGAGAGAGATATTGATGGACATCTTGTTGAAAATGGAAAAAACCATAAAAAAGTTGTTTCTGTTTTAAAGTCACTTGGTTACATTCATTATGGGTTTTCAAAAGGAATAGAAAAAGAATTACAACCAAGGTGGGTTTTTGCTCTTTCTCTTGATAAAAAAAGTGAAGAACAAATTTATGAAAACTTTGATACAAGGACAAAACGTTCTATTAAGAAGTGTGAGAGAGAAGGTATTTTTGTAAGAGAGATGAAAGAGGGTGAACTTCCACTTTTTAAAGCTATTATGGAGCATACTGCAAATCGTAGAGGTTTTTTAGATAGACCTTTTCAATATTATCAAAATATGGTTTCTGAATTAAAAAAACATTGCTCTATTTTGCTTTGTTTTCTTGATGTTGAAAAAGCATTTTCTCTTTTAGAAGAACGTGAAAAAGAACAGAAGATTAAACAAAAAAATTATCAGGATCAAAAGGAGAGTAAAAAGAAAGAAGCTCTTTTAAAAGAAAGTGAAAAACAACTCAATCAAATTCAAGAAAAAAAAGAATTTTTGTTACATTTACAAAAAGAAAGAGGAAATCAAATTATACTAGGTGGTTCTATGTTCTTACAGTATGGAAAAGAAAAAACTTATCTTTTTGGTGGAAGTTATCAAGAGTTTATGCAATATCCAAGTCAATATTATATTCAGTGGAAGTCTATTCAAATGGCTAAAAAACAAGGATGTAAACTCTATAATTTTTATGGAATTGATGGGAATTTTGAATCTCCAAGTGAAATGCATGGAATTTATGAATTTAAAAGAGGTTTTGATGGAGAAGTAAGAGAATATATAGGAGAATTTGATCTTCCTATTTCGAAAACTTTTTATAGATTTTATCGCTTTGCATTTCCTATTTATAAAAAAATGAAAAAAATTTTAATAAAAAAGAAGAATTAGTCTTTTTGCTTAAAGTAAAAAGCTCCTAATTCTTCTTTTTCGATGGTTTCTAAAATATCTTTTGCATGCTTTTTTTCATTCTCAGAAAGGAAGAAACAACTTAGGTGTCCCCCATTGGTAAAGGAATGATAATCTTTTTCTAAAAGAAGTTTTGATTTCCATGACGAAAGAGATGATTCAAAACTATTTGTATAAGCTTCTTTTTCTGTAATTCCTTTGCTTTTTCCATAAATTGCAGTATCAATTTGATTAAAATGCCTACAAACATCTTCTACTTTTTTTCCTGTTAAAGTAAAATTCAAATTATATAAAGTGCTATAAGAGTTCACTTTTTCTCTCATATGATGCAAAATTTTGGTGGCAAGTTTTTTACTTCTTTCTTCTATTCTTTTTTCATTGGTAAGTGCAAAAAGAGTTTCTTCTAATCCAACAAAATGGATGGAGAGTGTTCCATGCTTCAATATTTTTCGAAGTCGATCTGTTTCTTTCAAATTTTTTCCATCTTGCCAAATATTTTCTCCAAAAAGAAGAGGAAATTGAAAACTTTTTTTACTACATAATATTTCAAAACAAGAAAGCAATGCATCTTTTGCTAGATCTAATGATTGATCTAAAGCCTTAAAGAAATCATTTTCTGATACAGTGTGTTTTTCTTGTTGTAATTTTAAAGTAAGTCTTGGTAAGTTCATAGAGCAAGTGAAAAGATTTCCTTTTCCTCCAATAATTCTAGCATCTTGTGTGGTTGTATCATCAACGGCTCTTCCTCCATCTTGAAAATAACAAACTTCGGTTGTTTTATTTCCGTTTTGATAAAGTGCTTTATTTGCTTTCATTTCTAAGTTTATAAAGCGAAATTTTGAAGAATGAATAGCTAAGTTCAGATAAAGCTCTGTATAAGAATAGTAAGGATCTTCTGATTTTTGATTTTTCCCTTTTTGTAATTTCCAAAGATAAAATGGAACTTCTCTAGAGCATTCTTTTTCGCATTTTAAAATCGTTTTTGTAAAAAGAAGTCCTTCTTTTTCTATATTGGTTCCAAATCCTATACTAATTGTAGGGTAAGAAGAAGTTTTATCATAAATAGAGTTTAAATTTGTTAAAAAATGAGAAATTGCCTTTTGAATTCGTTTTTCCATTTTTTTCCTTGCTTGTTTTCCTGCTTTTTCAAATCCAAGCTGTAAAAATTCTGCCTTTGGATATAATGTTTTAATCATAGGAAAATCTTCATCAATGGAGTTGAGATGCTCTATTTCTTTTTGAATTCGTTCAATACTTAAAAAAGTTTTAAAATCACTATATTCAAGGAAAGATTGAATCTCTTCTTGTAGGCATTCCTTATAAGTAGATAAGATGTAGGGTGCAATATCATAATCCAAATTAGGAATTAAAATTTGTCCATAAATAGTAGTAGCAACGGAATTTAATAAAAGAAGGAGGAAGTCTAAAAACTCTTCTATATTATGAATTTCTTCTTCTTTTGTATGGAGGGCAACACCCTCTTTTAAAAGTCTTTCAATATCAAGTTCAATGTTTTCAATACTTCCTAAAGAAATAGCTTCTAAATGTGGAATTTCAATAAGTCCCGTATCGATCGCTTTTAAAATTTTATTTTCCAAAAGATAGGCTTTTGTAAAACCAGATGCAATTGTAATTCCATAATTATTGAGTCGCTCATAAGGACTTCTTTCTCTTTTTGATTTTTCATCTTTATCTTTAAGACCTAAGGCCTCAATAGTCTTTAAAAATTTATGTTGTTGTTTGGTTACAAATGCTTTTCTTGAAGCACTTCTTTGTTCTCGATAATTTTGAAAGGAATGATAGACATCTTGATACCCTTTCTTTTCAAGTGTTTCTTCAATTAAATCCTGAATGTCTTCAATTTGAATGGTTTTTCTTTCCTTGTATTCTTTTTGAATTACACTTAAAACTGCTTCATAAATTCTGTTCACATCTTCTTCTTGATAAGGATATTCTACACTATCAAATGCTTTTTTTATTGCAATTGCAATTTTTTCTCCTTGAAAAGTAGTTCTCTGCCCGCTTCGTTTAACGACTACCAAAGTGTCAAATAATGTCGCTTTTTTCAATATATTGACACCTCCTAACCTTTAAATATATTATAAATGAAAAGCCTTTATAAATCAAGGTTTCCCTTTTACTTTGTAAAAAAACACAATAAAAAAACATTAAAAAAAACGAATGATAAAAAATGAGTAAAAGTGTTGATATAAAAGAATAAAATATCTATATAAATGTACTTTTTTAATTATGTTTTTTTTATTTGTTTTTTCTGTAAACCGAACAAAAATAAAAGTTTACAAATAGTAAAAATGAAAGAAAAAAATAATTGAAAAGACTATAATCATTTTAACACAGTAAAAGGAGTGAAAGTATGACAAAGGTAAAAGAGAAAAGCGAAGAGAAAGCAAAGAAAACGATCCATAAAAAATATAATAATCCTAAAATCAATATTATTAAGAAGAATGGAACGAAGCAACCTTTTGATGGAGCTAAAATATGTGCTGCGATTGAAAAAAGTGCAGAACGTGTTATGGTTGATTTAACAGAAGATGCTAAAGATGAGGTTGTAAATATTGTGATAGACTTACTTAAAAATCAAAGTAGCGATGCAGAGGTAAGTCAAATTCATAATTGTGTAGAAGCAGCTCTTGAACAAGTAAATCCATTGGTTGCAAAAAGTTATCGGGAATATAGAAATTACAAAAATGATTTTGTTCATATTTTAGATAAGGTCTATAAGAAAGCTCAGGCTATCAATTATATTGGAGATAAAGAAAATTCAAATACAGATAGTGCTTTAGTTTCTACACAAAGAAGTTTGGTTTATGGAAATTTAAATAAGGAACTTTATAAAAAATTCTTCTTAACAAAGGCAGAAATTGAAGCTTGCGAGGATGGTTATATCTATGTGCATGATATGTCTGCAAGACGAGATACAATGAACTGTTGTCTTTGTGATGTAGGAGCGGTTATGAAAGATGGTTTTGAAATGGGAAATCTCTGGTATAACGAACCTAAAACACTTGATACTGCTTTTGATGTTATGGGAGATGTGATCATCAATACGGCTGCTATGCAATATGGAGGATTTACAGTTCCAGAAGTCGATACAATTTTAACTCCTTATGCAAAGAAAAGTTATAATAAATATTATGAAGAATATATGGAAATTACAGAAGGAAATGATCCTTCTAAAGCAGAAGAATATGCTTGGCGTAAGACAAGAAGAGAATGTGAGCAAGGATATCAGGGAATTGAATATAAGTTAAATAGTGTAGGTTCTAGTCGTGGAGATTATCCATTTGTTACCTTTTCTTTTGGGCATGAAGAAGATCCTTATGGACAGATGGTTGCAGAAGTGATTTTAAAAACGCATATGAAAGGACAAGGAAAACCTGGATATAAAAAACCAACCCTTTTTCCAAAACTTGTCTTCTTATATGATAAAAATTTGCATGGAAAAGATTGTAAAATGGGATATTTATTTGATGCAGCTTTAGAATGTAGTTCTAAGACGATGTACCCAGATTATTTATCTTTAACAGGAGAAGGTTATGTTCCTGAAATGTTTAAAAAATATGGAAAGATTGTAAGTCCAATGGGATGCAGAGCTTTTCTTTCTCCTTGGTTTGAACGTGGAGGAATGAAACCGAAAGATAAAGATGATCAAGCTGTTTTTATTGGAAGGTTTAATATTGGAGCAATTTCATTAAACTTACCAATGATTCTAGCAAAAGCAAGAGAAGAACAAAAAGATTTTTATGAAGTTTTAGATTATTATTTGGAAATGATTCGTAAAATTCATATTCGGACATATCATTATTTAGGAAAGAAAAAAGCTTCTACCAATCCACTTGCTTATTGTGAAGGTGGTTTCTATGGAGGTCATTTACAACCAAATGATTCTATTGAACCTCTTTTAAAAGCTTCTACAGCTTCTTTTGGAATTACAGCTTTGAATGAATTACAAGAACTTTATAATGGAAAAAGTTTGGTTGAGGATGGAAAATTTGCTTTAGAAGTGATGCGTTATATTAACAAAAAACTTGATAAGTATAAACAAGAGGACAATATTTTATATGCTATTTATGGAACACCAGCAGAAAGTCTTTGTGGAACACAAGTGGAGCAGTTTAGAAAAAAATATGGAATTGTAAAAGGAGTTTCTGATCGGGAATATGTATCAAATAGTTTCCATTGCGGTGTTTGGGAGGACATTACAGGAATTGAAAAACAAGATTTAGAAGGAAGATTCTGGGATTTATTCAGAGGAGGAAGGATTCAGTATGTTCGCTACAACTTAAATTATAACAAGGAAGCTATGAGAACTTATGTAGAAAGAGCTATGGAAAAAGGATTCTATGAAGGAGTAAACCTATCACTTTCTTATTGCAATGTCTGTGGGCATGAAGAATTAGAAATGGATACTTGTCCAAAGTGTGGAAGTAGTGATCTTACGAAAATTGATCGTATGAATGGATATCTTTCTTATTCTAGAGTTCACGGAGATACACGTTTAAATCATGCCAAAATGGTAGAAATTGCAGAAAGGAAATCAATGTAAGTATGAAATATCACAACATTACCAAAGCAGATATGTTAAATGGGGAAGGCCTTCGTGTTGTTCTATGGGTAAGTGGATGTTCTCATCAATGCCCTGGTTGTCAAAATGCAATTACCTGGGATCCTGAAGATGGAGTTTGTTTTGATGATGATACCATTAAGGAAATTTATGAAGAATTAGAAAAAGATTGGTGTAGCGGACTTACTCTTTCAGGTGGGGATCCACTTTATCTTGGAAATCGAAAAACGATTCGAGATTTGGTAACAAATGTAAAACAAATTTATCCAAATAAAACAATTTGGTCTTATACTGGATATACTTGGGAAGAGTTAATGGCACAATGTGAAAATGATGAAAATTTGAAAGATATTTTAGCAAATATTGATGTACTCTTAGAGGGTCGTTTCATATTAAAATTAAAAGAAGATAAACTTCACTATGTAGGAAGTAGTAATCAAAGAATTATTGATGTTCCTAAAAGTTTAGAAGAAGGGCAAATAGTACTGTATATTGATAATAGTAAAATTTTAGAAGAAATCAATAAAAGTGAAGTACAAGTTGCTTGTGAATGTAATAGTTAGGAGGCTTTATGAGACAAAGAGGATTTGAAATTGCCAAGGGATGGGAAGAGAAAGGAATTCATCTTCCAAAAAGAAATACAAAGTTTTCAGCAGGGTATGATGTAGAAGCAGCAGAAGATATTACAATTCCACCTTTTCAACTAGGACAGAAACCAACGTTAATTCCTACAGGATTAAAAGGTTATTGTATGGAAGATGAGTATTTTATGCTTGTAAATCGTAGTTCTGGACCTAAAAAGGGACTTGTTATGCCTAATAGTATTGGAATTGTAGATAAAGACTATTATGGAAATGAAAATAATGATGGACACTTTTACTTTCAATTTTACAATATAAAAGAAGAGCCTATTACCATTCATAAAGGTGATGTCATTGGACAGGTAATATTTCACAAATTTTTAACGGTTGATCAAGACGAAGCTTCTGGAGTAAGAAGAGGTGGATTTGGTTCAACAGATCAATAAAAAAAGAGATCAGTTAATTTGATTTCTTTTTTTTGTTGCTTTTATATTCAATAATGTCAGACCAATCACAATCTAAGTATTCAAAGATTCTTGCTAAAACAAAAATATCAACCCTTGTAACAGTTCCTTTCGCAAGTCTTTGAATGACTTTAAAATCTGTATCAATATCACGCATTAACTTGTTTTTACTAATATGCTTTTTTTCTAAGAGTTCTTCTAACTTAAAATTATATTCACCATTGTCAGTAGGGACTTTGATTGTCTTTTTCATTTCGATCACCTTTCTATTTCAATTGTATCAGTTATAAGTGTTGTTTGACTATTGGTTGTTTAACCACTATAATAAAAACAGGAAGTGTTTTATGTGTCAGATAAAATTAGTATGTATAAACAATGTGTGATTATGCCTCTTGAAGAAAAAAGAAATCAGATTAGGAAAGAGATTTTGCAAGAAAATATATTTTCCAAGAGTAAGAAATTTTGTATTTTAAAAAAGTATGATGCACTTTTGATGAAAAAATATCAGAAATTAGAGGAATTGATTGAAGAAGAGAAAGAAAGGTAAAAAAGGATTTACTTTTTAAAAAAAATGTCATATATTTATATGTGAACAAATATTCATATATAAGGAGGATTTATGAAAGATGAAGAACTTTATGATTTAGCAGAGTTTTTTAAAGTGTTTGCGGATTCTACTAGAATAAAAATAATTTCAGCCCTTCTTGAAAGGGAACTTTGCGTTTTTGAACTTGCTGAAATTGTAGGAACAACACAATCTGCTATTTCACATCAACTTCGAATTTTAAAGCAAAGCCACTTGGTAAAATTTCGAAGAGAAAAAACAACAATTTATTACAGCTTGGATGATGATCATATTAAGGATATTTTCATGAAAGGAAGAGAGCATATTGAAGAAATATCATTATAAAATTACAGGAATTGATTGTGCAAGTTGTGCACATGAAATAGAGACAATGTTAAAGAAAAGGGGAGATCTTTTTAATGTTTCACTCAATTTTTCACTAGAGAAACTCTCTTTTGAATCTGAAAAAGAAGATCTTTCTAAAACTTTATTAAAAGAAATGAAGAAAATTGAACCGAGTGTTTCTTTGGAACAAGATGAAGAACAAGGTTTTCTCTTGGATGTACTCCGTCTATTTTTAGGAAGTCTTTTCTTTCTTTGCTCTTTTCTGATTTCTTCAAAACTTCTCTCCTTTCTTTTGGTTCTTCTTTCTTATCTTATTCTTGTATATCCTACTTTAAAAAAAGCCTATTTTAATTTGCTTTCCAAAACGATTAACGAAAATTTTTTGATTACATTTTCTTCTTTTGGTGCTTTACTTATTCAAAAAAATAAGGAAGGCTTTATGGTTTTATTTTTATATGGAATAGGAAAATTATTAGAAAAGAAAGCCATTCGAAAAAGTAGAAATTCAATTCAAGAGTTGATGGATTTACAAGTAGATGAGGTTATTGTAAAGAAGAAGGAAGGTTATGAAGTTCTTTCTAAGGAAGAAGTTTCAGTTGGAAGTGTTATTCTTGTAAAAAAAGGAGAAAAAGTTCCATTAGATGGGATTTTATTAGATTTATATACAGAAGTAGATGCAAAATCTTTGACGGGAGAAAGTTCTTATCAAGTGATAAGAAAAGGAGAAGAAATTCTTTCTGGATGTATCAATGTAAAAGAAGCTATTCTTATCAAAACAACAAAAACATATCAAGAAAGTACAGTCTCTTGTATTCTAGATTTGATTGAAAATGCAGGAGAGAAAAAATCAGAGGCGGAAACATTTGTTACAAAAGTTTCTGAAATTTATACTCCAATTGTTTTACTTTTAGCGATTTTGATTGCTCTTTTTTATCCAGTTTTTACAGGAGATAATTTTATTCAAGGATTTTATCATTCTCTCGTGTTTGTTGTCATTTCATGTCCTTGTTCCATTGCAATTTCTATTCCACTTGCATATTTTACTGGAATTGGTGTTTTAAGTAGAAATGGGATTTTAGTAAAGGGAAGTACTTATTTAGATCGAATTCGAGAAATGAAAAGAATTATTTTTGATAAAACAGGTACTTTAACGACGGGTGTTTTTCAAATTGCAGAGATCTATAACATGGAAAATATTTCCAAAAAAGAAGTTCTTTTCTATATAGGATTAGGGGAATCTTTTTCTACGCATCCTATCGCGGTGGCTATTCAAAAAGAGATTTCTTTTAAGTTGCCGGTTTCTGAAGTGTCTTCTTTTAAAGAAGAGGCTGGAAAAGGTATTTCTTATCATTATCAGGGAAAAAAGATTTGTATAGGAAATGAGAAATGGATAAAGCCTAAGAAAAAATATAAAGGAACAGTTTTATATTTATCTATAGATGGAATTGAAAATGGTGCAATTGTTTTAGAAGATAAAATTAAAGAAAATGCAAAGAATGTAATAGAAAATCTAAAGAAACAACAAATTGATTCCTATATGTTTACAGGCGATAAAAAGGAGGTTGCTAAGAAAGTTGGGGAAACGTTAGGGATACAATATGTAGAGGCAGAACTTTTGCCAAAAGAAAAATACCAATTATTGGAAAAAATTTTATCAGATCATGAAATTACAGCTTTTGTAGGAGATGGAATCAATGATAGTCCATCACTTCGACGATGTGATCTAGGAATTTCTATGGGAGGTATTGGAAGTGCTGCTGCGATTGAAGCCAGTGATATTGTTTTAATGGATGATCAACTTTCTAAGATTCCTCGTATGATTCAAATAGCAAACTATATTCATAAAATTGTAGTACAAAATTTAGTGTTTGCACTAGGAATTAAGATAGGAACACTCATCCTTTCCTTATTTGGTATTGTTTCTATGTGGCAAGCTGTTTTTGCAGATGTTGGTGTTACTCTTCTTACCATTCTAAATACTTTTCGTATTTTGAAATGGGTGTCTGTTAAAAAGTAAAAAATTCAGTTAAGAAAGGAATTGTCTATGGGTATTTTTGAGGATTTAGTTGGGAACAATTCAACAAAAAAAGGACAAGCTCTTGGCTTTTTTGATTTTTTGGATGCTATAGAAGAAGAAAAAGTACAAAATAATCTGTGGAAGAAAGAAGATAAAAAAACAAAAGAAGAAAATCAGAAGCCATATGAAGAAAATCTAAAAAAAGAGGAAACTGATAATTTCCAATAATTGGAAATTGTTGGATTTATAGTTTATTTAATTTTGTAATAGTATCCAATGGATACTATTATATTTTTTACCAATATATGGAAATATAAAATAAAATCTATTGTTTCTTATTCCAAGAAGATGTAATAAGCATATTCCTTTCAATAAAAAAAGGCATTATTTTGCCTTTTTAAAAGAATAAATGAGTCCAACTCCACAGATAGCAATAAGACCTAATAAGAAAAACAAATTGATATCTGAAGTATTAGGATTTAGTTGATTTAAAATTTCTTTTGCGATTGCTTGCGACCATACACTTGTGCCACCATTGGATGGAATTAAAGTGATTCCCTCAGGATCGATTTCTATAATTACAAATTGATTATTGCTTCCATCTTCATTCCAATCAAATGAATACTTATAAGTGAGTACTGTTCCTTTTAAAAGTGCATTTTTAAGATTGGTAGGTGTGATTCCAACATAATCTTTAAAAGTAGAAGCTTTGATTTGTTTTGTTTGATTATCAGGCAATGTAACTTTGAAACTTGAATTGCTGTCATTGGTTGGTTCTGTAATTTCAAAACCAATCCAAGCAGCAGGTCCAGGTCGTTCTCCACCAGATGCACCTTTATCTTCTTCTAACATTTTAAATGTTGCTAAAGAGTATCGGATTGTTGTGGTATTTCCTTTGGTTTCTATTGTACCTTCTCCAGAAGAAAGAGAATCTCCTGTTTCTTTTGTAATATCTTTGACTACTCCATAAGTTTCAGCTGCTAAAACAGTAGGGCCTGTTACTAGCATTGTTAGAATGATCAAGTAAAAAATGATTTTCTTTTTCATAAATGAACTCCTTTTTTCATATTGGTAATTAGCCATTCTTTTGAACCGAGGTGATTTATTTGAAAAAGTATATGACTTTTGAAGAATATTTTAAAACACAATCAACTCATCAGGAGAAAGAATCTAGATGGAAAAAGGGAAGAGGCATCCTTATGACTTTGTGTCTTAGTGGTATTCTTTTATCATTACTAATTTTATTAAATTGGTTTTATGATCATTCCAAAATTCAACAAATTCACAAAGAAATTGACAAAAGTATTTATATAGATAAAGATTTTGATCAAGGCGAACTTGTCAACCCACCTAAAAATAAGAAAAGTGAGTATTATTACTATGCTAAGATTCCATTTTATAATGTTAGTTTTTCAATTTTATTATCTAAAAATATAGATACAGTAGGATTTATTCGCCTTAGGAATACAAAGATTCATTATCCTGTAGTTCAAGCTATGAATAATGAATATTATTTAACTCATGCTTTTGATAAGACAGAAAATCAAGCAGGTTGGATTTTTATGGATTATCGAAATCACATAGATTCTTTGGATGATAATACAACGATTTATGGTCATGCAAGAATGGATGGATCTATGTTTGGTTCTTTGAAAAATGTTTTGTCTTCTTCTTGGCAAAAAAACCGTGATAATTATGTAATTTTTTTATCTACGTTGAAGGAAAAATTCATTTTTCAAATTTTTTCCATCTATACGATTAAAAGTGAGGGCTATTATATTACACCCAATTTTAGTAATAGCAAAAAGAAGGAAATTTGGCTTTCTACAATGAAAGAAAGAAATATTGCTCCTATTGATACAGAAGTTAATATAAATGATAAGATTCTTACTTTATCGACTTGTCAAAATAATCAAGGAAAAAGAATTGTTGTTCATGCAAAACTTATCAAGCGAAGTAATTACTAAAATAAAAATGAAAAGTTACATATATCACAAAAAGTATAAAAATTCATACTTTATATTAGAGGTGAATATCATGAATGAGCGTGCAATTAAAGGCGTGGTTGTAGATGCCGGACATGGAGGTATCGGTTAAATCCAAAAATAGAAGAAATGACTATTTTGGTAAGTAAATACAAGAGTTTAAGGT
>CANQEE010000002.1 GCA_947594595.1 uncultured Bacilli bacterium
CTTGATTTATCCAAATCAGAATATTTAAAATCCGAAAATTTTAGTAATAATAATCTTTCTATGATTGTAGAAAAAAGAGTATTAACATTTGAAAGTTTAGCCTATGAAAAAAATATAACAATTGAAACAAATATAATGGAAAAAATAAATTTTTCTTGTCATAAAGAAAGTCTAGATGAGCTTGTTTCTATTTTGGTAGATAATGCGATTAGCCATGGTAGAGAAAATAGTAAAATTAAGATTGAATTATCTAGTAATAAAAATGAAATAAATTTAAAGGTAATAAATAAAGGGGATCCAATTCCTGATACAGAATGTGAAAAAATCTTTGAAAGATTTTATCGAAATGATAAAAGTCATAATCGTAAAAGTGGAAGATATGGATTAGGTTTATCAATTGCTAAAAATATTGTAGTAGCTCATCATGGTAATATTAGAGCTTATTCAAAAGATGGATATACTACTTTTGAGGTTAAATTTAAAAAAAAATGAACATTAACGAAAAAAAAGTTAATGTTTTTTAATGTTTCTTTAATCTTCATAGATTACGATTACGTCATAAAGAAGGTGATATATGATTCAAAAGTAATTAAAATAATTTAGTAATTTTCATTTTTTATAGAAAGGAGATGCATAAATGGAAATCAAAATCATTGGAAAAAATTCTAGTAATAGAATGAAATTATTAAAAAATGTTGAAAAAGTGTTAGAAACAAAAGAAAATGTTTGTAATCTTCAAATTTTAGAAGATGATAAATATAAACAAATTTATCATGTAGTAAATACTCCTGCTCTTTTAATAGATGGGAAGGTAATGAGTCAAGGAAAAATCTTAACGGAAAGAGAAATAAAAAGATTTCTTCTTGCTAATAACTAAATAGATTTAAAATGAGGTGATAATAAGTGTCTAAAGATATAGAAGAACAAGATGAAAAAACGGAAGACAAAGAAACATCGTTAAGCGAAAAGATGACTTTGGAGGAGAATAAAAAAGAAAAGATAAATAAGTTAAAAAGAAATCAAAAAATTTTGATTTTGATAGGCATATTTGTTTGCATTTTTGTTTTCTCAGTTAAGCTATTTTATCCAAAACTAAACGCTTATTTAGAAAATAAAACAAAAGAAAAGATCGAATTAAAATATACGGAAACGAAGAGCACAAAAAATGATGGTATATATATTACTGATGTTTCAGAAGTTGTTGAAAATGTAATGCCCTCTATTGTTGCAATTACAAGTAAAACTTTAATTTCATCTGGAAGATTTGGACCAAACTTTTTTGGAGAAGAACAATATGCAGAAGGTGCAGGTTCTGGAATTGTTATTAGTAAATCAGATGATGAACTCATGATTTTAACAAATAATCATGTGGTTGAAGGAGCTAATGAATTATCTGTTCAATTTATAAATGAAAAAAGTTTTGATGCTAAAATTGTTGGTACATCTGAAAGAAAAGATATAGCAGTTATATCTGTATCATTAAATGATATTGATCGTGAAACATTAGAAGCAATAAAAATAGCTACAATGGGTGATTCAACTAAATTAAAAGTGGGAAATGGAATTATTGCCATTGGTAATGCTTTAGGATATGGACAATCTGTTACTACAGGAGTAGTCAGTGCTTTAGATAGAGAAGTATCAATTGATAATTATACCAATAAAATGATTCAATTAGATGCTGCGATCAATGGTGGAAATAGTGGAGGAGCTTTATTAAATAGTAATGGTGAAGTAGTTGGAATAAACTCTGCTAAATATTCATCAAATGCAATGGATTCTTCTGCAAGTATAGAAGGAATGGGATTTGCTATTCCAATATCAGATGTTAGCAATCTTATAACTACACTTATGAATGGAGAAAATGATGAAGGCGTAACATTAGGCGTAGAAGGATATATCATAAGTGATAATAATAGTCACTCTTATAATATGCCATCTGGATTTTATATTTCTAAAATCACTTCGGGAAGTAGTGCTTCCAAATCAGAACTAGAAATAGGCAATATTATCACCAAAATAGAAGGAAATGAAGTTGCCAATCTAAGTGACATACAGAATGTTTTAAATGAATTAAACAAAGGGGATAAGGTAGGTTTAACGATTTGTTATATAAGTGGTCGTGAATATAAAGAAAAAGATATTACAGTTACCTTATCTTAAAAAATACTCTTTTACTTACTTAAAGAAAATGGAATACCTCACCATTTTCTTTTTTTCTTTAAAAAATTTAAATCTTTAATGTTTCTTTAATATTTACATCATAAAATGATATTGTTTTAAAGGAGGAATAAGTATGTTTATACTAAAAAACGCATGGATTTCAATTAAAAGAAATAAAGGAAGGAATATTTTAATAGGAATCATTATTTTAATTATTGCTTGTGCTTGTACGATAACACTTGCAATTAAAAATACAGCATCAGATCTAATAGATTCCTATAAAAGTGCTTATGACAAGGAAGTAACCATTGGCTTTAATAGAGAAAACATGATGAAAGATTTTGATCCATCACAGGAAGAGGGAAGAGAAAGCGCAAGAGAGAAGTTTGATAATGTTGCAAGTTATACGATTAGTGATGTTGAAAAATTTGCAGATAGTGATTATATTGAAAGTTATTATTATACCTATGGTGTTGGACTAAATGGAAATAGTATAGAAAAAGCAGAAATTGAATCAAATAGCGATATGCCAAATGGATTTGGTCATGGAAAAGAGACTAATATGTCATCTACTGATTTTACTTTAACGGGTTATAGTTCAAAGGATGCAATGAGTGAGTTTATTAGTGGTACTTATACAATGAGTGAGATAACTGATAATGCTTGGGACATTGCCTTTCATGGAAATTATGTATTTATCAATCAAGAACTTGCAGAATATAATGATTTAAAATTAAATGACAAAATAAAATTAGAGGATGAAGATGGAAATACTTATGAATTTGAAATTATTGGTATTTTTAAAGAAAATGAAGAAGAGAATCAAGAACCAATGTCTATGTTTTCTAAATCTGTAAATACAATCATAACCAATAGTGATGCAGTTGTTGCTCTTACAAATGAAAATGAAAACTTAAAAGCTTCCATTTATCCTACTTTTATTATAGATTCTTATGATCATGTAGAGAAGCTTCAAGATGAATTTTATAAAAAAGGTTTAGATGAAAATTTCTTATTACAAACGAATGAAGAACTAGCTGAAAGTGGAGTTTCCAGTGTAAAAAACATTTCATCATTTTCAACAACTTTCTTAGTGATTACTCTTATTATTGGTGGAATTGTCTTATTTTTAATCAATATGATCAATATTCGTGAAAGAAAATATGAAATTGGTGTTTTAAGAACCATTGGTATTAGTAAATTGAAATTAACAATGCAATTTGTATCAGAACTTGTTATTGTATCTGTTGTTGCCCTTACACTTGGTGCAGGAATTGGAGCAATAAGTTCTAAAGGAGTCAGTAATTCATTACTTGCAAATGAAATAAATAGCAGCAATGAAAAAACTGAAGAAATCAATAAAAACTTTGGTGGAATGAATCATGGTGGTGATAGAGGAGGTATGCATGGTAAAGGTATGCCTGTTGTAGAAGCTTATGATTCGATTGATGCAGTAGTCGATATAAAAGTTTTACTAGAATTACTTAGCATTGGACTTTCGCTAGTTTTAGTAAGTTCAATTGCCTCAATGGTTAGTATTCAAAGATTTTCACCACTTACAATATTGAAAGAGAGGTCTTAGAAATGGAAAATAAGAAAAAGAATAATGGTGTTTCAAATGATCATCTTGGAAAGGATGTTTCTAAAAAAGAGAGAAAGATAAAAAATAAAGAATCGAAAGAAGTAAAAGAAAGCAATCCTTTTCCCAAAGACATTATTTTAAGTATTAAAAATGCGAGTTACCGATATAGCGATGCAGAAGAAGATGACTATGCTTTAAAAAATGTTAGCTTTGATTTTGAAAGTGGAAAGTTATATGCTATAAGAGGTCGAAGTGGAACAGGAAAGACAACACTTTTGTCATTGATAAGTGGACTTGAAAAATGTAGTGAAGGTGAAATTATATTTGATGGGAAAAGTCTAAAAGAGATGAATTTAGATAAATATCGTAATAGTGATATAGGTATTGTTTTTCAAAGTTATAATTTGCTCCCCTTTATGACAGCAGTTGAAAATATAATTCTTTCTATGGATGCAAATGGATTAAAAATAAAAAATAAAAAAGAAAAAGCAATTGAACTTATGAAAAAAGTAGGATTAAAAGCAAGTTATGCTAATCGTAAAGTATTAAGATTATCAGGAGGAGAACAGCAAAGAGTTGCAATTGCACGAAGTTTATCTTATAATCCTAAAATGATAATCGCAGATGAACCAACAGGAAATCTTGATAAGCAAACAGAAACTGAAATTTTAGAGATATTTAAAAAATTAGCTCATGAAGAAAACAAATGTGTTATTATTGTAACTCATTCGCAAAATGTTTGTGATACTGTTGATAAAATATATAACTTGAAAAAAGTTCAAGAAAAATAAATGGATGCAAAATTAAAAAATGAGCGAATCCATATTGAACTTATCAATTTAAACCGTTATAATATAGCTTATCCAATGTGATGAATTAGACTATAAGACGTAAGAGTTTTTTGCAAATGTACTAAAAAGAAATCAAACTCGAACTTTTCAATGTTCGGGTTTTCATATATGAAATTTTTAATTTTAGATCAAAAATCTTTAAGAGGGTAAAAGAAGATGAAAAAAAATTTATGGACAAAAGAAAAATATCAGAATTTATGGAAACAAATTCAAGAACAAAAAGAAGAAAAATATCGAATTTTTTCAGAAAAACTTATTTTTACAAAATATCCCATTCTAGGAGTTCGAATTCCTTTCTTGCGAAAAATGTCTTCTTTTATTGCCAAACAGGATATAGATTCTTATTTAAAAATTGCTCAATCAAACTATCATGAAGAAATTTTAATGAAAGGGTTTGTAATTGGAAAAATTAAAGATAAGGATAAATTAAAACAAGCCTTTTTAGATTTTCTTCCCTTAATTGATAATTGGGCAACTTGTGATATGGTTATCTCTAGTCTTAAAACAATAAAGAAAAATCAAAAATATTTTCTTTCTTTGATGGATAGTCTTTTTGAAAAAAAAGAAACTTATTATCTTCGAGCAGGATTTGTTTTGCTTCTCAATTACTATGTAGAAGATTCCTTTTTTTCTATGATTGAAGAAAAAATAAAGAAAGTAAATTCAGATGAGTACTATGTTGAAATGGCACAAGCATGGCTTCTTTGTGAGTGCTTTATTAAAAATCAAGAAGTCTTTTTTCCATTTTTAAAAGAAGGAAATATTTCCTTTTCTCTTCTTTCTAAGACAATTCAAAAAATTTGTGATTCTAATCGAGTGGATCGAAAAACAAAAGAGAAAGTTAAAAAATTAAAAAAAGAACTTTATTCGTGATAAAGCTCTTCGTTTAAAACATCTAAATTTTTTTCTAAAAGAGATAAATAATCTTCTCCTGCTTTTCGCTCTTCATCTGTTAATATTTTCATAGAATGTATATTTTTTGTTTCTAATGAATTTGAATTGATATCTAAAATTTTTTGACTTGCCTCATTATTTTCTTCTTCTTCAAACTTAAATAGTTTTGTAATTTCTTTTTGATTGATTAAAGATTGAATCTCACTTCTTTCTTTTTCTGCTGTTTTTTCATTGATTACATAAACTTTCAAACCATATTTTTCTAAAAATTTAAGACTTTCTGTAGAAGATAAAATGCATTTGTGTTTTGCATTTTCAATGGATAAGCGAATTTTTGCATCTAATTCAGAAATAGAAACTTTTAATGCTTCATACTTTTCATCGATTTCTTTCTTTAAATATGCATTTTCAATGTATTCTTTTAAACTTAATCTGACATTTTGGGCCATCATTAACATAAAAGAAGGATCTAGCCAAACAGCATCTGTTTCATAACTTGTTTCTAATACATAAGAACTATCAATAATTTTTAAAGCACTGTTATAATCTAAAAGTTCAATTGCTAAGTTTCTTTCTCGTTCTACCAATCCTGTATAAATAAACAAATCTTTTTGAGCATCTTCTTGCTTTGTTTTTTTTGTTGGCCTATATTTTTCAACATTCACTCCATCTGGATAAATAGAAGTAATTGTTGAATGATCTTTATAAAGATTTTCAATAATATATGAATTTGGATAATTGGTTGTTACAATTTCAATCTCTTCCATATCATCTCTTTTACAACCACAAAGGCAAGTGATTGCAAGGACTATGATAAATAATTGAACCCCTAATTTTCTTCGTTTCAAATCTCTCATCCTTTCTTTCTAGGAACTGGATCATATCCATAAGAACCCAATGGATTACATTTTAAAATACGTTTGATTGCAAGGATACTTCCTTTACATGCACCATGAATTTCAATAGCTTCCATCGCATAATTAGAACATGTTGGAATGTGCCTACAAGCTTTATGCCATGGGCCTGGAATCTTTTGATAAATATGAATCAGTCCAATCAAAATTTTCTTCATTCTTTCATCATCCATACTTATTTTACTATATTTTTTTACGCTTTACAATTGTGAGTTTTGTTTTTCATAAATTTATAAAAAATTTAAAAGATTACAAAAATATAGAAATTTATAAAAATCTATGTTATAATCAGGTGCGTGATTGAAAGAAGTGAAAAAAATGAAAAAAAGAAATATTGCGATCATCGCTCATGTAGATCATGGAAAGACAACTCTTGTCGATGAGATTTTAAAAACGAGTGGGATGTTTCGCGAAAATGAAGATGTTGCCAATATTTCAATGGATTCAAATGCGCTTGAAAAAGAACGTGGGATTACCATTTTAGCAAAAACTACAGCACTTGATTATAAAGGTTATCGCATCAATATTTTAGACACACCAGGGCATGCTGATTTTGGTGGTGAAGTTGAGAGAATTATGAACTTAGTCGATGGAGTTCTTTTGGTGGTAGACGCATATGAAGGAACAATGCCTCAGACTCGATTTGTTTTAAAAAAAGCTCTTGCTTCGGGTGTTAAACCAATTGTAGTAATCAATAAGGTAGATAAACCAAGTGCAAGATGTAGCCAGGTACTTGATGAAGTTCTTGATTTATTTATTGAATTAGGAGCAGATGAAGAACAGCTTGATTTTCCAGTTGTGTATGCAAGTGCTTTAAATGGAACTTGTAGCCTGGAAGAAAGTCTAGCAAGTCAAACTCCTGGATTTACAGAACTTTTAGATTTGATTATCTCTTCTATTCCAGCTCCACAAGGTGAAGAAAATGCTCCTTTACAATTTCAACCAGCTCTTTTAGATTACAATGAATTTGTAGGGCGTATTGGAATTGGAAAAGTTCACAATGGAACTATGAAAGTAGGGCAGACAGTTACTTGTATTCGTCTAGATGGAAAAGAGAAAACATTTAGAATTCAAAAATTGTTTGGATATTATGGATATAATCGAATTGAAGTAGAAAGTGCGACAGCTGGGGATATTGTAGCCATTGCAGGACTTCCTGATATTTCCGTAGGGGAAACTATTTGTGAACAAGGAAATTTGCATCCACTTCCCATTTTGCATATTGATGAGCCTACTTTACAAATGACTTTTGGTGCTAACACTTCTCCGTTTGTTGGAAAAGATGGAAAGATTGTAACTGCAAGAAAAATTGAAGAACGTCTTTATAAGGAAACTCAAAAAGATGTTAGTTTACGAGTAGAACCTTATACCAATGAATCTTTTATTGTTTCTGGTCGTGGAGAACTTCATTTAAGTATTTTAATTGAAAATATGAGAAGAGAAGGGTTTGAATTAGAAGTATCTAAACCTCAAGTAATCATTAAAGAAGAAAATGGAGTAAAGATGGAACCATGGGAAGATTTGCAAATAGAAGTTCCAGAAGAGGTTATGGGGACTGTGATTGAACAGTTAGGTCTTCGTGGAGCTATTATGGATAATATGACGAACTTTGAAGGACAAGTAAGACTTAATTATACCATCCCATCTCGTGGTTTAATTGGATTTTCAACAGATTTTATGACTATGACAAAAGGATATGGTATTATCAACCATACATTTAAAGAGTATCGTCCTTATGAAAAAGTAGAAATTGGAGAAAGAAAATTAGGAGTTTTAGTTTCTATGGAAAATGGATCAGCGACAGCTTATTCTATTGGAAACTTAGAAGATCGTGGGATTATGTTTATAGAGCCTGGGTGTGAAGTTTATGAAGGAATGATTCTTGGGGAATGTAATCGTGAAAATGATTTGGCCGTCAATGTTGTTAAAGGAAAGAATTTAACCAATGTTCGTGCAGCAGGAAGTGATCATACAGTTGTGTTAAAAAGGCCTCGTCCTATTACATTAGAGTATGCTCTTGATTATATTAACTCTGATGAATTAGTAGAAGTAACCCCTAATTTTATTCGTCTTAGAAAAAAAATTCTTAATACAGAAGAACGAAAAAAAGCAGATGCTAAAAAAAATAAAGCCTAGAGGGCTTTTTTTAGTGAAATATCTTTGTAAAGAAAAGTTTTATATTTTCCAATAATTCATCAAGGGAATAGGGACTTTCTTTTCTAAAATATTTTATAATTTCCATTAAAGTTCCATTCATAAAGAAGGAAATAGCAAGATCTAGATAGGGAGTTTTATAATTATTTTTTAAAGCTTCATAGATTTTTTGACTTGCAAATTCTTTTAGTTTATTCAAAAATAAGAGAGATTCATCTGCTGCTAATAACAAGCAATAAGTATTTTCATTTTCTTTTAAACAAGAGAAAATATTATCAAAGTAGTCTAATACATCTGATTTGGAATAGAGCCTTAATTCCTTATTACAAAGAAGTTCAATGGTTTGTAATTGATATTCTTGTGCAACCTGATAAAGATTATCATAATGCGTGTAAAAAGTACTTCTCGTAATTTGTGCTCGCTGAACTAATTCTGTAACAGTGATTTTTTCTAATTGTTTTTTTTCATGGATTAAAGTTGCAAAAGTTTTCTTAATCAAATCTCTTGTTTTGAGGGAAGAAGAATTTAGACATTGTACTTTCATTTTGCGCTCCTTTCTTAAATATATAATAATATAACATAAATATATGAATGGTTTAATACGTTTTTTAAAAAAGTGTCTAAATTTAGACACTTTTTATATATTTATACTTTCTGAATCAAAAAAATGGAATATAATATACTGTGGTTTTAGAAAGGACTGTGATTTATGAGAAAATTAACAGACTTTATGATTGATAAAAGATATCCTATTTTAATTGTCTTTCTTTTTTTGACCATTGTTTTTGCATTTTTATCCAATCAAGTCAATATTAACTATGATATGGCAAAATATTTACCAGATCATTCACAAACAAGAATTGGAATGAATATAATGGAACAGGAATTTTCTAAGAAACAGACAAGTACTTTAAATATAATGTTTGAAAATTTAAAAGACAAAGAGAAAATTAAAATTCAAAAAGAACTTGAATCTATTTCTTATGTAGAAGATGTAGCTTATGAAAACACTTCTCATTATAATCAAGGAAAATATACACTTTTTGTGCTTACGGTTCAAGGAAAATCTGATGGAGAACCTGCAAAAAAAGTTTATCAAGAAATCCATGAAAAGTATAAGGATAAAAGTTTTTATACCAGTGGGGAAATCTCTGAAACCAATAAATCAGTTTTACCTTTTTGGATTCTTGCTTTAGCTGTTTTCTGTGCTCTTTTAATTCTTTTAATAATGTGTGAATCTTATGTAGAACCATTTTTGTTTTTAGCAACAATTTTAATGGCTGTTGTTTTGAATAAGGGGACAAATATAATTTTTCCAAGTGTTTCTCATATTACTGATTCCATTGTAGCAATCTTACAGATGGCTTTGTCTATGGATTACTCTATTATGTTAATGAATCGATATGATCAGGAAAAAAGAAGAGAAAGTGACAAAATAAAAGCAATGAAAAATGCTTTACATAAGGCTTTTCAATCTATATCAAGTAGTTCTGTTACTACGATAGTAGGTCTTTTAGCCTTGGTTTTTATGAGTTTTAAAATTGGAAAAGATTTAGGACTTATTTTAGCCAAAGGAGTCTTGTTTAGTTTGATTTGTATTTTCTTTGTTCTTCCTTCTTTGATTTTATTGTTTGATTCTTGGATTGTAAAAACAAAAAAGAAAAAGCCTTCTATTCATCTAGAAAAATTAGGAAAAATAAGTGATCGATTCAAAGGAATTGCTTTTCCAATTTTCTTGCTTTTATTTTTGATTAGTTTCTTATTAAAAGGAAATTTAGCAATTGCTTATACGGATCAACAAGAAGATCAAATTTCCAAAGTATTTAAAGAAAAGAATCAAATAGCAATTCTATATCCAAATCAAGAGGAAGGAAAAATTGCAAAATATTTAAAAGAGTTAGAAAAAGAAAAGAAGAGCGGGGAAGTCTTGGGATACGGTAATACCATTCATGAAAAATTAACTTATCAAAATTTAAATAAGAGACTTCAAGAATTAGGAGGACAATCTGTTCCTATTGATGAATATCTTCTTAAAATTATTTACTATGATTTCTATAATTTAGATGAGAATGACCAAATTACATTAAATGAATTCATCAAGTTTATTGAACAGGAAGTCTATCAAAATCCTTTTGTTCAACAAAAAATAAGTACCACCATCAAAGAAGATATAACAAGATTAAAAAATTTCATATCTGAAGAGGAAATTCATAGAAAAAGGACTCCTACTGAGATAGCTTCTATTTTAGAAATAGAGGAAAATTCTTTCCAAGATCTTTTCATTTTATATCTTTCATTGCATTCAAATCAAAAAATGAGTTTGGATGAATTTGTGACTTTTATGAATCAAGAAGTTCTACAAAATAAAAAATATGAAAATCAACTGGATCAAAAAAGCAAAGAGAAACTCCTTCTTTTAAACAAACTTACACAGGAAGAATTTCTATCTACTCCTATGAAAGCTTCTTCTCTAGCATCTATTTTAGAAATAGAGGAAAGTAAAGTTACTGCTTGCTATCAATATTTCCTTTTAAAAAACAATTGGAATTATTTAATGACTTTTTCAGATTTTTTTCACTTTGTAATCAATGATTTAGGAAAAGATCCTCATTATGCAGATCTTTTTGACCTTAGTACTCTTTCTAAACTAGAACAACTTTCTAATTTTAGTGATTTGAATCAAATTAACAAAAAAATGAATTCACAAGAATTAGCAAGCTTTTTTGGAATGAAGGAAGATTTAGTGAAACAACTCCTTTTTCTTCAAGCTTCAACAAAAGAGACTCAACTAACCTACACCCTACAAGATTTTATCAATCAAGTGATTCAACTCAATGAAACAACTTCCTATCTAGAAGATTTGGATCTAACTCCTTTTTATACTTTAAAGGAAAATAAAGAATTGGAAAAAGATACAAAAGCATATACAAGTAGTGAAATGGCATCCTTTTTGAATCAAGAGGTAGAGGAAGTTGATAAACTTTATCATTTGATTGATTTCTTTCAAAACACTTCTCTTATCACAGAAACTCCTTTAGAATTTAATACTTTTCTTTTAGAAAATGCTGAAAGAGAAGAAATTCAAGAAAATCTCTCTTCTAAGACCATTGAATCTTTAAAATTGTTGAAAGTAATAATGGAAAAGAGTCTTGAAAATAATTTGTTGGATGCAAAAGAGATTGCTAGGTTGCTTGGACTTGATGAAGATTTGGTTCAAAAAATATATCTTCTTTCCTTCACCAGTCAAAATGAAGTTAGTTTAACTCCCAAAGAATTGATTGAATTTTTAAATCAAAAAGATCCATTTTTAGAAAGTCAATTTTCCAAAGAAGAACAAAGTGAATTGCAATTTTTACAAAATATGATAGAGAGTGTTTTAGCTAAAAAAACATATACGAAAGAAGAATTAGCCTCTTTTCTTACGATAGATCAAGAACATATGGATTTATTATTTGGACTTCATAAGTTTTATTCTTCACAAGATACAATGCTTTCTTTCGATGAATTTTTCTCCTTTTTATTAGAGAATGTTCTTTCAAATTCAAAGTATGAAAATCAAATTTCCTCTTCGAAAGTTCAAAAATTAAATACTGTTCATACACTTATGAAAAATAGTTCTCCACCAGTAAGATATACATCAAAAGAACTCTTTGGTCTACTTGCTTCTTTATCTAATGAAGTTGAAGAAAACACCATCCAAATGCTCTATACTTATTATGGAAGTTGTAAGGCTTATCAAAATACATGGAAAATGACTGTAGAAGAATTTGTTGATGATGTAGTTGAAAAAATCGAAAAGGATGATAAATTTAAGGGCTTGATTGAAGAGAAGATGAAAAGGAAAATTCTTGATGCAAAAGAAATGGTTTTGGATGCTAAAAATTTGTTGGTAGGGAAAAAATATTCTAGAATTGTTTTAAATACAGAGCTAAATCTAGAAGGAAAAGAGACCTTTCAATGGATTCAAAAAATCCAAAAACAATTGAAAGAAAATCTTGATGAAAGCTATGTAATAGGAGATTCTCCTATGGCTTATGAAATGAGTAAAACCTTTCAAGAGGAACTTCAGTGTATTACGATTTTAACAATGGTTGCTATTTTTATTGTAGTTGCAATCACCTTTAAATCTATAATAATTCCGATTCTTTTGGTTCTTACAATTCAGTGCGCAGTTTACTTAACGATGGGAATTTTAACGATTACAGGAGAAAATGTTTATTTTATTTCTATTTTGATTGTACAAAGTATTTTAATGGGAGCTACCATTGATTATGCAATTTTATATACTTCTTATTATCTTGAATATCGAAAAAAATTAAACATTAGAAACTCCCTTATTGAAGCTTATAATCAATCTATTTCTACCATTTTAACTTCTAGTTCTATCTTAATTATTGTTACCTTAATCATTGCTTGCTTTGCTTCTTTAATTGCCTCTAAAATTTGTAAAACAATCTCTCAAGGAACTCTTTGTTCCACGCTCTTAATTTTATTTTTACTTCCTTCACTTCTTGCATTTTTTGATCGATGGATTAGTAAAAATAAAGATCAAAAAGAAAAATAGAACCTAAAAAACTCCATTTATTTATGGAGCTTTTTTAAGTAAAAAAACACTTTTACAAGTGTTATGCTGTTTCTTCTAGATTTTCTACGTCTTTGCTTTCTTGTCCTTTTCTAATAGTTCTAGCTTCTCTTGTAGAAAGTCTTACTTTGGTACCATCTTCAAGTCTTACAACTTGCAAATTTGGTTTTTGTTGCATTTTTGTTGCATTTAATGCATGACTTCTTTTATTTCCTGTTAAGGGTTTCTTATTTGTTACTTTAATAGCCATACAGTCTCCTCCTTTGTACATATTTACGTGTTTCGCTTTTTAACTTTATCATAAAAGGGAAGGAAAGTCAAACAAAATCCCAAGTTTTTCCTGCTTGAAAAGGAAAGCAAACTCTTGTTTGTTATCTTCTTTTTTGTTAAGATAAGTAAAAAGGAAGTGAGTTTATGTATATACCATTTTATACCAAAAGCTATTACTCCCTTCTTTCAAGTTGCCTTTCAATTGACCAGATTATTTCTTATGCCAAAGAAAATCATCAAGACTGTTGTGTTTTATGTGATAATACAATGTATGGTGCTATGGAATTTATTGAAAAGTGTAAGAAAAATAATTTAGAACCCATTCTTGGACTTGAAATAGAGATGGATTATCTTCTTCTTTGTTATGCAAAGGATTATCAAGGATACCAGGCACTGATGCATTTTTTTACTGTTTCAAATGATCGGAAACTCTCTCTTGCAGATCTAGAAGTATATAAAGAGCATTTGTTTTTTATTCTTCCTTATCGTTTCCGAAAATTTTATCAAGAACTTTCTTACTCTTTGGATCTTTATTTGGGATATCAGAATTTAGAACAAGAAGAAGTTGCAAAACAAATGAGTAAAAAAATTGTTTTCTTACGAGAAAATTTATATGAAAAACAAGAACAAAGTGAATTGTTGTCTTATCTTTATATGATTCGAGATGGAAAAACCATTGCAAATTTAGAAAATACAAATTACGATTTATACAATCATAGCCTTTTTATTAAAGATGTGATTTCTCTTTCTCATAATGAAGGACTACTCCAAACACTAGCTTTGAGAGAAAAGTGCCATCTTGTCTTTCCTAAACAGGAGTTAGAACTGGCTCTTTATCCTTTAAAAGAAGGAGAAACAGCAGAAGATTTCTTAGTAAATCTTTCCAAAAAGGGATTATATAAACGTCTTCAAGGTAAGATTTCAAAAGTGTATCAAGATCGTCTTTTCTATGAACTTTCTGTCATTCAAAAAATGGGATTTTCAAATTATTTTTTAGTCGTTTATGATTTTATTCGTTATGCAAAAAAAGAAGGAATATTAGTAGGACCCGGAAGGGGAAGTGCAGCAGGAAGTTTAGTAGCTTATGCCTTAGGAATTACAGAAATTGATCCCATTCAATATCATTTGCTTTTTGAAAGATTTTTAAATCCAGAAAGAATTACAATGCCTGATATTGATACAGACTTTCCAGATCAATATCGAGAGCAAATGATTCAATATGTGAAGGAAAAATATGGTCAAGATAAAGTAGCAGGAATTGTTACTTTTGGAACTCTTGGAGCGAAACAAGTTTTAAGAGATGTTGCAAGAGTGATGCAAATTCCATCTTATAAAATAGATACTCTTTCTCATTATATTCCTTCTTTTACTAAAGAAAAGTTACCTGATTTTTATAAAAATCATCCAGCATTTAGAGCCATGATTGATCAAGATTCATCTTTACAGAAACTTTATGAAATAGCAATTCAAATAGAAGGGTTTCCAAGACATACTTCAAGTCATGCAGCAGGAATTGTGATGGCAAGAAGACCTTTAGAAGAAATCATTCCTCTAACGAAAAGTGATGGACTTTATTTAACGGCATATCCAATGGAATACCTTGAATCTTTAGGCCTTTTAAAAATGGATTTTTTAGGGCTTCGAAACTTAACACTGATTATGCATATTTTAGAAGATATTGAAAAAAATAGGAAAGAAAAGATTGATTTTTCAAAAATTCCATTAGATGATCAAGAAGCTATTGATGTCTTTAAAAAAGCAGATACAACAGGAATTTTTCAATTTGAATCTACTGGAATGCGCCAATTTCTAAAAAATTTAGCACCTACTTCTTTTGAAGATATTTTCGCAGCCATTGCTCTTTTTAGACCAGGACCTGCTGCTAATATTCCTACTTATATTCGAAGAAAACATAAAGAAGAAGAAGTAACTTATTTAGATGAGAGTCTCATTCCAATTTTAAAAAACACCTATGGAATTCTAATATATCAGGAGCAAATTATGCAAGTTGCAAGTGTTTATTCTGGATATTCTTTAGGGGAAGCAGATATTTTAAGACGAGCAATGAGTAAGAAAAAAATGGAGGTATTAAAAGGCGAAGAGAAACGTTTTTTAAAAGGAGCTTTGAAAAATGGGCATTCTCTAGAAAATGCAAAGAAGATTTTTGATTTAATTTTGAAATTTGCAGGCTATGGTTTTAATCGATCTCATTCAGTTGCTTATGCTCTAATTGCCTATAAAATGGCTTATTTAAAATGTCATTATCCAACTGAATTTTATTGTCATATCTTGTCAAATGTTATTGGAAGTGATACGAAATTAAAAGAGTATATGATGGAAGCGAAAGCAAATGAATTGGAAATTGTAAAGCCACATCTCAATTACAGTGGATCTTTATTTACCTTGGTTGATGGAAAAATCTACTTTCCATTTGCATCTATTAAAGGAATTGGAGTTGTTGTCTGTAAACAAATCTTAGAAGCAAGAAATCAAAAACCTTTTCAAGATATTTTTGATGCGATCTCTCGTCTTGTCTTAAATAAAGTTACAAGAAAGCAAATTGAAACACTTGTTTATGCTGGAGCTTTTGATTTTTTTGGATATACAAGAAGAACTTTAATAGAAGAGATGGATGCTTTAATAAACTATGCAGAACTTACAAAAGATTTAGATCCATCCCTTGTTTTATTACCAGAATTAAAAGAACAAAAAGAATATTCATCTAGTGAACTTTTAGAAAAAGAAAGAGATTTGTTTGGGTTTTATTTAACAAGTCATCCTACTTTAAAGTATCTTCAAGAAGAAGAGAAAATAATCCCTTTAAATGAATTAGAAAAACATTTTAATGAACAGATCAAAACTCTTGTTCTGATAGAAAAAATAAAAGTGATCAAAACAAAAAAAGGAGAGAAAATGGCATTTCTTTTAGGAAGTGATGAAACAAAAATGGTAGATTTTACCTGCTTTCCACGTGTATTTGAAAAGTATTCCAATTTAAAAAAGGGAGATATTGTTGTTTTGACGGGAGTGGTAGAAAAGAGATATAATCAACTACAAATGATTGTGAATAAAATTGAAATGAAAGAAGGCCTTTTATGAAAGAAAAAAAATGGATCTGGTTTACTCTTTTCTTTACTTTTTTAGATCAAGCAGTCAAAGTGATTGTTAGAAATTTTCTTTCCTATCAAAAAAAAATTTCCATCATTCCCTCTTTTTTTTCTTTGCAATATGTAGAAAATAGGGGAGGTGCTTTTAGTATTTTAGAAGAAGTTCCCTTTCTTTTCCTTTTCTTTTCCATTGCTGTTATTCTATTCTTCTCTTATTATGCAAGTAAGAATAAACTTTCTAATATAGAACAACTTTCAATTTCTTTATTATTGGGAGGTGCCATTGGAAATTTTTTGGATAGGGTGCTTTATCAAAAAGTAACGGATTATCTTTCTTTTACGTTTGGTACGTATCAGTTCCCAATTTTTAATATTGCAGATGTTTGTATTGTATTCGGTGTTTGTTTATGGATTTTTATAGAAGGGAGAAAAAAAGATGGAATGGATTGTAACAGAAAAGATGAGATTTGATCAAGCTGTTCGAATTGGTTTTTCTATTTCAAGAGGAAAAGCTCAAAAATATATTGAAGAAGGAAAGGCTCTTGTAAATGGAGAAAGAAAACCAAATTCTTATTGTGTTAAAGAAGGAGATCTTATCTCTTTATCAGAAATAGAAGAAGAAACAGTTGAAATTGTCAAAGAAAATATTCCTCTTGATATTGTATATGAAGAAGATTCTTTTTTAGTTCTCAATAAAGCAAGTGGCATGGTTGTTCATCCTGCTCCAGGACATACAAAAGGAACTCTTGTGAATGCACTTTCTTATCATTTTTCTCTTTCTCATGAAGGAAGTATTCGCCCAGGAATTGTACATCGCTTAGATAAAGATACAAGTGGACTAATGTTGGTTGCAAAAAACGATTTAATGCATGATATTTTATCTCAAATGATTTCCAAAAAAGAAGTAGAAAGAATTTATCTTGCAATTGTAAAAGGAGTAATTCCTCATGAGACTGGAACAATCAATGCTCCTATTGGAAGAGATCCAAAAGATCGGGAAAAGATGATGGTCACTTCAAAAAATTCAAAGAGTGCGATTACTCATTTTAAAGTCCTTGAACGTTTTTCTAATCATACTTTGGTTGCTTGTAAATTAGAAACAGGAAGAACTCATCAAATTCGAGTTCATTTCTCATATATTGGTTATCCCATTTTAAATGATCCTTTTTATGGAAAAGAGAAGAAAACAACTTCTTTTGGACAAATGCTACATTCTTATCAACTTTCCTTTTCTCATCCTATTACAAAAAAGTCTCTTCATTTTAAGGTGGATCCTCCAAAAGAATTTTTGGATCAACTAAAGATTTTAAGAGATTCTTTAGAAAAAGATAGTTATAAATAAGAAATCCTCCTTCTTTTCCTCTTTTCAAAAAAAGAATCTTTTTGTATAATAAGTGTATTTAAAGGAGAGAAATTTATGACAGAAGAAATTGGAATGATGGATGAAAAAAATATGATGGTAATGAAATTGCTTCATTATTTTATTACTGAAAAAAGTTATACTCCAATTATTTTACAAGGAGCTGAAAATGAGATTTGGCTTGAAAATTTGGAAGAAGATTATAAAATTGTCAGAATTGTCTCTTCCTATATTCATAATGAAGAACAATATCGTTTTGATGTGTTTCGAACCAAAAGAATCTTAAAAAAAATTAAAGCAAAAACACTTTCTTTTCGGTTAAATACATTGAGTATTTTTTTAGATTTGTCAAGCAATGTAGAACTTTCTACTCCCAAAGATTTGGCAGCGATTCGTGTGGAGGAAGATAAAGACTTGAAAAAAAGCGAAATTATTCAAAGTGCTTTTCCAGATTTGCCAAAAAAATTAAAATTTACAGAAAAAGGAATGCAATTGTTTGTCAAAATAACAAATGATATCAATGCACATAATCAAGAAGACCAGAAAAAAGCAGAAGATGTTTTTCAACCAAAACTTCCTGTTATTACGTATGGATTGATTCTTATCAATATCTTTCTTTTTCTCTTTCCAAAAATCTTTGGAATTGATGCATGGTTTCTAAATACCTTTTGTACATATGGTCCTCTCATTCGAATCGGACAGTGGTATCGACTAATCACAGGAGCCTTTCTTCATGGAAATTTATTTCATCTTTTATTTAATATGTATGCACTCTATATTTTAGGAAGTCAGTTGGAAAGCTTTATGGGAAGGTGGCGTTACTTTGTAATTTACTTTTTTTCTATTTTAACAGCAAGTCTTCTTTCTATAACCTTTAGTGGAAATGGTGCATCTATTGGTGCATCTGGTGCAATTTTTGGATTGATGGGAGCTTTGCTCTACTTTGGATATCATTACCGAGTTTATTTAGGAAATGTTATTCGAAGTCAAATCATTCCACTGATTCTATTAAACCTTGCTTTTGGATTTTTTATGCAAGGAATTGATAATGCTGCACACATTGGTGGTTTAATCGGCGGTCTTCTTGCATCTATTAGTGTAGGAGTAAAATATAAAAGCAGCCGATTTGAACAAATCAATGGATTTATTGTAACCGTTCTCTTTTTAGGATTTTTATTTTATATGGCGTTTTGCTATGCTGCTTAAAAAGAAAGGATGCGTATTTTTTGAAAAAACAAAAAGAAGTAAGGAGAGTAATTCTTCTTTTTTTCATTGCACTTCTAATCTCTTTTGTAGCAACTTTTCCTTTTTCGTTTGCTTCTCAGGTAGATTGGATTAGTCAGCATACTGTTTTTCCAGAATACTTTCGTACTTTGTTTTTGAAAACAGGAACTCTTCTTCCGACTTTTGCATTTCACATAGGGGGAGGACAAAATCTCTTTTATTTTTCTTACTATGGCCTTTTGGCTCCATGGGTTCTTCTTTCTTATGTTTTTTCATTTGTTCCCATGAAACTTTATGTCTCTGTTTTCTTTCTTTTTTCTTATAGTTTTGATGGACTTCTTTGCTATCGATTTTTAAAGAAACATTTTTCAGAAAAAATTGCCTTTCAAGGAAGCCTTTTGTTTCTTTTGTCTACTTCTCTTTTATTTCATTCTCATCGTCACATTATGTTTGTCTCTTATTTTCCGTTTTTATTTCTGGCATTTTGTGGAATTGACCAATACTTTAAAACGAGGAAAACTTTCTTTTTTACAGTACAAATTAGTTTGCTTCTTTTTACCAATTACTATTTTGCCATCTCATGTCTTTTGGCCTTAGGTTGTTATGCACTTTTTATTCTGTTTTCTTTTCCCAAACAAACGCGAAAAAGTATTTTGTCTTTGCTCTTTCCACTGCTAAGAAGTGTTTTCATTGCTATTCTTACAGCGAGTATTCTACTGCTTCCAACTTTTCTTGCTTTAATTTCAGGAAGAAGTGGAACTCCTTCAGTTTCCCTATTCAATTTGCTTCTTCCTAATTTAAATCTAGCAAATTTCTTTTATGATCCTTATGGATTAGGGCTTTCCTTTCTCTCATTTTTCTCTCTTTTCTTTCTTCTTTTTCAAAAAGAAAAACGAATGAAAGTTTTTGCCTTTTTTTTGCTTTTTCTCTGCACCTCTTCTTTTCTTCTATACCTTCTTAATGGAGGTGCCTATATAAGAGCCAAAGTCTTGCTTCCTTTTCTACCTCTTTTTGTGTATGCGACAGCATGCTTCCTTTCTACCTTTTCTCATAGAAAAAAACAGTATCTTCTTTCTTTTCTTCTTTTCCTTTTTTTGTTTTTTCTTTCTTTATGGAATGAAAGTACACGTTCTTTTTCTTTTTTGCTTCTTCTTGATTATAGTTTTTTCTTGGTCTTTTATAAAACACCAAAGAAAGTAACATTTCTTTTCTTACTTGTGTTCTTAAGTTTGCTTACTATTTTTACGAGTCGAAGCGACTTGCTTCTTCCTTTAGATACCTTTTTAGAAAAGCAAGAAAAGAAAATCCAAAAAAATTATCAAAAGCTTCCTCTTACTCCACTTTATAGGACGAGTAGTGAAGGCCTTTCTAATGTAAATCAAGTCTTTTCTCTCGATACATCTTCTCCTTTTCTTTATTCCTCTTTATCGAATGAAAACTATCATTCCTTTTACCAAACATTCTTTCATTCTATTCCTAATCGCAATCAATTGATGCTTACTTCTTCCGTCAATCTTTTTTATGATACAATTCTAGGAGTTCGATACCGTTATGGAAAAATACAAAGTTCTTTTTATCAAAAGATAGGAGATCATCTGTATCAAAATCCTTATGCGTTTCCTATTTTTTATGGAAATACGAAGTTGATGGGGACCTCTGAATATGAAAAATTAACGGACCAAGAAAAGATGGAAGCCTTGTTATCTTATACCGTTGTAGAAAATGCAAAGCCATCTTCTTATCTATCATCTTTACATCCAGCATCCTTTCCCTTTGTTTTAGAGGATAAAGTCAAAGAAAAATTAAATCTTCACTTTGAAAACGGAAAACTCGTTGTAGAACCTAAAAAGGATTATACTTTTCATCTTCCATTGTCCTATTCTTTACAAGATGAAATATTACTTTTGCGTCTTCCACTTTTAAATCAAACTTCTTGTAAAACGAAAGATCGCACACTTACGATAGAAGGGCAAACCAATAAGATTACTTGTAGTTCCCATCTTTATAAAAATGAGAATATGACGCTTGATTTTTTGCTTTCTACGTCTAAAAAAGAAGTTGATTTAAAAATTACGGAAGGAAAGTATGTTTTTGAAGAAGCCCAAGTGTATCTTTTAGGAAAAGAGGTCTTTCAAGAAGAAGTCGATGGAAAAATTCTTCCAGAAAACTTTGAATGGGAGCAAACATATGATGCATTTACTTTTACCTTAGACATGAACCAAGATGGATATTTTACATCCTCCATTCCTTATGACACAGGATTTGTGTTAAAAATAGATGGAAAAGAAGTACCTATTCAAAAAGTAAATACTGCCTTTTTAGGAGCACCTCTTTCTAAAGGAAAACATACACTTACACTTAGTTTTGTCCCCAAAGGTCTTGTTCTTGGAAAAATCCTTACTTCTCTTGGAATTTTCTTCTTGTTTCTTCTTTTTCTAAAAGAAAAATTTACCTGTAAACTACCCAAAAAAATCTGTTCAACAAGAAACAATTAGGATACAATAAAAATAGATACTGGAGGAAGGAATATGGGACTTAGTACAAGAAATAGTCAATTTTCATTTCAGCAAAGAACAGAAAATTTTTCTTCAAAAAAATCCAATAAAGTCTTAAGTGAAGAAGAAAAAGCAAAAATAAAAGAGAATATTGATCAATTTAGTAATAAAAATACAGTGGCAGAACAGTTTGAGATGTTAAATCTAACTCCAGAAAAAGGAAGTTTGGACCTGATAAAAGAAACAGCAAAATACAAAAAAGAACTTAAAAGCCAACAAGAGATATTGGAAAAGATGCAAGTAGGGATGGAAGAAGAATTAAAGAGATTAAAGGAAATTGATTTGCATTTTTCCAAAGAAGAAAAAGAAACACCGAGGACACCAAATCCAGCAACAGGAAAGCAAAGTTCTAATCTAGATGAAAAAATTAAAGAACAAACAGAATTTGAAACGTATGAAGCTTTTCAAGAAAGAATCAAACAGTTAGAAATAGATATCACAACAGGAAAAGATTTGCTAGAAAAAGTAGAAACGATGGAAAGTCTTGCTAAATATACAGTGATTATGGGAAGTGATGCACTTCAAAGTTACACTTCTAAAATAGAAAGATTAGGGCAAGAAGAAAAAGAGAAAATAATAAATGATTGTAAGATAAAAGTGGAAGGGAAACTGTTGTCTGAGGTGTCTTATAAAAAATGTCTAGCCCAAGGATATGATTTATCCCCATTAGAATTTTATACTTTGTTTCAAGAAGTTTATCCAGAAGGTGAAAAGAAGGTTATAGAGCTTTCTTCTTCTGGACTCGATTTAGAGACTTTAGATTTATTAAAGCAATTAGAAAAAGCGAATCAATTCAATCCAACATTAAGTAAAATTTATAACTATTTGTATGAAACAGAAGGTTTAGAAGAAGCGACAGAATATTTAAAGAAATCACAAGAGGAAGTAAACCAGACTTTAGGAATAGAACAAGCCAAAGAATTTTTAGAGAAATTAAAAGATGATCCAGAAGGAAAAGAGAAGTTAATGAATCACTTGAAGATAGCAGGGAAAGGATTGGGAGATGGAGTAGAATCTTTTGTAGATGGATTCAAAGCATGGTTAAGCCAAGATAAGACAAAGAGTATAGAACAGTATGAAACAATGTATATCTTACAAGAATTAAGTAGTGGGAAATATGGAGATTGGCTAGATAAGAACTATGAAATCAGCCAAACAATAGGAAATATGTTACCTGTTATCAGCATAAGTATGATTTCTCCATTAGCAGGAACAATTAGTTTAGGTGTTTCAGCAGGAGGAAGTAGTTATCAACAAGCGTTATCTGAAGGAAATAGTTTGCAGAAATCAATTTTATATGGTGTTTTATCAGGAAGTTCAGAAGCGTTATTAGAAAGATTTTTAGGAGCGATGCCAGGAGTTAGTAAGTTAGATGAAAGCACATCTTTTATAGTCAAAATGGTAAGAGAAGGTGGAGAAGAGGCATTGGAAACAATATTCCAAAGTACACTTTTAGACCCATTAGTACTAGGAGAAGAAATCAACTTAGACACATTAGGAGAAGAATCATGGAATTCATTTGTAATGGGAATGATTGTATCCGGAATATTAAATGGAGTAGGAGAAGCCGCTAACAGAACTTTTAATTTTATTATTGATGGAGAACATCACACCTTAACACTAGATGAATTGAAAGAGTTAACCAATTACGTGATTAAACAGAATCAAGCTACTGTATCGAGTAATGGTGCAGGCTACTTCAATGCAATAGCGATGTGGTTTCAAAAAAGAAAAAGTTCAAAAAAAATTCCAAGGAAACCCAACTTAAATTTTCTAAGAGCTTCTAATTTACAAGAATGGATAGAAGATGTAAAAGAAGCAAAGTCTTTGTTATCGGAAGGCGAATTTCAGGATGAAATACATCATTCTATAATTTCAGATAAATTGCCAGATGAATATAGAAGTTATTTAATTGAAAACTATACATCCTCTATAAATTCTTTAGGGCTTAATATTGAAATGATTCAAGATAGAAAAATAAAAAAGGATTTGTTTTTAAAGTTTCAATCTTCTTTAACTGAAACGGAAGTTTCCAAATTAGCAAGTGACCTTATACAGAATAAAGAAACAACTAATCAAGAAAAAAAACAGATGTTAGACGAATATATAGAAAAATTAAGTCCACAAGACTTAGGAAATATAGTTTCTAGTATAAAAGAAATAGAAAAGGTAAATTACCTGTTACAAGACTGTACTGAGAAAATAAATCAAGCGGGTTGGAGTGGAATTTTTTCTGCCATTCAAGATAAAAAATTAAAATATCATCTATTTAATAAATATCAATTCAGTTTAAATGAAACGCTAAGAAATAATATAGCATCAGAATTTCTTCTTGAAGAGTTTTTAACAGACGCAGAAAGATGGAAACTTATTAACGAGTGTAAGTACACCACTTTTGATTCTGAAAAAATAATAAAAGCAGTCACAATGACGGATACTCACCTGCAAGTTAGTGAGATTTTAAGAGGAAATTTGCCATCAAATATATCGTTAAAGATAGAAGAAAATTTATTATTCTCTAAGGAGTGTAGCAAAGAAGATAAAATAAAGTTATTACAACGTGAACACTATGAATATGGTATAAATTTCTTTAAATTTTTTAATTCTAATCAATATTCTCCTGCCCAAAAATTACAATGCTTGGAAGATATTTCTTCGTTATTTTCTTCTGATTTTGTTAAAAATAGGTGTTTACAAATATTAAGTTTCTGTGGAGAAGATAGTGAAACAAGAAATATTATCCTAGAAAAATATGCAAAAAATTTTGGAATCAACCAAAAAATCATTGATTTGATTACATATTATGAAAAAAAATGCGAAACACTTTCTAATTTTACGGTTGGAGAACATGATGCCCTTTTAAAAGAATTTATACAGCATAGTGCACTTTATAATTCTAAGACGATTGATATAATTTTAAATTCAGAAAATACAATATCCCAATTTGTTGAATTAGCAGGAGATAGCAACGCTTTTTTAGCAAGATTGCTTTTTTCTAGAGATTTGGATTCAAATGAAAAACTTCAATTGTTAGAACAGAGTGCAACAAAGTATCCTAGAGACTATGAATTTTATCGTAAAAATATAGATGAAAAGCTTCAAAAATTTTTCAAATGGGAAAATATTTCGGAGATAGAAAAATTTCAATTGTTAAAAGACATTGCTCCACGTTTATCTTCTTCCTTCATAAAAGAGAATATGGTACCATTGATTTATTCTATTTGTGGGGAAGATGTGCAAAAAAGAAATGCAATGTTAAAAGAAAATGTAGACTATATTGGACAAGATTGTGTTCAGTTAATAGAATATTATGAAAAAGAATACAAAAAAATTTCCAAGGGTAATAAAAAGGAACATGATGTTCTTTTAAAGGAAATTGCAACACATAGTGACATTTATAACTCTAGAATTATTGAAGCCATGTTAAAGCAAGAAAAAAGCATGTCGCAATTTGCTGAATTGATAGAAACAAATAAAGGATTATTTCTTGTAAAGTTGCTATCATCTCAAGATTTAACTGAAAATGAAAAACTTCAATTTCTTAATCAAAGCATAGAGAATGATTATTTTTATTCTAGGTGGTATTTGTCTTCATCTGTTATAGAAGAAAATATTTCTGAGTGTTTACAACTAGATGATACTCTTTCAGATATAGAAAAGTTTCAACTTGTAAAAGATCTTTCTTCCAAGTTGCCTTCTTCTTTTGTCAAAGAAAATATGGTTCCGTTGATTTATTCTATTTGTGGAGAAGATTTTCAAAAACGAAGTACCATGTTAAAAGAAAATGTAGACTATATTGGACAAGATTGTGTTCAATTGATAGAATACTGTGAGGAGAAATATCATCAAATTTTCAAAGAAAATCCTGACGTTCATGAAACCATTATAGTAGAAGATTTGGAAAAGCATACCGAATTTTATCAGAAAGATATCATTGATACTATTTTTTCTTCTTTGGATACTGCTAAAAAGTATGCAGATACTATAAAGACAGAATTTCGAGAAGAATTTCAAGATGGGATTCTAGACCTTGCAAAAAATGGAAACTTATCGCCAGAAAAAATAGAACAATTGGCAGACGTTTTAAATTCTTTAGCTAATACCAACTCACACTCCTTATATTCTATAAGGAAATCTTTGGCTTCTCAATTGGTAAAAAGCAAAAATCCTTTAGAATCTTTCTTAAAAATTGAAGCTATATTTTTAAAAAACAACATTCCTTTGTATGCGAAAATGTTTTATTGTTTTCAAATTCTCTATCCTAATCTAGCGGAATTTAATTTTACTGATGTAAGTAGGATGAGTCCACAGTTACAAGATAATTTTATAGAAAATATGCGTGTATTTGGAAAAAATGCAACTTCCATAGATAAAAGATTTAATATCATTTATAATGATGACTTACAAATTGCAGTAAAAAGCAATCAAAAAAATTTAAGAGATTTTTTAACGAATTTAGAGGAAGGCGATGCTTTGTTTTCAAAACTAACAAGTGGTGAAATGAATTTGGAAAGCCTTTCTTCCGAACAGGAAAAAGTTTTAAATACATTTACGGAACACTTAGAGACTTTATATCAAAACACAAAAGAAGGAAAGAAAAATCCAATTTCTTTTACACAAAATAATCTTCTTGAAAAATTAAAGATTTTAAAAGAAAAATTTCAACCAAATAACCGCTATGATTTGAAGGATAGAATTGTAAGAGCGTTTGGTTATAGTGCAGGGTTTACTTCTTTTGATGGAATTAAAAGTGCGATGCAAAATGCTGTTTTAGAGGCAGACGCAAGAGGAAGAAAGTATGCAAGGCAACTAGAAAGGGGTACAAAATTTCGTTTTGATGAAGGAGATTTTGTAAGAGCTATTGGAGACTACACTGTTTTAGGAATGTCTCTTGATAGTGGAAATTTTTGTAAGGAACACTTGTCCGTTTTTAAAGGAACGAGTGATAGCGATACGACTCCACTTGATGTTGATTTTTCAAAAATTAAGAAGAGTGAGAAGGATACTATTTATGATGATTTGGATGGTACACCAACTGGATTTGGTTTTGGGAATGTCTATTTAGTCGTAAAAAAAGATAATCCTAATTTAAATATAACAAGAGAGATGGAAAATCAATTGACAGGTACCCCATATCTTCCATCTAAAATGGAAATGTTTCAAACAGGTTATGAAAGTCATTGGGGAGTAAGAACGGGTTTTGCCCTTACAGATATAGACTATATTCTTTATAAAAATCAGGCAAAAATCGATGCTGATATGCCTTATGATGAAAATGGAAATGTACACTATGCTGAAAATTTAACTTTTGATGATTTGCCAGCAATAAAATTTGAAATTGCAAGACATGGATATTATATTCCTGTAGTAGATTTCAGTGGAAATCTTATTTTTACAGAAGAAGAATACAATACACTACGAAAAAAAATGATGGGATTATCTTATTACGATACACAACCATATATCTTTTCAGAACATTTAAATTTTCCAGAGATTGAATCAATTACCTCTGAATTAGAAACTTCGAATCGAGAAATTGTTGAAAAAAGAAATAAGATATATCCTGTTTTAGAAGAGGTTTTTTCTAAATACCAGTTAAAATTGGAAAAAGAAGTTATGGGAAATCTGCTTCCAGGATATGTTGAAGTGATTGATACAGGATCAACAGGAAGAAAGACCAATAGTATTAGAGATGGTGATTTTGATTTTCTTGTGCGAGTTGATCAAAATTTAGTAAAAGACCAAGCAAAATATGAACAGTTTAAAGAGGATATTTTAAAGAAGTTTCAGGAATATCCTCTGGAAAAAGTTACCATAACAAACAATGGAGATTATCGACTTAAAGGTGTAAAAATTGATGAAAATACTGTAGTTGATGTAGATTTATCTTTTGCAATAAAAACAGACAAAGTTGCTTATTCAACTGATGAATGCCTGAAAGATAGACTTGAAACAATCAAGATGCAAGATGAGGAAAAATACGAGAAAGTTATTGCTAATATCATACTTGCTAAAAAAGTACTCAAAGAGGCTAAATGCTACAAACCCAATCGAGGTGATAACCCAGAGGGTGGTTTAGGTGGTTCTGGAATAGAAAACTGGGTTTTACAGAATGGTGGTTCTTTTTATGATGCGGCAGTAGAGTTTTTAAATGCTTCTTCAGGAAAAGATTTTGAAGAATTTAAGAAAGAATATACAGTATGGGATTTTGGAGAAAATTACTTTGCAGAACGAGGAATGCAGAAACAAGAAAAAAGCTTTTATTTACATGATAATTTTGTAAACAATATGAGTGAGTCAGGATATAAAAAAATGATCCAAGCATTACAGGAATATGTGGACAAGTTTGAAAAGTAACTTTTCTTTTGAATGATTACAATAATTGATTTCAAGTTTACTGAAAGAGAAAATAAGTTATATAAAAAGAAAATTACAAAACTCATCAAAAATGGTCCTCTTGCTAAAAAATGAAGAAAATGATAGAATAAAAGCAAGTAATAGACAGATGAGGTGATAGAAAATTGAAAGATGAAAAAACAATTCTTTTTAACCTAGAGGAAGTCGAAGAAAAAGAAACAAAAAAAGTATTAAAAGAAGTCTATCAATCTTTAAAAGAAAGGGGATATAATCCTTCTAACCAAATTGTGGGTTATTTAATCAGTGGAGATCCAGGATATATTTCAAGTTATCAGGAGGCAAGAAGTAAAATTCAACAATTAGATCGTGCTAAGATTGTAGAAGTGCTTCTTTCAAACTTTATGAAATGAAATATTTAGGACTTGATCTTGGAACTAAAACGTTAGGAGTGTCTATAAGTGATCCAACAGGACTTCTTGCAAAAAGTTATACAGTAATACGACATCAAGATGAGCCAGATTACTTGGTGAAAGAAGTTCAAAAAATCGTTTCTCAGGAAAAAATTGAAGCAATTGTTTTGGGATATCCGAAAAATATGAACAACACTATTGGACCTCGTGCAGAAGCATCTCTTGCTTTTCAAAAAAAATTAGAGAAAGCCCTTCAAATTCCTGTTTTTCTTATGGATGAGAGACTTTCTACAAAAGAAGCAGAAAAAGTTTTAATTCAAGGAAATATGAGAAGAGAAAAAAGAAAAAAAATCATTGATGCTATTGCTGCTGTCATTATATTACAAGAATTTATGGATAAAAGGAGAATGGAAGATGGAAAAAAATAAATTTGTATTAACAGATGAAGCTGGAAATGAAACAGTTTATGATGTATTGTTTACATTTGATAGTGAAGAAACAGGAAAAAGTTATATTGCTTATACGGATAATAGTAAAGATGAAAAAGGAAATGTGCAAGTTTTTGCTTCTATTTATCATCCAGAAAGTGAAAATTCTAAATTAGAACCAATTACAACTGAAAAAGAATGGAAAGTGATTGAGACAATTTTAGAGACCATTCAAGAAGAAATTAAGAAACAAATTCAAGAAGGAAAGGTTAATTTGGATGAAATCGGGGAAGGAACAGTAGAATAATTGATAAAAATCTAAAAAACTACAAAAATTAAAAAAGAAGAGAAGAAAAAGCTTTCAGAAAGAAGAAGAGATGAAAAAATCTTCTTTTTTTTGATGGAAAAGAGAAAAGAAATTGAAAATGCTTCCTTTGCAATCTAACTCTATCTTTGATAAAACAAAAAAACAAAGGAGGAAATTATGAAAAAATATTATACAGCTAAATATGACCGGGTCTTTAAAACAATATTTTGTAATGAAGATGATACATATTTGATGAGAGAGTTTTTAACAAGAATCTTAGAAAGAAAAGTAGAGGAAGTTCAATTTTTAAGGAATGAAATAGGAATAGAGAATGTAGAAGAACAAGTAAAGACAGTAGATGTTTTTGCACTCGTAGATGGAGTCTATTTACATATAGAGATGAATACAGGAAGAGGAGAAATTATTCATGCAAGGAACTTCACTTATTTTACGTCTTTGTATAATAAGAAGACAGTACGAGGGGAGAAGATTGATTTAAAGAGTGAATTTATTCATATAGATTTTACATATGGACTAGGAAGGGGAAGGAAAGTAAAAGAAGAATATAAGGTGATGACAAAAGAGGGGAAGGAGTATGTGAAGAACATAAAAATGATCGAATATAACATGGACAGGGTAAAGGAATTCTGGTATGATAAAGACGAAGAGAAAATAAAGAAATATAAACATTTAATTATGTTAGATTTAGAGAAAGAGGAACTAAGGAAGATAGGAAGAGGAGAAGAATTTATGGAGAGATTTGAGAAGAAAATAAATCAATTAAATGAAGATGAAACGTTTCAGAGTTGGATGAGTCGAGAAGAAGATATGAGGATTGTAGCGAATACAGAGAAAGCGATGGCATATGAAGAGGGGGAAAAGCAAGGAATTCAACAAGGATCTATTTCAAAAATGGAAGAAATTGCCAAAAATATGTTAAAAAAGAAAACAGATCTTTCTTTTATAGCAGAAGTAACAGGCCTTACAGTACAAGAAATTAAGAAACTTTCTAAAATATCATAAAAAAGATTGACATTTTTAAAAAATTTGCATATATTATTAGCAGTGATGAAAAGGAAAGCGATTGATATCCACCTGATTGCGAAAAGCAGTAGGTAAAAAGCCAATAAAAGAAAAAAAGAAAAGTTTAATGGTTTTTAAGTGGATATTCGCATATCCACTTTTCATATGTTTTGGAGGTGTTTTGTATCGCAAATAGTAAGGGAAATAATTTACTAGTTAATGACCAAATTCAAGCAAAAGAAGTTTTGGTAATTGGTCCTAACGGGGAACAAGTTGGGATTAAATCAATAGAAGATGCCAAAACGTTAGCATCTTATGCTGCTTTAGATCTTGTTTTAATGAATCCGAATGGGAATCCTCCTGTTTGTAAAGTGATGGATTATAACAAATATCGATATGAGAAAAATAAGAAAGAAAAAGAAGCTTTAAAAAAACAAAGAGCCAATCAACAGGAATTAAAAGAATATCGTTTATCTCCTGTGATTGATGTGGGAGATTTTGAAACAAAGCTAAAAAATGCATCCAAATATTTACACAAAGGAGATAAGGTAAAACTTACCATTCGTTTTAAAGGAAGACAAATGGCCCATACAGAATTAGGTCGAGAAGTATTAGAAAAATTTGCAAGTCGTTGTAGTGAATTTGCAGAAGTACAAGATAAACCAAAACTAGATGGAAGAGTTATGAGTATGCTCTTAGTACCAAAAAAAGAAAAATAGAAGGAGTGAGATTATGCCAAAATTAAAAACACATAAAGGATCAAAAAAGGTATTCAAAGTACGAAAAGGTGGAAGCATCAAAATAGGACATCCAGGAAGTAGACATAATACAGGATATAAAGCAAGAAAAATCAATCGAAAGAAAAGAAGCAGCTCTACGTTAAGTAAAGCAGATCAAAGTCGTTTGAAAAATATCATTTAATAAAAGGAGGTAAGAAAAATGACAAGAGTAAAAAACAGTGTAACAACAAAAGCACGTCATAAAAAGGTATTAAAACAAGCCAAAGGATACTTTGGAAGTAAACATAGACTTTATAAAACAGCAAAGGAACAATTGATGCATTCTGGACAATATGCATTTAGAGATCGTAAACAAAAGAAAAGAGATTTTCGAAAATTATGGATTACAAGAATCAATGCAGCTTGTCGTGAAGAAGGGATCAGTTATTCTAGATTTATAGAAGGACTTACAAAGGCAGGAGTTGAAATCAATCGTAAGATGTTAGCAGAAATTGCAATTCGTGATAAAGAAGCCTTTAAAGATTTAGTTCGTATCTCAAAGGAAGGAAGAGAAGGAAAAGTATCTCCAACTAAGCAAGAAGGAAAGCAAGAAGTTACGATTGCTTCTTCTTCTAAGAAAGTGGATGAGAAAAAAGAAATTTCACCAAAGAAAAAAGAAGAAAAGAAGGAAGAAACAACAGATCTTAGCACAATGACGGTTGCTGCATTAAAAGAACTTGCCAAAGAAAAAGGAATTAAAGGTGCAAGTACGATGAAAAAAGCAGATTTATTGGAAGCTTTAAAATAAAAAACATATTTGTGAATGGAAGGACCGAGTGCTCTAAAAGAGTGGAACTTCTTCGAAACAAATAGAAGAAAAAACGAAAAGGAGATAAAAATATGACAGTAGTATCAATGAGTTATTTATTAGAAGCAGGAGTACATTTTGGACATCAAAAAAGAAGATGGAATCCAAAAATGAAAGAATACATTTATACAACAAGAGATGACATTTATATTATTGATTTACAAAAAACAGCTAAAAAAATGGAAGAGGCCTATGAAGCTATTCGAGAAATTGCAGAAGCAGGAGGAAAATTCCTATTTGTAGGAACAAAAAAACAAGCACAAGAAGCCGCAGAAGAAAATGCAGTTCGTACAAATATGTATTTTGTTAACGAACGTTGGTTAGGGGGAACTCTTACAAATTTTAAGACAATTCGTTCTAGAATTCGTAGAATGGAACAAATTGAAAAAATGGAAGAGGATGGAACTTTTGATTTACTTCCTAAGAAAGAAGTAATTCAAATTCGTAAAGAGTATGATAAATTAAATAAGAATTTACGTGGAATTCGTGAGATGAAGAAAACTCCACAAGCATTGATTCTTGTAGATCCAAAAAAGGAAGAAATTGCAATTAAAGAAGCAAGAATTCTTGGGATTCCTGTATTTGGTATTGTAGATACAAATTGTGATCCAGATATGGTAGATTATGTAATTCCAGGAAATGATGATGCCGTTCGTGCTGTAAAACTTATGATAGGGGCTCTTACAAATGCTATTGCAGAAGTAAATGGAAATGAAATTATAGATTATATAACAGAAGAAGATAAAACAAAGGAACCAAAAAAAGAAAAAGTTGAAAAAACAAAAACAGAAGAGAAAGAAGTGCAAGAAGTTCCTGTTGAAGTAGTAGAAGAGAAAAAAGAGAAAAACTCTTCTAAAAAAGAGAGTGTAGATCTTACAACGCTTTCTCTAACAGAATTGAAGGAAAAAGCAAAAGAAGTAGGAATTAAGGGATACTCTAAAATGAAGAAAGCAGAACTAATTGAAGCATTAAAGTAAAAAGGAAGGAGGAGGGGTTTCTCCTTTTTCTTTGAAAAATAAAAAAGAAAGGTGATAAAAATGAAAGCAAGTGATATAAAAGAGTTAAGAGATCGAACAGGCGCAGGAATGCTCGATTGTAAAAAGGCATTAGAGGAAACCAATGGAGAGATGGAAAAAGCCATTGATTGGTTACGTGAGAAAGGAATCAGTAAAGCAGCTAAGAAAGAATCTAGAATTGCAGCAGAAGGAATTTGCGAAATTCAAGTCGATGGAAATGTTGCAGTGATGGTAGAAGTAAATTCAGAAACAGATTTTGTTGCCAAAAATAAAGAATTTACAGATTTTGTAGATCATTTAACTACAGAAATTTTAAAAAATGAAGTAGAAACAGTAGAGGATGCACTCAAAATTGAGGAAGAAGGAGAAACGATTTCTTCTAAACTAGTTGCTTTAGTAGCTAAAATAGGAGAAAAAATTTCTTTCCGCCGTTTTGTTCGAATTCAAAAACAAGAAAATGAATTTTTCGGAGCTTACACTCATATGGGTGGAAAAATAGGAACCCTTGTCGTCTTAGAAGGAGGAAACGAAGAAGTTGCCAAAGATGTTGCTATGCATGCAGCTGCAATGAATCCAACTTGTATTGATCGTGCTTCTGTACCAGAAGAGCTTGTAGAAAGAGAAAGTGCTGTAATCAAAGAACAAGTGATGAATGAAGGAAAACCAAAAGAAATTGCAGAAAAAATGGTAGTCGGACGTCTTAATAAATTTTATAAAGAAATTTGTTTAGAGGAACAAGAATTTATAAAAGATTCTAGTATGAATGTAGGAACTTACGTAAAAAATAATCATGGAAAAATAAAAGCAATGTACCGATATCAAGTAGGTGAAGGAATTGAGAAAAAAGAAGAAGACTTTGCTAGTGAGGTCATGAGCCAAATCCATGGAGCCAATTAAGAAAAATGAGGAAGTACGTTCTTTTTTCTCTTCTGTTTTTTCTTCTTTTAACAGCTTGTTCTGTTAAAAAAGTAGAAGAAGTAACAGATGGAGAAAAATTTGCAATGGAATATGATATTCAAAAAGAAAATCCGTTTGTCTATTTAAATACAAAAGAAATGCTTGAATTTGTTCAAACAGGAAGTGGAATTCTCTATTTTGGATTTCCTGAATGTCCTTGGTGTAAAGAAGCAATTTCTATATTCAATGAAGTGTTGGATGAGAAAAACGTAGAGAAAGTTTACTATTATAATCCTAAAAAAATTCGAGAAGAAAATACAAAATCTTATCAAAAGTTGATTCAATTATTAGAAGAAGAACTCATTGAAGATGAAGAAAAGCACCCAAGATTATATGTTCCTGATATTTATGTATTTAAAGATGGAAAAGTAATAGATCATAACAATCGTCTTTCTGTTGTCTCTGGAAATATGGAAGAATATTTAACTTTAGAAAAAAGAAAAACAATTAAAAAAGAGTTTACAAATTTAGTTGCAAAATATACGGTAAAAGAATGTGAGACTTGTAATTAACATTCTTTTTCTATCTATAGGAGGAAAAAGTGTATGAAAAGAATTCCAAACATTCAAATTACGGATGCCATGTTAAGAAAATACTTTAATCGACATTTTTTAAAAATTGATGGTGGAGAATCAAGAGTTTTCTTTTCTTTTTCTTTAAAAAGGAAAGGTGTTGTAAGAAAAATATTTTCTCGAGGTGGAAGTTATGCGAGTAAGACGAAGGAAGAATTTTCTCAAATTTGTGAAAATAAATATGAAAAAATTCAAAGAATTTCACAAAAAAACCTTCCTTTAAATGAAGTAGAAATACTTTCTACAATCAGTGACCAAAACGGCTGCTTTATAGGATATGATATGGTATGGGATCCTTTTACAAAATCTCTTTTTGATAGAAACAATGAAGAAAAACAGTTCAAAAATAGAGAAAAAATATTTTATTTTGATCAAATTCCTGCTCTTTTAGAAGAATGTCATGAACAAGGAATCGTTTATGGAGATCTTCGAACTCGTAACATTTTAATCAATAAAAAAACAGGAAAAGTGAGTCTTTGTGATTGGGATAATACACAAGTAGATGATTGTATTGTAGATTTAATAGAACATCACCTACATCCATTTCAAAAGAAAGATTATACTTTTCCTAAATCAGTAGATGCATATATGTATAATTTGCTTTTGATTGAAGAGTTAACTGGTTTTTCTAGTGAAGATGAGTTGCTTTTAAAATTAAAAGAGAAAGATACATCCTTTTTTCAAGAAGAAGCCATTCCATTGTTAGAAAAGATGAAATTTGGAAGAAATAAAGGAGAATATGATGGAACATATATGCAACCTTATATAAAGAGAAAGTAATTTTTTTCATATTTTTAATGAAAAGTTTCTAAGAAAACAGATATATTTGTTGAAATAAAAGAAAAAAGTAGGTATAATATAACGTATTGGAGGAATATTATGGCAAAGAAAAAGAATAATTCTACCCATCAAGTAGAAATTAAAATTGATGGAAAAGAATGGAAAGATGCATTGGATGAAGTTTTTGAAGAAAAAGTAAAAACGATCACAGTAGATGGATTTCGTAAGGGAAAATGTCCAAGAAGTGTCTATGAGAAAAAATTTGGAAAAGAAAGTTTATACATGGATGCAGCGGATAAAAAATTACAAAGTGCTTATGAAAAAGCTATCGAAGAAAGTAAATTGATTCCAGTTGTACAACCTAATGTAGATTTAAAATCTATCGACGAGAAAGGTGTAACTTTTGTGTTTACTATTACAACCAAACCAGAAGTTATCGTTGAAAAATATAAAGGATTAGGAGTAAAACCAACAAAGGTGCAAGTAACCAAAGAAGAAATTGAACATGAAATTGAACATCTTTTAGAGCGTTATACAGAAATGGTTAATAAAGAAGATGGAAAAGTGGAAGAAGGAAATCTTGCAATTATTGATTTTGAAGGATTTCATAAAGGAAAGGCTTTTGATGGAGGAAAAGGAGAAAATTATTCTTTAGAAATTGGAAGTCATACTTTTATTCCAGGATTTGAAGAACAATTAGTTGGAATGAAAAAAGGAGAAGAAAAAGAAATTCAAGTCACTTTTCCAGAAGAATATCCAAGTGAAGAGCTAAAAGGAGAAGAAGTCACTTTCAAAGTTAAAGTGAATGAAATTAAAGAAAAACTTGCTCGTGAACTAGATCAAGACTTTTTTTCAGATCTTGCAATGGAAGGAATCAATGATCGAAAAAGTTTAGAAGAAGAAATCAAGAAAAATATAAAAGCACAAAAAGAGATGGATGCTGAAAATCAATATATTGATCATTTATTAGAAACAGTTTCTAAAAATGTTAAGGTTGATATTCCAGAAGCAATGGTAGAAGAAGAAGTAGAAAGATTGCTGCATCGAATGGAAGAAAACTTGAAGATGCAAGGAATTAGTTTAGAGCTTTTCTATCAATATACTCATTCTGATGAGAAAGCATTAAAAGAGCAATTAGAAAAAGAAGCTTTTCAAAATGTATTGTATCGTTTAATGTTAGAGGAGATTATGAATCAAGAAAAGATAGAAGTTGGTCAAGAAGAAGCAGAAAAGGAAGCAGAACGCCTTTCTGAACAATATCAAATGAAGAAAGAAGAATTGATTCAGAGCTTTGGTGGACTTGATATGATTGCATATGATCTTGAGATGAGAAAAACAATCGAATTATTAAAAGAAGCAAATAAATAAGGAACCTTGCGAAAAGAAAAGGAACTTGATATACTTGTAAAGAGCAAAGAGGAGGGATAATATGGCAAAAGTAGGAAATCGACAAAAAAAGACTTTAGTCTGTACAGAGTGTAATGAAGAAAACTATCGTGTAGAAAAAAATGTAAAGAATACAACCGATCGTTTAGAACTTAGTAAATACTGTCCAAAATGTGGAAAGCATACTACACATAAGGAAAAGAAATAGGAGCGTAAAAGTTAATGATAAAAAAAAGTAGGTATGACAATCCTTTTTTACCAAATTCATTTTATACAGATTTAATTGAACAACAGGCTAATATGCCATGTAACTTTGTAAAACAACCAAAACAAAAAGGAAAGGTCATGACAAAGGAATATAAAGTACAAAGAAGAAAAGGGGGAAAAAGGCATGACTAATTCCAATGATTTTAAACCAGGTTTAACGATTCAATTTGAAGGTGGTATTTACATGATTTTAGAAAGCCAACATGTAAAGCCAGGAAAAGGGGCAGCTATTGTCAAAGCAAAAATGAAGAATTTGAGAACAGGATCTATCATTGAAAAAACTTTTAATGCTGGTGTAAAAGTAGAAACAGCTCATATTTCTAAAAAGACAATGCAATTTTTATACAATATGGGAGATACCTATTATTTTATGAATATGCAAGATTATGAGCAAATTGAATTAGACAAAAGTGTTCTTTCAGAAGATGCTAAATTTTTGAAAGAAAATCTAGAGGTAGAAATCATCTTTTTTGAAGGAGAAATGCTAGGCATGAATTTACCTGATAAGATTGTGATGAAAGTGATTCGTACAGAAGGAGCCGTAAAAGGAAATACTACTTCTTCTGCAATGAAAGATGCTGAACTTGAAACAGGAATGGTAATCAAGGTACCACTTTTTATTGAACAAGGAGAAGAAATTCTTGTAGGAACAAAAGATGGTAAATATGTATCAAGAGCATAAGTTTGCTCTTTTTTTATCAAAGAAAAAGAAAAAAGTAAAAAATAATTTGACGAAGTAAAAGGATTATGGTAAAATCATAAATGTTTGTAGCCTCATGCTGTAAACCGCATTGAAAAGGTAAAAACAGAAATGTACCTTAAAAGCGAGTCTTTAGTTATTTAAAAGGAGGTATGAAAAAATGAAAGCAGTCATTAAAGTAGGTGGAAAACAATACTATGTTCAAGAAGGAAGCGAAATCTACGTTGAAAAACTAAATGCAGAAGTAGGAGATGAAGTAGTATTTGATCAAGTCCTTATGTTGGATGCGAAAATTGGAAATCCTTATCTTTCAAATGTTACTGTAGTAGGAAAAGTTTTGAAGAATGGAAAGAACAAAAAAATTCGAATTTTTAAATACAAAAATAAGAACCGTTCAAACCGAAAAACACAAGGGCATCGTCAACCTTATACAAAAATTGAAATTACAAAAATTCATGGATAAAAATTATGATTACTGTCAAGGTTGAAAAGAAAAATCAAATTTTTACAAGTGTACAAATATTAGGACATGCGATGTATGATGAATATGGAAAAGATATTGTTTGTAGCGCTGTTTCTAGTATTGTAATTACAACGGTCAATGCTATTTTATCGTTTGATAATAAAAGTATTTCTTATTTGTCAAGTCAAAAAGGTCTTTCTATTAAAATTCAAAAAGAAGATCGAATTACACAAACTTTAATTCGAAATATGATTCGAATGTTAAAGGAGTTAGAAACAAAATATAAAGATTATATTCTTGTAAAGTAAGGAGGAAGAGAAAATGAAATTTTTAAAATTAGAAATTCAGTTCTTCGCACATAAAAAAGGACAAAGTTCTACTTCCAATGGACGTGATTCTGCAGGACGTAGATTAGGTGCGAAAGCAAGTGATGGAGAATTTGTAACTGCTGGAAGTATTCTTTATCGTCAAAGAGGAACGAAAATATATCCTGGAAACAATGCCAAACGTGGAAATGATGATACTATTTATGCAACTGTAGATGGTATTGTAAAATTTGAGCGTGTTGGTAAAGATAAAAAATGTGCCTCTGTCTATCCAGTCGCTGAATAAAGAATCTAGCAATAGATTCTTTTTACTTTTTTAAAAGGGGGATTTTATGGAATCTTTGAAAAAATTAGAATTATGTACTCGGTTAAAAATAGCAAAGTATCGTTTGTTGAATCGAGAGCAAAATGAGGATTCTCTTTTTGAAGCATTTATACAGATTAAAGAGAAGGAACTTTTCAAACAAAAGGATATTCAACAATTGAGACATCTTTATATTTTGTATTTAGAAAAAATGCGTGATCTATATCTTTTTCATGAAATTTCAAATCCACTTGCCATTGCAACTCTTTTTTCAACAACTCTAGAATTTTTTTCTAAAACAGGAGAATTTAAAAAATTAAAATATTTTTCTACTCCCAATTCATATCTTAGTTTATTAGGACCTAGAATAATGCAAGGAAGTGGAGTTTGTCGACATGTTGCCTCTTTATTTTATGATTTTGGAAAACTTTTTCCTCTTTCTGTGTCTCTTTTTTCTTGTACAGAAGGATCCCTAGAAGAAACAAAGGAAGAAGAAATTAAAAATAGTCCTCCCAATCATTTGGCAAATTTAATACTAGTGAATGGAAAAAAGATGGTCGTAGATTGTTTTAATGGAACAAATTATCTGTTTCAGACAAAAGAAAAATTGGTAGATGCATTTGATCCTTCGCAAATCTTATGGATTCAAGAAAATAAAATTTTTCCACAAGATAAAGATTTACTTTTGAATCCTTCTCTATCCAAAGAAGAATTTCAAGAAGAAATTGAAAACTTAAAAAACTCTCTTCCCATAGTAAGAGCTGTTTTCAATATGTTTCATTTACATCAAAGTTTTAAAAATGAACTGGAAAAGATCAGTCAAATTGAAGAAAACTATTCCAACTATGTCTATAAAAAAAGAAAGTAGAAGAACTAAAACAGTTTTAAATTCTATAACTAGATTAAAGGAAGAAAGGGGGATGATATGTATTATTGTTTTTGTGCAAAGAAAATTTCAAAAGAACGTGTTCAAAGAGAAATTGATCGTGCAATTCAAGAAAATTCTTTTCTTTATTATGATTCGAAAAAACAAGAATTTTTAGATGAGAAGGACCAAGTGATAGACATTACTAATTGTGAAGTGATGCCAATTAGTAATGTTTTACAATTAAAAGAAATGATTGTTGCTTTAGAAAAGAAAGGGGCAAAAATTCCGAATACATGGGAAGATTTGAAAAAAATAGAAATGTGGTACCAGTATATAGAACCTAAAAGGAAAATGGTTGCCTTTCAAGGTGCTATGCTAGAAGATGTAGCTTTTAAAACTTATTTACTAGAACTTTTTTTGGAGGAAGAAGAACTTTTCCTAAAGACTGTCAAAAAAGATTTTAGTGGCACCGTTACTTTAAAAGATTTATTGGACCAAGAAAGTGATTTAAGAAAAGCTTTTTCTTACCATGCAGAAGATGAGTTTCTGCTTTCCAAAAAAGTAAAGTTAGATCAGGATGAGTTAGGGAAAAAAGAATATCGTATTTTTGTAAAAGAAGGGGAAATTTTGAATATTTCTAGGTATTTAGATAGACCTATCATCAAATTCCAAAAGCTGTCTTAGACTATGCAAATTCTATTTTAGAAACACTTCCAGAAGAATTTCCAAAGACATTTACATTCGATGTTTTCTCGTATGAAAATATTCTAGATATTGTGGAGTTCAATCCATTAGAAGGTTCTGGGAAATATTTATATAATAGTGTTTTTGAAAAAAGTAGTGATTTGCTTCATGAAGAAATAACAAAGGTTCCATTAGAGAGAAAAACAGAGGCTTTAAGTTTTGAAAGAAAAGAACAAGACCTTACTGCTTCTACTTTAGAACATGTTAAGAATACCTTTGCGAAAGACCTTAGAGATATTTCTATGTTTGGAGAAAGACAAACGGGTTACTACCATGTATTTGGCTTACCTAAACCGAAAGGAGCACATATTTCTCTAACAGAGCTTCTTAAAGATTGGGAAAAAGTAAAAGAAGATGAGAATTTCTGTAAAAAATTATCCAAAAAGAAGGAATGATATATTATAATTTTATATGAGAATTGAGGTGAAAAGATATGTTTGTCGATGAAGTAAATTTAAAAGTAATAGCAGGAAGTGGGGGCGATGGCTGTACTGCTTTTCGACGGGAAAAATATGTGGCTTTAGGAGGACCTTATGGAGGAAATGGTGGACGAGGTTCTGATATTTATTTCGTAGTTGATACAGGTCTTCATACACTTCTTGATTTACGTTATCAAAAGTTAATTCAAGGAAAAAAAGGAGAAAATGGAAAAGGTAAGAATCAACATGGGAAAAGTGCAGAAGATCTTTTTATTAAAGTTCCCCAAGGAACTGTTGTGACTGATTTAGATACAGGATTGATTTTGGCTGATTTAAAAGAAAAAAATTCTAAAGCACTGATTGCTAAAGGAGGACGAGGTGGAAGAGGAAATACTGCTTTTAAAACGCATGAGAATACAGCACCCAATTTTTCAGAGAATGGAGAACCAGGAGAAGAAAGAAATTTAAAAATAGAATTAAAACTTTTGGCAGATGTAGGATTGGTAGGATTTCCAAGTGTAGGAAAAAGTACGATTCTCTCGAAAGTTTCTCAAGCAAAACCTAAAATTGCCGCTTATCCTTTTACAACATTAACTCCTAATCTTGGAGTTGTCAAAGCAACGAATGGAAATAGTTTTGTTCTAGCAGATTTACCAGGACTTATTGAAGGAGCTAGTCAAGGACAAGGAGTAGGAGATCAATTTTTAAGACATATAGAAAGAACTAAAATTCTTCTTCATGTCATTGATATGTCAGGAAGTGATGGAAGAGATCCAATAGAAGATTATCAAAAAATCAATCATGAATTAGAAACTTTTAACCCAAAACTTATGAAAAGAAAGCAAGTCATTCTTGCCAATAAAATGGATCTTCCAAAAGCCAAAGAAAATTTAAAAGTTTTTCAAAAAAAATATCCAGATCTAAAGGTGTTTTCTATTTCAGCAATTACGGGAAAAGGATTGCAAGAAGTAATCGATTATTTGGACCTTCTTCTTCAAACAACGCAAGAGGAAGAACTTTTTGAAAAATCCTCTTTTGAGAGTCATGTACTTTATACTTTTCAAGAAGAAAAACCATATACCATTCTTAAGGAAGATGGCGGATATGCAATTTTAGGAGAGAAAATTGAAAAATTATTTAAAATGACAAAATTTTCAAGTGAGGAAGCAATTTATCGATTTGCAAATAAACTTAGAAAAATGGGAATTGATGAAGAATTAGAAAAAATGGGAATTCAAGACGGAGATATGGTTCGTATTTTGGATTATTATTTTGAATATCATAAATAAAAAGAGGTTAGCTTGCCTCTTCTTTTTCAAATAAAACATTTAATTTTTTTCCTACTTTTAATTTTTCACAACAACCAAGAGGAAGTTCAAAAGTATAGTAGACCTTTTTTTTAGGAAAAATAATTTTTTCACTACGGAAATGAGAATAAAGATATAAAATAGTATAATTTTTATCTGTCATAACAATATCGATAGGTTGACACATCATATAGGTATGAATACTTCTGCAATGGGGGTAACAAAGTCCTGTTTCAATAGGTTCTAATACAAATAGAAAACCTTTTAAACGGCGCCAAAAAGTATTAGCTACTTCAATTTCAATTTTCTTGTTTCCAATTTTTAAATACATTTTCTTCACCTAATAAAACTATACCAAAAAATAGAGGAAATGACAAAATGTAGGAAAAAGATGATTGGTTTGTTTTTTCTACTTTTCCATGATAGAATGATATTGGCTCAATTAGAAAAGATAAATGATAGAAAATCGATCCATGTATTTTGTAAAAGGGAGGTGTAATTTGAGTTTTTTTACTCAACGTTAAAATGAAAGAATTGTTTCAAAAATTAAAAATAAAACCAAAAAATATGGAACTTTATGAAACAGCCTTTTCTCATTCATCTTACGCAAATGAACATAAAAAGAAAAAAGATTATGAGCGACTTGAATTTTTAGGAGATGCTGTTTTAGATTTGGTAGTAGGAGAATATCTATATCATCAAAATACAGAAGATGAAGGAAAACTTACAAAAATAAGGGCAAGCTATGTATGCGAAAATGCTTTATTTGTTTATGCAAGTGATTTAGGATTACAAAAATATATACGAGTAGGACATGGAGAAGAAAACCATGGTGGAAAGTATAAAAAGGCAATTGTTGCAGATATTTTTGAAGCACTAACAGGTGCAATTTACTTAGATTTAGGATTTGCAACTGCAAGAAAATTTTTACTTTCTACTATTGTTCCTTATATAAAAGATGAAAAAATTTGTTTTTTCTTAGATTATAAGTCTGCATTACAAGAAGCAGTTCAGACAAAAAGTAAGAGTTTAGAATATCAAGTGATTCAAGAAGAAGGACCTAGTCATAATAAGACATTTACAGTAGAAGTAGAAGTAGATGGAATTGTTTTAGGAACAGGAACAGGATCAAGTAAAAAAGAAGCTGAGCAGGAAGCTGCCAAATCTGCGCTTTCAAAAAATCCAAATTTCATTTGAAAAAAAGAGTGAATTATGCTATAATGAATACACTTTTAAAACGAATAGAAAATTAAAAGAAAGGAGTCTTTATGAGTAAAATTAACATATTTAGTTTAGGCGGTCTCAATGAAAATGGGAAAAATATGTATATTGTCGAAGTAGACAAAGATATTTTTGTTTTCGATGCTGGATTAAAATATGATAATGATCGACCTCTTGGAATTGATTATATTATTCCGAATTTCGATTATTTAATTAAAAATCAAAAACGAATTAAAGGTATCTTTTTAACACATGGACATGAAGGAAATATGGGAGCCGTTCCTGATTTATTAGAAAGTTTGCCTAATTTACATATATATGGAACAAAATTAACTCTTTCTCTTTTAAAACAGGATTTAAAAGGAGAAAGAGACTATACAAAAAATTTAAAAGAAATTCGACCTCATTCTAAAATTTCATTTGGGAAAAATATGGTTTTTCCAATTCAAGTCACTCATTCTATTCCAGATGCTGTTTGCTATGTTTTATATACCAAAGATGGAGCGATTGTATATACAGGGGATTTTGTATTTGATCATACCATGATGGGAGCTTATCATACTGATATTGGAAAATTAGCCTATGTTGGGAAACAAGGAGTTCTCTGTCTTCTTTGTGAATCTATGTATGCAGAAAGAAGAGGACATACAAGTCCTAATAATCGAGTATCTTCTTTTATTCGAGAAATCTTATCAAAGAATCCAAATCGAATTATTGCAACCGTTTTTCCCGCTCATTTTTATAGAATTCAAGAAATTTTTAACGAAGTATCTAAAACTCATAGAAAGATTGTTATTATGGGGAAAGGATTACAAACTACCCTTTTAAATGCGATTGAGCAAGGATATTTACAAATTGATAAAAATGTGATTGGGGATTTGGTTAATTTAAATGATAAAAATGCTGTTGTTTTGATTTCAGATGAAAAAGAAAAACCTTTTGCAAACTTAGAAAGAATTATTAAAGGCTTTGATAAATTTATTAAATTAAAAGAAACAGATACTATTTTTATTACAGAACCTGCTTATGAAGGAATTGAGAGAAGACTTGCTCTTGTGATGGATGAAATTGCTATGTTAGGAGTTAATGCAATTAGTCTTTCTAGTAAAAAACATCTTCTTCATCATGCGTCAAGAGAAGATTTAATGTTAATGTTAAATTTAATGCAGCCTAAATATTTCTTTCCTGTAAAAGGAGAATATAGACAACAATACGCCAATGCAACCATTGCAGAAGAGCTTGGAATTCCAAAAGAAAATATCTTGCTAAAACAAAACGGAGATATTGCTACTTTTGTAAATGGTGAATTGGTTCCAAATTCAAATGCACATATTGATGTAGATGAAATTTTAATTGATGGAAATTCTAGTGGAGACATTGGAAATTTGGTATTAAAAGACCGCGAAATGCTTGGTGAAAATGGAATTGTAATTATTTCTTGTACACTTTCAAAAGAAACGAAAGAAATTATAGCAGGTCCTGAAATTTTAACGCGAGGATTCATTTATGTAAAAGAACATCAAGATGTATTAGAAGAGACAAAAAATTTAGCAACCGAAGTTATTTTAGAAAATGTTTCAAAAGAAGAAAAACGAATTGATTATTCAAAAATAAAAAATGAAGTTCGCGAAATACTTGGAAAATACTATTATAAAATGACAGAATCTAAACCTATGATTATTACAGTGATTCAAGAAATTTAAAATGTAGACTGAATCTACATTTTTTGATTGAAAAATTACTAGAATTTTTTCATAAATTATAGTATAATAAGCCAAAAAGGAGAAAGACTATGCTAAAGACCAAAGATATTTTAGATGAAAAAGATAAACGATTAAGATTAGTAAGCAAAGAAGTTGTTTTTCCTTTATCAAAAGAAGATAAGAAACAAATTAAATTGATGGTTGAATACTTAAGAAATAGTCAAATTGAAGAGAAAGCAGAGAAGTATGATTTAAGACCAGGGATGGGAATGGCAGCGATTCAATTAGGTATTGCAAAACGATATATTACGATTGTAAATGAAGTGGATTATGAAGAAGAGACTGGAAAAAGAACTTTTGAAACTTATGTTGTAATTAACCCTAAAATAATAAGTAATTCAGAAGAAATAATTTATGTAGAGATGGGTGAAGGCTGTTTAAGTGTCAATAGAGAAGTTGAGGGAATTGTTCCACGATATGCAAGATGTACTATAGAAGGATATGACGTAGATGGAAATAAGATTCGTATTCGTGCAAGAGAAGAAGTATCTATTGCTTTTCAGCATGAAATTGATCATTTGGATGGAATCTTATTTGTTGATAAAATTGATAAAAAAAATCCTTATAAAAATAAAGATAAATATCGAGCTATTTAAAATCAGAGGCACAAAAGCCTCTTTTTTTTGTGTTTTCAAGGGATAATATGCGAAGTTGGAATAAAGGCCTGGGGGGGGTAAA
>CANQEE010000003.1 GCA_947594595.1 uncultured Bacilli bacterium
AATGGAGAGAAGACGCATTTAGTTGCAAGGGACAAAAAGAAGGAGTTGATTAGTCGTGTCACAAATCTTCATTAAAAAAATTTTCCACAATGATTGTGAAAAATTTTTTTATCCTTTATATTCTCCACCATTGATGTGGAAAACTTGTCCTGTTGTATAAGAAGCATCATCACTTGCTAAATAAACAAAAATTGGAGCAATTTCATAAGGTTGACCTGCACGTTTCATAGGACAATCTGCCGCCAGATAAGGAATTTTAGAAGCCTCCCAACAAGCAGGTTGTAAGGGGGTCCAAAAAAAGCCTGGAGAAACAGCATTTACACGAATATTTTGAGATGCAAGATTGGTAGCAAGACTTCTTGTAAACCCTACAATAGCTCCTTTCGTCGTAACATAATCAATTAGTTCTGGTTCTCCTTTAAAAGTTGTAATAGAGGTTACGTTAATAATGGAAGCTCCACTTTTTAAATAAGGAAGTGCCGCTTTTGTTAAATAAAACATCCCATATACATTTACTTTCATTGTATAATCAAATTGTTGATCCGTAATTTCTGTTAAATTTTTCTTTTGATATTGTACACCAGCATTGTTTACTAAAATATCAAGTTTTCCATAGGTCTGAATTACTTCATCAATCAATTGTCTACAAGAACAAGGCCTTGTTATATCACTTTGAATGGCACAACAAATTCCACCTAAAGATCGAATATAATGAACCGTATCCATTGCATCTTTTACCTCATTCAAATAGGAAATGACAACTTTTGCACCTTCTTTAGCAAAAAAAACTGCAACAGCTCTACCAATTCCAGAATCTCCTCCTGTAATCAGAGCTACTTTAGAAGAAAGTTTTCCACTTCCTTGATAATTGGGACGATCAAAAATAGGAAGTGGTGTCATTACATATTCAAAACCAGGTTGCCTATTTTGATGTTGAGGAGGAAATTCTAAAAAAAATTCTGTACATTTTTTTCCAATTTTTTGCATTATATCACCTAGTAAACTATATGGAAAAATAGAAAAAAAAAAAGTAGATTTTTTAAGTTTCTTCTACTTCTAATTCAAATAACAAATCTCGAAGTTCCATTGCACGCTCAAAATCTAATTCTTTCGCAGCTTCTCGCATCTGCTTTTCAATAGTATCTTTCATAAGAATCAAATCTTTCTTTGATTTTTTCTTTTGTTTTTCTTCTTTATTATCAATATTATGAATCACTTCTCGAATTTCTTTTTCAATTGTTTTTGGAACAATATGATGTTCTAAATTGTATGCTTGTTGAATCTCACGACGACGTTTTGTCTCATCAATTGCTTCCTGCATACTGTCTGTAATTTTATCTGCATACATAATAACATGTCCATTTGCATTTCTTGCACAACGTCCAATTGTTTGTATTAGACTTCGACTACTTCGCAAGAACCCTTCTTTATCTGCATCTAATATTGCAATTAAAGAAACTTCTGGGATATCAATACCTTCTCGAAGAAGATTGATTCCAACTAAAACATCATATTTTCCTGCTCGAAGATCATGAATGATTTGAAGACGTTCTAAAGTTTTGACTTCTGTATGTAAATAGGCAACTTTTATATCAATTTCTTTTAAATAATTCGTCAATTCTTCTGCCATTCGAATTGTAAGAGTAGTTACTAAAACTCTTTCATTTCTTTCTATTCTTATTCGAACTTCTTCTATTAAATCATCAATTTGTCCTTCTGATTTTCTCACTTCAATCGTAGGATCTAACAATCCTGTAGGTCGAATAATTTGTTCTACAAATTGATGATTTGTCTTTTCAAGTTCATAATCTCCTGGAGTTGCTGATACATAAATTGCTTGATTGATTTTTTTCTCAAATTCTTCAAATTTTAAAGGCCTATTATCCAGTGCGCTTGGTAGACGAAATCCAAAATCAACCAAATTCATTTTTCGAGCTCGATCTCCGTTATACATTCCACGTACTTGTGGTAAAGTCACATGACTTTCATCTACTACCAATAAAAAGTCATCTGGGAAAAAGTCCATCAAAGTAGTCGGAGTCTCTCCTTCTTCTCTTCCTGCCATATGCCGAGAATAATTTTCAATTCCATGACAAAATCCTGTTTCCTCCAACATTTCAATATCATACTTTGTTCTTTGTTCCAATCGTTCTTTTGCTAAGAGTTGATTGGTATCATTAAAATAAGCAACTCGTTCTTTTAGTTCTTCTTTAATTCGAGCAATTGCTTTTTTTAGTTTTTTGTCACTAATTACAAAGTGAGATGCTGGAAATAGGGTAATGGTTTTTTTCTTATTTAAAACAACTCCTGTAAGGGTATCAATTTCGCTAATTCGATCAATCTCCGCACCAAAAAATTCAATTCGATATCCTGTACTGTTTTGATAGCTTGGAATAATTTCTAAAACATCGCCTCTTACCCTAAAGGTTCCACGTTTAAAATCAAAATCATTTCTTTCATATTGCATCTCTACGAGTTTAGCCATAATAACATTACGTTCTACTTCTTCTCCCACATTTAATGTCAACATTTTATTTTGATATTCTTCGACTTCACCAATTCCATAAATACAAGAAACAGAGGCAACAACGATAACATTATTGGAAGATAAAAGAGAGGAAGTAGCAGCATGCCTTAATTCATCAATCTCATCATTGATGGATGAATCTTTTTCAATATAAGTATCTGTAGAAGGAACATAGGCCTCTGGTTGATAGTAATCATAGTATGAGACAAAATAACATACCTTATCTTCTGGGAACAGCTCCTTGAGCTCACTATATAACTGACCAGCAAGAGTCTTATTGTGTGCCAAAACTAACGTCGGTTTTTTTACTTGAGCAATAACATTTGCGATTGTAAAGGTCTTTCCAGTTCCTGTTGCACCTAGTAAAACTTGGTGTTTCTTGCCTTCTTTGATTCCTTGAACGAGTTTTTCTATTGCTTGTGGCTGATCTCCATTTGGTTTAAATTTTGAGTGAATTTTAAACATTTTTTCCTCCTTCCTGTGACTTATTATGATTACTTTCATCCTTTCATTGGTCCCCAAACGAATATTTTTGTCTGGTTAATAGTTAATTTTTTGGTCGGGACGAATAAAAGTCACAAATTTCATTTTTAGAATATAAAATACGAAATAATATTAGTTTATTTACTTTTTCCTGCAGGATTGGTTACTATTTCCTGATATTTATTACAATTTTTTAATACCGTAGTATCTTTTAAAGATTTAAAGTTAGCATCTCCTCCTATGTATTTTAAAGAATTTAAATCCTTGGCATCTTTTAATGATTCAAAGCCAGCAGAAAGTCCTATGTATTTTAGATGTTTTAAACCCTTCGCAGTCTCTAGAGAATTAAAACGAGCAATACCTCCTATATATTTTAAAGAGCTTAAATTTTGGGCATCTTTTAATGATTCAAAGCTAGCATAAGAACCTATATATTCCAAGGAATTTAAACCCTTCGCATCTTTTAAAGAACTAAAGTATGCATCTCTTCTTATATGCTTTAAGGATTTTAATCCTTCGGCAGTCTCTAGGGAATTAAAACGAGCAATACCTCCTATATATTCCAGATGATCTAAACCCTCTGTAGTAGTCAAATAATAGAAGTCAGCTGACGATCCTATATGTTCAAGATGATTTAGTCCTTCAGCATTCACTAATGAATGAAAGTTGACCTCTCCTCCTATATATTTTAGATGATTTAAACCTTCAGCAGTCTCTAAGGAATAAAATTGAGCATTACCTCCTATATACTCCAGATGATCTAAACCCTTCGCATCCTGTAATGATGGAAAATCAGCATATCCAATAATTGCTTTTAAATGTCTATATTTTTCTGGTACTATTTTACCTTTATAAATAAAATCGGATGTAAAAACTTCAATATCTCTTTCGTCAAAGTCTTTCATTGTGGTTCCTATTTGATCTTTTCTGCAACCAAATATTATACTTAAATCTTCTTTCATATCTCTCTTTGACTTAATCTCTTCTATTCTAGGATCTTTTTCAAATCCAAATCCTAATATCTCTGATTCTATTTCATATAAAAATCTTAATTCTTCTATGGTTAGTTTTTTATTATCTTTTACTTTATGCTCTATTTCTGTTAGTTTTTTCATATCATGTACTTTTTTCTTATATTTTTCTTTATCTTCAAATTCATCTAGTTTCTTTTCTGTTATCTCTATCATATTTCCCTCTAGATTTTGATTCTTACTAACCCCTCTTACTTCCCCAATCTCTTCTTTCCCATTCATTCGAATCGCAATTCTTGGGGTGGTATATCGTCCTTCTTCATTCTTTGTATAATATACATAAAAGTCTCCATTATCCAGTTGTGTTTTTGCTGTTTCATATCCTGCTGTACACCATCCTGTATTCTTCCCTTGTAAACTATCACATAACTTTTTAGAGTCACTTCCCTGTTCATATTTTATCCATTTTCCTTCTGTTTCTTTATCTTCTCCTTTATAATTCTGTTTCTTTAGAAAATACAAATATAGTTTTTGAAAACTTTCTCCTATATTTAAAATTTCTTCCTGTTCTTTACTTATTTCATTTTCTCCAATTTCCCCTTTTAATACATCATATATTTGTGCTAGTATTTCCCTATTTAATTCTAGATATTTCTCCACTGTTTCACTTGTTCTTTTTGTAAATTTCATTTTTTCTTTATCAAATTTTCCTAGTTTTAACATTCCTCTAAATACATAATGTTTAAACCACATTGGATACATTGCATCATCACTGCTTAAATAGGTTATCCATTCCTTCAGTGATTCTTTCTGATCTTTTTGAATTATTTTTAACATATCTTCTTTCATTTGATCATTGATTTCTACATTCCCATATCCTTGTTTTTTATATATTTCCTTTTGTAGTTTAATATAAGATTCTGGCAATTCTTTGATTACATATTTATCATAATATACTTGTAATAATCTTTCTAATCGATGAGCATTATCTTTTGACTCTTCATGTATCTTTTCTAGTCTATTTAAGTATTTCCTTATTTTTTCTTCGGGACTATCACTTTTTAATGCTTTACTCTCTACAATATCTTCTTTATGCATATCACTATATAATTTATTTAAAAACTCTTCTCCTGTCTTATACATGGAATCCCTCCTAGTCTTCTTTTTGATTTATTTTATTTCTATTATTCTAATTATTTTTTTTGATGATACTCTTTCTTCAGTTTTCTTTTTGATTTTCTCATACTGATTACAATTTTTTAATGGTTTTTATCTTCTAAAGAAGAAAAGTATGCATCTCCTCCACGTACAAAAATTTCTCCAAGTAAGTAATTTTATTTAGTTAATAACTCTTTTTTATGATTAAATAATATGAATAATGTTAAAAAGTTTTCTGTCTACTTATTCTAGCATTTTTACAATGAAAAAACAAGGTAAGCAAAAATTACCTACCCTTGCATTTTGTAGTGTTACAATTGACGTGAAACATTCCTATGTAAAAAAGTAATTTTTCAAAATACTAATATCATCGAACATTTCTAGTTTATTTTTTAAAACATAAAATAATAAAGGAAGAACTCTAATAAAAATAAGAAGTCCAATTATTATTTCAAAATTTGAATAATTCACAATTTATCACATTTTCTCTAATTTTCCTTATATTCAATTTTTCGTCTACAAAACTTACAAGTTCCTGTTTTTTCTGTAAGCATATTATCAGAACCACAATATGGACAATAAATGATATGAGTATTTTTAGCTTTTTCTCTTTTTTCTTTCATAATTAAATCGTTTTTCTGAGATATTTTACTTTCCCTTTGATCATTCTTAAAAATATAATTTCTAATTTCGCTATTAAACTTTCCACTAATTTTAGTAAACACCCTTTTAAATACAACTGATAATATAAGAAATATTATACTTACTGATATAAGCAATTTACTATAACTTATAAATTTTTCATTGTATAAATTAGAATTAACTATATCGCTTAAATATGGAATATTAAAATTTTTTATATTGATTAAATTTAATACTTCATTTATAAGTATAAGACTAATTATTACAACTCCTATACTTAATAAACATATTGATGTTGAAACTTTTTTGTTATTATATATCAATAATCTTAAAAGTATTAAGCATACTCCAAGGAAAGGAATAAAGTACAAAAATACTAAGATACTAGGAATACTTGCTAAAAGTTTTATAAAAAAATTTTCTTTCATTTTCTATTCTCCTATTATTGATTGAAATACGCCAAATCGTATTCTAATGATGGTGTTATTCTGATAGGTTGGTTTGAGTCTGTATAATATGAATTTGCCTTTGTAACACATTTATCTTTTTTACATTCAACATCTACATATCTTTTTTCACCAGGATAATTATTATCATATACACCTATATAATAATAATTTGGATTTTCAATATCCTGTACTAAACTAATTGCGTTAATAGCATGTAATCCACCACTATAACTAGATGAGATTACTAAAGGATCGTGATCAGCTAATCTTGTCTTTATTATATTTATAAAACCTGATGCACCCGTATATCCTGTTGTTTCTGTACCTATAACATTTTTTAACCATAAAATAAAATTGGTTGATGATGAATAGAAAGTTGTGGAGTTTTGCTTTATAAAACTGGCATATATAGCATTAAACATTTGCTTATCATCATTGATAAAAGAACTACTTTTTTGCATCTTATCTTCATTTAACAATAAACTCTCTGCTGTTTTATAATTTACTCCCCATTTTTCGATTTGTGCTTCCTTAGATAATCCAGATTCTTCTTCTTTTATATCGTAAATTCCAGAGTTTTCTATTTCTTCCTTATACTTATCATTGATAATTAACACATCGTCTTTTAATCCTCTAAAATCTGCTGGAACTTCTTCGCCAAATATATCATAACCAAAAGTATATTTTAAAGTGTTTGTCTTTAATTTGTAATCATATAAGTTGCTATAATTTTTAAAATATGTATTAGATAAATCATATTCATAAGATCTACTATTATCAGATGTAAGAGAGCCAACCTTTAATGGCAATACTTTTTTATAATATAATTCGGCAAAAGTAGCCATTCCAAAACAATGTCCTCTAGCAGATAAGTTTGTTCCATAGTTTGCAAATGAGAATCCATCACGATTTACTACGAAGCCACTATCAGCTACCAATATACCATCAGACTCACCATCATTATCAAGATCTACTAAATCATCATCCAATTCAGCTCCAATATTTTCAAACAATTCAGTTAAGCCATTAACATTACTTGAAGAAAAGAACTTACATCCTGTACCATTTGAAATATTGGATAACTCAGTATTATATGAACCTCCACCAAAACCTATTGAACATATTTTTACATCACTAGAGTTTGCTTTTTCAATGATTTTTTCTGTTTTACTATTTAATGATGAATCTTGTCCATCCGTTAATATAACGATAAACTTATTATCACTATCTTTAGAAAATTCTCCAATACCACTTGTTAATGCATTTCCAATATTAGTACCTTCTGATTTGGTTATAAATTTACCCTTCATTCCACTTAAGGTAGATTTAATTGAGGCTGCATCTGTTCCTATTATAGAGGCATTTGCATAGTCACTTCTAAATTCTGATAATCCCATTTGATAATTTTTTTGAGATAATCTTGATACTAAATCACTTGTTAATGTAAATCTTACTCCTTTTTCATCAAATCCATCTAACTTAGATCCTCCAAATAATCCTCCAGAATATTCTTTTCCAGTTATTTTTTTATATTGAGCATTACTATACATACTCCAAGAATTATCAAGAATAAACAATATTTGAGTGACTTCTTCTTCTTTTACTAATGACTCATCACCTACTACATAATTAGAAAAATGTTTTAATTTTGCTGTTAAAGTGTTATTGTCTTTATCAATAGTTGTTTCAATCTTCTCATATTTTGATTTCTTTTCATTATAATAAAAGATAGATAAATTGTCTTCATTTAGCCCGTATTTTGATAAATCTTCATCTGTATAGAAAATTGTAATTACTGCTTCATCAATACTTCCATCCGTATAGAATGTGTATAAATTATCAATCATACCTTTTTTATTGCTAATTTTAGTATTTGAACTTATCTCAGCTATTGTACTTGCAATATTTCCTTTACCAAAAACAGAAAGTTTTAAGCCATCTGTCTCATAATCATAAGTTAGCTTTCTTTCCCCATCCTTTTTTCCATCACCTTTGGAATCTGATTTTAATGGATCTAAACCTAATTCTATTTCATCATAATCATTTAATCCATCACCATCTGTGTCCTTTTTATTTGGATCAGTTTTACTTGTGTTAATTTCATAATCATCATCCAAACCATCCATATCACTATCAGATAATAATGGATTCGTTTTGTATTCTTTTTCTTGTTTATTTGTTAAATTATCTAAATCTAGGTCTTCATCAGAATCTAAATCTATTTCATAGTCTAAAGTAAGTTCTTTGTCTTGCATATCAAATGGTATAATCTGATATTCTTTACTTATTTTCTTTAACTTATAGGCAGCTGTTATTTTACATTTTCCAGTTGCTTCTGTTAAATCCCATTTTACTTCTAAACCATTGCCTTCAACTTTACCACAAGTAGAAGAATATTTTATTTTATCAATTTTCGTATCATCAGAAAAATTTACACCTAATTTTATATTGGATTGTGTTATATAAGTTAATTTAGAATCAGAATAATTATCATTCCAACTTAACTTTTCAAACCCAATAAAACGACTATATAAAAATGACCCAATAGCAATTACTAAAACACAACAAGATCCAACTGCAATCTGTTTTTTATGATTTTTCATGAAGGTTTTCGTTTTATCAATTTTGGGCTTTATAAAATCTGAACTATTTTTTGAAAATTTTTCTGTCATGGTGACATTCGTATTTGAAGTTGTTTGTTGGATTGGTTGAATGTCATCTTGTTTTTGTCCTTCCTGATTAGGAACTGATAATTCTTTAATACTTTTTCCACAATTTGGACAAAATTTCTCATTCCCATTCAGTTTATTTCCACAATTTTGGCAAAACATAAATACACTCCTTTCCAAAAAAGGATAACTAAAGCAAATAGTTATCCTCACTTAATATTTCGTTTTACTTTGCTTCAGCTGGAATTGTTATTGAACCAGAATTATTATAATTACTATAGTTAATTTCAACTACTTCGGAAATTCCCATTATTTCCATTTCAAAATTCATTTTTTCTATATAATTGGAAGAATTAACAAGAATACTTATATTGATATCATTGCTTACAATTTTACTTGTATCAATACTAGAATCTGCTTGAGCCATTGCTGCGGCAAGTTTCTCGCTTGATATTGTACCAGTATATAATGTATTACTTCCTTGCATTTCTTCTTTAATATCAAAAATATAATTATTCAAATTTAACCATGAATTCGTATTTGAATTTTTCACAGAAGTAGAGGTCCATTTACCATTGGAAGCATCACTACTATATGGAGAGTATACCTTTGTATACGCTTTACCATTGCCATAATCATAATATTCTTCTGTATTAACTCCATAAGTAGATGTTGAACAGTACCCTATTTTATTCTTACGATCTTCTTTACAACTCATTGTTGTTGCCACATCCACAATTCCTGTTTTTGTAGTAATTTTTGCAGTATAACTAAAGTTATCTAAATGATTTGTCATTACGTCCTTTATCTTAGCTAACTGACTATCCTTATTTACTTCTTCTTTTGTAAAACTACATCCAGAAATTCCAATCAAAACTACCATTAAAATAAATAAACGTTTCATATTAAAACTTATGCCCACACATGAAACATTGCGTTGCTGTTTCATCTACTTGATTCCCACAGTTTGGACAGAATTTTGTATTTATTGCACTATTTTGAACTGGTTGTTGCATTTGTGGTTGTGTTGGTTGTTGGTAGTTTTGTTGTGGATTAACATTTTTGTTATTATATCCTTGATTCACATTCGCTTGTGTCTCAGTTGGTTTCTTATATAGAATTGCATGAGCAACTAAACATATAACACCTAACCATAATAAATAGAAACCAAGTCCATTTTTTAAGTATTCACTATTAAAATCAGATTTTGTATTTAAGTAAATAACAAATCCCACTACTAATATTGTAGGTATAATAGATAATTTAGGACTAGCATTTTCAATTTTTCTACCTAAATTAGAATTAAATACTCGAGGAATATCTTTTTGCAAAAAATCCCTAAATATAAACATTGTATTTAAAATTATTAACACAACAATTATCTTGCCTTCCCAGTATTTCCATAATGATATAGAATACGAGTATCCTAAAAATGAAACTTGAAAATATGGTGTTATTGTACCTACAAACAAACATGCAATTCCAATGATTGCCAATATTCTTTTATTTTTCAAAACATCCATTTTTCTTACCTTTCCTTATTTGATTCATAAAATAATTTTCCATTATAGGCATAATATTGTTCATTATTATCTTTGGTAATTAAGATGTAATGATCATAAAAGTTTGGTGAGCTTTCTAACTTTAATATTTCTGCTTTTTTACTTATATCATAAAGAATATATTTTGAATCAGTCGTTGATAATTTTGCATAATATTTATTTTGTTTTTCAGTAATATCAATATCAGAATATTTGCAATCTAATACTTGTTTTCCATTCTTATCTAAAATTCCCTTTAAATTATTTTTAGTAACTATATAATAGTTATTGTATAAAGAAAGATTATCAAAATCATCACTAATCTTTTTACCTGTGGTGTCAATTAGATAATACTTTTCTTTATCATCACTAACTTTAGCAAATCCATTTTTGTCAAAATTATCAGCTCTAGCAAATGATTTGCCAAAAGCATTTTCGCCTTTTGAATTATAAAACTCATAAGTACCAGAAGATGTCCCACAAGATGAACTATAATAGGTTCCTAAAATATACAAGCCCTTTTCAACATAACCTGTTCCTTTTATATTTCTACACGAAATATTTTTAACAACTTTACCATCAATATAAAAATCAACCCCATTAAATGAACCTTCTTTGTTTTGAGCATAATGGTTATTATCTAGATAGAGTTTTTTTGAAATATTTATTCCAACATTTAGGTTATTATCTAAAAGATATGCCTTATTATCTTTACTACATACTAGATTACTATTTTCATAATAAACTTGATCACATTTATCATTTAAATCATATAATTTACCATCTTTTATAAATTTATAATAGGTGTTATCTTGACTTTGAAACCACCCAACACAAGAATTTAGAGTAATTATTTTTCCATCGTCTTCAACATGATTGACACAGTAATGTTTATCATCAGTAAAAGATATTACTTCTTTTCCTGTTTTTTCATTGAATATAAAATTTTTGTTATTATAAAATACCGATATGTATCCATCTTCTTCATTTGTTTCCGGATCATCCTCAATATTTTCTAAAATAGGAAAACTTGTCATTACCTTACCCTGATAGTTTAATACTTTATATGTTTTCGTAGATTTTTCTTCCAAGATTGAATAATATTCACCAATAAAAGTGTTTAGATCATTCTCTTCTAAATCATATAAAACTTTCCCTGTCCCATCAATAAGGAAGTCGTGATAATCTTCCCCTTGAGCTTTATACATACCTGCTTCGGTTGAAATATAAGAATACTTGCCAAAATCTACTGTCATTTTCCCATTAGAATCAATTATTCCATAAGCATCATCTTTTTCTACTAAAGATGTTCCATTTACAAAATTACTTGCTGAATTAAATATAAATTCTGTAAGTTGCTTTCCTTCATCATTAAATAAGGCATATTTACTATCTTCATTTTTAATAAAAAATGCAGTAGAATAAGTGATATCTTTTTCTAAATTTTTATTTTTATCTTTATTAAAATAAAAGAAAGCAATTATACCAAAAATTATTATTATAACAATTACGATCCATATTACTTTTTTATTATTTTTTGTTTGATTACTTGAAGTATCAATATAATTATTATTTATAGGTTGCTGTATAGGTTGATTTTGAGGTTGTGCATATGTGGGTTGACTTATTTGTTCGTTACTGGTGTTAATTTGTTGTGAAAGGTTATTATTAAATTCATTATTCATTATTTAAACATATCCATTATGTTGTCTAGTCCACCTGCTACTGAACTCATAAACAATTTCATATATGCATAATATCCTGCAACTGCTAATATACCAAAACATATTAAGTTAAAGTATATTTTTGCATCTTTCTCTAATTTCAATTCACTATTCATCAATTCATACAATATTATTAAAGTATAAACTGCACCAACAACCATAAATACTATACTTAAAGGACTCCATATCATACCACCTAATGGAGATAAAATCATTATTCCAAAAACAGCAGGTATGACTGATGTTGCTGCAATAGATAACGATTTTATAAAACTTAATTGTTTTTTTGCAACTAAACCGCCTAAATAAAATACTAATGTTATAGCAAAAATTATACAAACATAAATCAAAAAGTTCTTACCTATTAGTTCTAACCATTTGATATTTTGTAAATTATCCCATTGCCATGAGGATGTATGACCCTCTGTCCAACTATAACTTGATACTCTCACAGTTGTTAAAATTGTTTTAACCATATTGATGATTGTCATCACTACACTAACAACCAAAGCCAATATAACTGATGTTTTAGGATTATTTAACTTTGTTTCTTCTTCTTGAAAACATTTAAATGGCTTTAAAAGAATAGCAATTATATACATGAAATAATTTAATGATGCCGTACTAACAGGATTGTTAGGTTGTTGGGTAGTTTGATTTTGAGAACCCACAAAAGTAGATTGAGCAACTTGCTCATTCATAGGAGCATTGTTAACAACATGATTCATGGATTGTAATTCTTGTAAATTCGTTCCACATTTTATGCAAAATGTTGATCCATTCATATTTTCTGCTCCACATTTTGGACAATTCATTGTTTTCCTCCTTTATCTATATTATCTTTAATAAAACTTGCAATAGGATTACTATTTGCAACTGAATTAACAACACTATTGGTAATGTTTTGCCCTGTTAATGAATCAAAAACTTTACTCGTGCTTGTTTGTCCATCAACTCTTTTATTGTTTGCACCATTCATAGTAGAATTCGTAAGACCTTGTTCTGATTTAATAAAGTTATCTACTTTTCTTAAATTGGTCATATTTTTTTTCGTTTCTGTTTCATAAGTATGTCTGGCATTAGAATTACGATACCTTATAAACATGAGAATAAAATAAACAACTCCAGAGAATAAAAATAAGAAACTATAATCAAAATCTACAAAGAACATAGCAATGATACCTAGAATTTCAACTAAAAATGATATTCCTATTAACTTGGGCATGTGTATTGGTACACTACCCATTGTTTCCTTCGTTCTTGCATTAACTGCAACGTAATGTAATATTTTTCTATTTCCATTGACTTGTTGATAACTATATAACCAAACAGGCAAATATGCTGCCTTCCATTGTTGTCCTTTTACACTGAATTGTTCATTAGACCATGCAACACCACGATCATATTCCTTTAACGTTTCATTTGCAGCAAATCTTGCAATATCTTTTGATTCTGTATCTACAATTGATCTTAATTGGTCAACATTCGTATCCCTTTTTTCAGAGGTATAACCTTTTAAATAGTTCGCATTATATTTAACACTATTTTCAACATCAAAAGGCATAATAGCATTGATTACATTATTTGTTTCATCTGAAGCAGTATTATTCAGTTTATCAAGACTCGATTCAACTGAAAGTCCACTGATTGCTAAGTCAAATTCTCTTTCAACATGATATAAATCAGCATCATAATAGGCTTGTTGATTATTACCACTACCTCGAAAGTATTTTTTTGTTTGATGTTCACCCTCTCCAATAAAATTAGCATGAGCATTAACATCTACGATCATATAAGGAAAATATACACCCATTATATTTTCAGTAGTAAATTCTTCTCTAAATTTTGGATGTGCAAAAAATTTTCTCTTTCCTACAAATTTTTCAATTTCTAATTTAGCAGTATCTTTATTGATGTTGAAAGGCAATACAACATCTGGAATACTACCATTAGGAATTTGTTGATTCACAGATAATGTGTTTCTACACCAATGGCATCTAGCTTGCGAAGCAGAAGCAGTATCTATCACAACTTCCGCGCCACAACTACTACATTTAAAAGTTAGAACTTCATTGGTATCCGCAACAATATCGGTCGCTCCTGAACCCATAACTTGCCCTTGTAATTGAGATATATCTTCTACCATACCTGAAACTTTTTCAGGTTCAAACTCATGACGGCAAAAATTACATCTTAATTTACCATTATTTGTATTTGTTGAAATATCTGTCGAACCACATCGTGGACATTTTTCTTGTCCATCTTTTGCGTCGACGTCCGTCTTTACAATAGTAGGCTCATGATTTTGAATATTATTATTTATAGGAGGAGTTATATTTGAATTAGAACCGTCTTGCATTTTTTATAATCCCAATAATTGTGCCTTTAATTTATCATAATCTTCTTGCGTAATTAACCCTGCATCTAATAATTTTTTCTTTTCACTTAAAACTGTCATTGGATCTTGTTGTGCTGTTTCTTGAGCTTGCTGTACAGGTTGGGCTTGACCAAATGCAGGTTGATAGGAAGATTGAGTTGGTTGTTGTTGCATTGCACCCATCATATTCCCTGCTGCATTCATGCCCATTCCCATAAAGGCCATACCTGCACCACCTCCGTTTTCACCAGCGGCTTGCATTCCTCTAGCAACAGCCTGTTGCATAAATGCATTGCCTCTTGCACCAGATAGTGCATCTGCTGCTTTTACATCCTTCATTAGTTTCTTTGTATCTTCATCATATTCAATAGCAAGAATTGCTGTTTTAACGATTTCAAGTCCTCTATCACTTTTCCATTGATAGGCATCTTCAACTGCTTGTGCCATAGCTTGTGCAAAACCTATTTGATCCCCTTGAATCTTTGAAATACGGTTTCCTTTGCTTGGATCATTTGTATAATTTGAAAATGCTGCTGACAAAGTACCAACTACTTCATTAAATAATTGACTTCCAGCATCATTATCCATATCAGCAAAGTCAAATACAGGAGCTCCTGGTTGTAAATATTTAGCAGGAACAAAATTCTTCACGAATAATAATGGATCAACTATTTTTAAAGTATATGTACCTCTAGTTACCGCTCCAACTTGTGTTCCAAAAAAGGCATCATCCCAATATATTTCTGATTGCGTACCAAATTTATTATTTGGTATTTCTTTTAAATTAACATAAAATGCTAATTGTTGACTGCCAGGTTGTCCACCAAATTTAACCTTTTCCCATGTAGATTTAAGAGTTTGACCAAAAATACCATCTCCTGCAAACATAGATTGTGAATTTGGGTCATCTGATCTAAATTCAAAACCTCCTGGCTCTGCTATACAACCTGTAATAGCACCATCTTGAATAGTAATAAGGGCAGTACCTTCTGGTACAACTATTTTACTACCATTCGTAATAATATTTTCATTTCCCTTATAATTTTCACCACGACCATTGTTTTGTGATTGTGGTACAGCTTGAAATAATCCTGCAGTACCAGGAACGTTTGCTCTAGGCATATAAAAATCTTTCCATTGATCTGCAAATGTGCCACCCAGGGCACCTGAAAATGCTTTAATAAAACCCATATTCACTTACCTCCAATTTCTTATTTCATCATTTTCAAGATGAATAGTGAGATTACAAACAAATTACCAATAAATTAGTTATATTCGCTATTATTAACTGATATCGACTTTTATAAATCACCACCTAACTTTCTAAAATTTTAACTTGCTCTTTCTTGGTATTTATTTTTTTAGACCAACCGACTAAAACCAATAACTGAATCTAACTATATATTTTTTAGTGGCATTTCTTACACTTTTAAACAAATACGAATGTGATTTATAACAATACAGAAAACCTAAAGAATATAAGAAATTTATATCAAATACCTCCTTTGACTCACCTATTCTACACAATTATAACAAAATTCGACGAAAATTGCACTATTTTTGGATGTTTTCATAACTTTACTGACTAATAATGAGTAAAAAATGCACTATTTTTATAGGATAATGAGAATAGTTGCATATAACTAACCTTTAATATAATACTGATTTTTAGGAGGTGAAAGAGTTGAAATTCAAAAAAGATGATGAAAATTATATTTATCAACTAATTGGGAAAAATATTAAAAAATATAGAAAACTGAAAGGTTGGACTCAAGAGCGTTTAGCTGAAGAAATCAATTATTCTCTCTCATTTATCAGTGGTATCGAATCTACAGCATATCATCAGACTTTTTCTCTAGGTGCATTGTGGCGAATCTCTAGAGTATTAGGAGTTGATTTTTGCAAATTATGTGAAGATACCGATAATATTAAGAAGGTAAAATTTATAACATATAAATGTGAGTCTTGTGGGATAGAAACAAAAATGCCTATACAAGTAGTAAGGCATTTTAAAAATATTTACGAATTAACAAACAATAAAAACATTCCAACTTTTGATTGTACAAATTGTGATGGGCAATTAAAACCTATCAATCCAATGGATTTAATCGAGTAGAAAGAAAGAATAAATTATTTCGTTTCTCTTACGTCCCTGTACGTATCATTCGGTAACAGCAGTTCGTTTTAGTATAATGATTCATTGGAAAGAATCCCCTTTTTTTGCATTAAAAAAAATGAATCTGTGAATTAAACAAATTCATTTTTTCTTTTTTTTATTTCTTTCAACAGGCTTTCTCCATATAATTTTATGTCAATGATTGAAGAATTGCTAATACATCTGCATTGGTTATATTTTTATCCTGATTATAATCAGCAGCTTTTTTTGCAACTTCATCTAAATTCTTTAAGCCAGCTAATGCTTGTTGAATCATTGTAGCATCTTTAGAAGTAACTTTTCCATCCCCATTCACATCTCCTAACAAATAGTATTTCTCACTTGGATCTAACTTAGGAATTACATGAATGACATATTTTGAAATCAATTCAGCATCCAAAGCATCTACTACTTGATCTGCATTGACATCTGCTTTTTGAAATTGAGAAGAAGAAAGAGAAAAGGTACCTTTTGTATATTGTAACACGAGAAAAGAATCATCTGTTGTCACTTTTCCATCTTCATTCACATCCCCATAGATAAATTCTTTCACTACCTCTTGCATCGCTTCCTCTTGTTGAGAAGAAGATAAATTAGAATCATCTTCTTTCTCTGGAATTTTCTTGGAAGAACACATCTCTAATATTATGCGAACATCCTCTTCTGTAATTTTTAAATCTCCATCGATATCTGCAGCAAGTTTTTGAATCATACGTAAAGAAATAAGATTTACTAAATACTGTTGAATCATTGTAGCATCCTTAGAGGTAATTTCCCCATCTTCGTCTACATCTCCTAAAGTATAATACTTTTCCTCTGGATTAAGAATTGGAAATTCCCGAATCTTATTTGTGCAAAATAATAGAATCAGTTCTGCATCTAATTCATTGATTTCATTATCTCCTGAAACATTTGCAAGAACTTGTTGATATTCTGTTAAAGAGGTCTGGTTAACTATATATTTTTGAATGATCGTACTATCCTTTGTGTTAACTATTCCATTTTGATCAACATCTCCAGGTTCAAAACCAAATTTTCCCTCTTCTATAGGAAATCTTTGAATTCTTTTCCCTACTTTTTTTAAAATAAGTTGTACATCAATTTGATTGAGTTTCTTGTCTCCATCCACATCAGCAATCTTTATCTGTTTTGTACTCAACTCTTTTTTTCCAGCGATTTTTTGTAAGATCAATACTGCATCTTTTGTAGTAACAGTTCCATCCATATCTACATCCCCATAAGCATAGCCTCCTGCTTCAAATAATAAGGAAGGAATTCCTGCTTTCTCTAATATTTTTCCCTCTGTAACTATGAATGTACAAACCAAAAGCAAGACAATCACAAGAGAAACAATTCCTATTTTCTTCAAAAGTGAATTTCTTTCTTTTTTTTCGTGTCCTTTCACTTTGATACCACCTTTCTTATTATAATGATAGCAAAAAGAAAATTATTTTGCAACTATACGCTGAAGTTTTAAATCTTTTTTAAGAAAAAAGAAGAGTTTTACCTCTTACTTTAACTTACTTTCTCCTGTTTGATAATCTATTTCAATGCCATCTTGAACATTATAAACAAAAACATGAAAGGAGACACCTTTTCCTTGATCTTTTAAAGAATAAGCTTCCATTTCTACTCCACTTGCAATTAAGTTAGTACCGTAAAAGATGGGTCGAACTCGGTAAAGCACAGGATTTCCTGCTTCTTTTACATAATCTGCCACTTGATTTTCGAAAAGAAGCATTGATTCTGTATTCATTTGTCTTGTGCAGGTTATTAAATTTTTTAAATTAGCATTTTCTCCTGTAAGTTGATAGCCTATTAAATGACAACGATTATATAAGTATTTTCCATCAACTATATCATACTTAATCGTATGCCATCCAGAAGGTTTGATCATGCCAATACTCCCTCTTTTTTCTTTAGGCATTGTTTTTTTAGAAACGAGCGCAACAGTAATACCACAACGACCTAAATAATCAAGTGGACTATATGATTCTAAGGAAGATAAACTTTTTTCTTCTTCTGAAAATTGAGGAATATTTTCATTTATAATAACATAAGGAGAACCAGAATGTTTTGGAAGATCGCTTATTGCATAAGATTCTTGTACTTTCCATGAAAAGATCAGTTGTAAAATTTTTGTACTTCCCCTTGATGAATCCATAAAGTTCCAAACAATATTAAAAAGAAAAAAGAAAGTGTGGCCCTTTTTATTTTTTTCTTTCTCTTCCTCTTATCATTTCATCCCTACTTTCTATTTTCAATATATCATAATAAAAACATTATTTCAAAGAATTAAAGATTACTTCTTTTCTTGTGCAAAAAAATCTCTATGATTCCACTTTGAAGTCATAAATCGAAATGCTGCTTTTCGATTGGTTAACCAAGTAAATTTGACATTATTTTTCGTATTGGTTAAAATTTTATCTACCATAAAAGCAGCAATTGTTTCTGGATAGTCACCTAAAATATTATAAACTTTTTTAGTAGATTCATCTAGTTCAATCTCTTCTCCATTTCCAAGAGCTGTATGAATAAAATTAGTAATCATAATTCCTGGAGTAATTTTTCCTACTTGAATAGGAAGTTGACATTTTTCAATTTCATAAGCAAGACTTTCTGTGAAGTAAGTAACTGCTCGTTTGCTTGTTCCATAAATAGATAAACCTAAAATTTTAGCATCATTACTTCCATGACCTTCTACATTATAAATTTGACCTTTTCCCTGCTCTTTCATCACAGGAACAATGAGCTTAGAACAAAGAATAGTTCCTTTTAAATCAATAGCAAGTAATCGATCAATCTCTTCTTCTTTGATTTCCCAAATTGGTTTATTAGGTTGATTGACCCCTGCATTATTGATCCAGATATCAATCTCTTTGAATTCCTTTAAAACACCTTTAATCATATTAGAAATTGTTTCTTCCTTTGTTACATCCACTAAAAAAGAAAGTACTCTTCCTTTCGAAGAAAAAGAGGTAAGTTCTTTTTCTGCTTTCTTTAAACTTTCTTGGTCTATATCGCATAGAACAACATGACAATTTTTTTGACGAAATAATTTAGCCATTTCAAAGCCAAAACCACGTCCACTTCCTGTAATCACAACTGTTTTCATAAACACCTCCACTAATTAAGACCTTAAAAAGGAAGAAAAATACCCTCTACAGGTATTTTCCTTATCTTCCATACCAAGACGTTGGTAAATTCAAAAGACTTTGAGCTCCTTCAAACCCACTATTATAACGATTCATCACATAATTAGACCAACGATTCCAAGTAGAACAACGTGAATCTGTTGGATCATATAATCTACAATCTGCCACTTCCAAATGTAAGTGAACTCCATAAGCCCATCCTGTATCTCCCATACCACCTAAAACAGTATTTTGATCAATAACTTTTCCTTTATAAAGGCTTCCAGAAACCCAGTCCATATGGACATACAAAGAACTATAATTTCTTCCATCTGGACCCACATGATAAACAACTACTAAATTAGCTCCATAATAATCTTGGTCTACAAGTCCAACTATACCAGGTGCGATTGGATAAATAGGAGTTCCTCTTCCACTTGGACTTGTCAAATCAATTCCTTGATGGAAATTGCTTCCTGCTGCAGAAAAACTTCGATATCCCATATAACTACTAATTCTTCCATTTTCAAGAGGTCGATACCATCCTGTGGTTGGAATTGATTGATTGACTGCACAAGTAACATTGATAATATCATTAGGTTTACATCCTAAATTTTGATACATTTTTACAGTATCTTGATAATTTTTTAATTGTTTATTAGAACTGATGGCTCCAGATTGAATGGAAGCTTTTTCACCTTCCAAAGAAGAAATTTTTTGTCCCATCAATACTTTCTTCTCTTCCATTTCCTTTTGCCCTTTTTCAAGTTCTTTTTGTCTTGCTTTATTAGCTTCAATCATCTCTTCCAATTCATGAATAGTCTGATCATTATATTCTGTTAACTGTTCTACTAAACTCATTCTATAAATCATATCGGTAATATCTGTCGCACCAAATGCATATTCTAAATATGCATTTTCTCCATCTGCAATTTGAAGATATTGGAAAAGATCTTTCGTTTCTAAACTTTTTTCTTTAATACTTTGATTATATTCTTCTATTTCTTGTTGTTTTCTTTCAGCTTCTTCCATCATAGACTGGATCTCATCTTGAAGCGAAGAAATTTCTGCTTTAATTGCTCGTATTTCTTGATCTGTCTTTTGTACCTTCGCATTGGCAGAATCTACTTCCTGTTGATACTTATTTACTTTATCAATATAATCCTGTAAAGTCGTTGCTCCTGCTTCCATAGGTAGTGCTAGAATGGAAAGGAGTGCAAGGATTGTAAAGAAAATCTTTTGCTTTTTCATACCTTTAAATACTTCCTTACTGCACTTGCACTACCAATCATTCCGACCAACATTCCGATTCCAATTACCATAAGAGAGACCAAATAGATAAATGGTTCAGGAGTAATTAGTTGAATGACTTTAGAAAATAAATATCCATCAAAATGATTGTAGAAAGCAAGATATCCAAAAAGGACAAGACAAACAGGAAGAATAGCACCAATCAAACCTAATACCATTCCTTCAATAATAAAAGGGGTTTTAATTGTAAAGTTACTAGCTCCTACCAAACGCATAATAGAAATTTCTCTTTTTCTTGAAAAGATAGTTAATTTGATGGTATTGATAATTAAGAAAACAGTAACCACAATCAAAGCAATGACAACTCCATAAGCAACTTTCTCAATAGATTTGAAGGCCGTAACCATTTGATCAACCATTCCTTCACCATACCTTACCACAGCAACATTTTCAATTTTTTTAATTTCTTCTGCTGTATCACTAATCTTTTCTACTTTTTTTACCTTTACTTGAAAAGTATCTTTCAAGGGATTATTTTCTTGATCCCAATCTGCCATAATGGTATTAAAAATATCAGATTCTTTCTGCATTTCTTCTTTAACTTGTTCTTTTCCTTTAAATACATAAGAATCCACATTGTCCATCTTTTTTATTTTTTTATCAATTTCAGAAATTGTATCAGAAGAAGCTCCATTTTCTACAAATACAACAATCGTCATATCCTTTTCAATTTCTTTCGTAAAATTCTCTACATTAAAAGATGCAAGGATTGAAAGGGATACAATAATCAAAGTAATTGTAATACAAGAGATCGAAGCAAGAGATAAAGAAAAGTTTCTAAATACACTTTTAAAAGCATCCCGAATACTTCTTCCTAACATTCTAAAAAGCTTCATCATAAGTCCCCCTTTCTTGTTGTTTAATAAGACGACCTTCTTTTAAAACAATGACTTGTTTTTTCATTTTATTAACAATTTCTTTATCATGAGTTGCCATAATGACTGTTGTTCCACAAGTTTTGTTGATTTCTTCTAGGACTTTTACAATTTCCATAGAACGATCTGGATCTAAGTTCCCTGTTGGTTCATCACAGATCAATAATTTAGGTTCATTGACAATGGCTCTTGCAATGGCAACACGTTGCTGTTCTCCTCCTGATAATTGGTCCGGATAATTATGAATTTTATTTTTAAGGCCAACCAATTCAAGAGCTTTTAATACTTTCCTTCTTGTCTCTTCCTTTTTAGCTCCAATTACTTCCATAGTAAAAGCAACATTTTCATAAACATTTAACTTAGGAAGAAGACGATAATCTTGAAAAACAATTCCAAGTTTTCTTCTTAACTTATAAACCTTTTTATTACGAAGCTTTGCGACATTGACTCCTCCTACAATAATGGAACCTGTCGTTGGTTTTTCTTCCCGATAAAGCATTTTTATAAGGGTACTTTTTCCACTTCCACTTCCACCAATTACAAAGACAAAAGAGCCTTTTTGAATAGACAGGTTCATATCATAAATAGCTGTTACACCATTCTTATATCGCTTACTTACATTCTTAAGACGAATTAAATCCACCTTGATCACCTACTATCTAAATCATTATAACATAGAATATGACAAATTGTAACAGGAAACGATTGGAAATGAAAAGAAATCCTGTATAGTGGACAAATTTCTAAAAAAACAGACATTCATTTATTTTAAAAAAAAGGTTTTAGAATCTTTCTTAAAATCTTTGAAGAAGAAATAGAAATTGGAAGCATTTTCCCTTTTACTGGTTTTCTCATTACAATATATCCATTTGCAATCTCACTTGTAAAAAGACTTTCTTCCATCTTGATAGGAATTTGATGTATTTTTTTATCAATCAATCTTTCTTGTTCTTTTCTATCTAATTTTTCATATTCACTATAAGGAATCCCTATGTCTGCTTCTAGTTGTCTTTTGATAATTTCATGTACTCGATTCATTCCCATAACACTTCTCTTTCTTATTGTAAACTGCTTCTTAGAAAGCAATCTTCCTTTCTTTGACTCTTGTAATTAAAAGCTTCTTTGTCATCTTTCTATTCAAAAATGTTTATATTTATATTTTTGTAATTTTTCAATTTCTCTTTTTTGATCTTTTTCTTTTAAACTTTCTCTTTTATCATAATTTTTCTTTCCCTTACAAAGCCCTAATAATAGTTTTGCCTTGTTTTTTACAAAGTAAATTTTTAAAGGAATGAGGGTATACCCTCCTTCTTTCGTTTTTGTGTCCAACTTTTGAATTTCTTTTTTATGAAGCAATAATTTTCTCGTTCTTGTCTCTTCATGGTTAAAAATATTTCCCTCTTTATAAGTTGAAATAAAAGTATTTAGAAGAAAACATTCTTGATTTCGAATGATTGCATAACTATCTTTCAAATTACATTTTCCAGCTCGAATAGATTTGATCTCTGTTCCAACTAAAACCATTCCACACTCATAAGTTTCTTCTATAAAATAATCATGTTTAGCACGCCGATTTACAATTTCCATGGTTATCCTCCTAATTCTGGCATGATAATTTGATCCCCTAATATTTCTTGGACAATTCCTTTATATCGTTCATAGTAATTTTTATAATTTGGTAAGAGTGCATTCGATAATTGAGTATAAGGATAAACTGTAAATTGCCTTTTTCTTCCATAATTCGAATGAGTATAAAGAAGTTCTGCTTTTAAATCATCGAGTGCAATGGTTGTAATTCCTCTATTGGTTGTTTTCTTAATTTTTACAGATGCAAGCAATCCCGTTAAACGTTCAACTCCTTCTTGATCTGAAATAAAGTTTCCAAGAGAATAAATTACAAGAGTATTTCCAACATAAGCAATAGGTTCAACTACATGTGGATGGGCACCGATGATAATATTGACACCCAGTGAAGATAAATAGTTGGCAATTCGTTCTTGATCATAAGAAATTCCATGAGAATACTCTGTTCCCCAGTGCATCGCTACCAAAATGACATCTACCTTGTCCCGAACAGCTTCAATATCTTTTTTTGCAAGTTCATCAGAATACACATTATTTAAATACTCTTTTCCAACAGGTGTTTCAAGTCCATTGGTCCAGGTTGTATAAGAAAAGAAAGCATAGCGGATTCCATTGATTTCTTTGATTTTAACCCGATCTCTTTCTTCAAAAGAAGAATAGCTTCCTGCCGTAAAAGCAGGTTTGTCCTTCCAATAAGCAAGAGAATTTAATACACCCTGTTCTCCCTTATCCATAGTATGATTGGTTGCAAGAGAGACAAGATTAAATCCTGCATCCAAAAAAGCATCTCCTACTTCTTGAGGGGAATTAAATCTTGGATAATTGGAATAACCAAGTTCACTACCCCCTAAAATTGTCTCCTGATTATAATATCGTAAATCATAATTTGCAACCATTGGTTTAATATGGGAAAGCATTGGCTTAAAATCATAACTTCCATCACTTTGATATGCATCTTGATATACAGTACTATGTATCAAAGCATCTCCAATCATGACAAGAGAAGCTTCTTTTTCTTCTGGAATCTTAATTGCTACTTCATAAATCTTTTCTTTTTCTGGATTCTTCTTACTAAAATAAGTATAACTAATTCCTGCACTAACTAAGAAAATTCCTGCTAAGAAAAGAAGGATTAAAGTTTTAATAGGTCGCTTTAATTTTCTTTTCTTTTTTACTGCCATACTACACCTTCTTTACAATTTCAAAATCAATTTGTTTTTCTTCTTTATTTGCACGAACAACTTTTACAACAACACGTTCCCCTATTTTATATTCTATATGACTTTTTTCCCCTTTCAATGTCATATTCTCTTCATCATAATGAAAGAAGTCATCCATATCTCGTATCGGAACAAGTCCTTCGATGAGGTTGTCCAGTTGTACAAACATACCAAAGTTCATTACCGAAGAAATCATTCCTTCAAATTCTTCTCCAATATGACTTTCCATATATTCTGCCATCTTCATATCTTCTACTTCTCGCTCACAATCTACACTAGAACGTTCTTTGGCTGATGAATGCTCTGCGATATAAACTAACTTGTCTTCAAAGTGTTGTAAGGTAGAATGGGAAAGGTTATGGTCGAATAGATAGGTGTGTAAAAGTCTATGCACTGTCGTATCTGGATATCTTCGAATCGGACTTGTAAAATGTGTATAACAAGGACTTGCAAGTCCAAAGTGCCCTACATTATCTTTCGAATAAATCGCTTTTTGCATACTTCGTAACATTAGGGAAGCCAAAATTTTGTATTCTTTTTTATCTTCTAATGCACTTAAAATTTTTTGGATGGTCTTTGGATCTTGGTTTTTCACATTTCCATTCACATGATATCCAAGTGTTCCAATAAATTGTAAGAAATCTCTTATTTTTTCTTCCTTAGGACTTTCATGAATTCGGTAAATAAAAGGTAAATTCATATAGAAAATATGCGTAGCAACACATTCGTTCGCAGCAATCATAAAGTCTTCGATTAACTTTTCACCAACACCACGTTCTCTTGGTTTAATCTCGTAAGGAACACAAGCATCATCCACTAAAATCTTCGCTTCATCAATATCAAAGTCAATAGAACCACGTGCATTCTTCTTCTTGCGCAAAATATCTGCCAATTGATGCATTGTAGTTAGGCTCTCTACAAAAGAAGAATAACCTTCTGGAACTTCTCCTTTTTCTAAAATTGAATTGACACAAGCATAAGTCATTTGTTTTCTACTTCGAATCACACTTGGAAAAATTTCATAATCTTTTAAATTTCCATCTAAATCATACTGCATTACACAACTGATGGTAAGACGATCTACACCTGGATTTAGAGAACAAATACCATTGGAAAGTTCATGGGGAAGCATCGGAATTACACGGTCTACCAAATAAACACTAGTACCTCGCTCCATAGCACTCTCATCCAAAGGGCTTCCTTCTTTGACATAGTGAGATACATCTGCGATATGAACACCTAATTCATAACCATCTTCTTTCTTCCGAATTGAAATTGCATCATCAATATCTTTTGTATCTGCTCCGTCTATAGTAAAAATCTCTTCTTCACGCAAATCTCTTCTTCCTTGGTATTCTTCTTCTAAAACTACTTCAGGAATCGTCTTAACTTCCTCTTTTACTTCCAAAGGAAAATCTACTTCAATTCCATATTTGTAAACAATGGATAAAATATCTACACCTGGATCGTTTTTATGACCAATAATTTCCACAACTTTTCCTTCACTTTGCCGGTTAGAAAGTCTTTTGATAATTTCGACAACCACTTTATGCCCATCGACAGCATGCAACGCATTTTCTTTGGAAACAACGACTTCCATTTGAATTTTATCTTCATCAAGTTTTACAAGTCCAACATCATTTTGAAAAGTAATTTCTCCAACAAAACGATTACTAGAGCGCTTTAATACTTTTAAAATTCTTCCTTCCATTCGATCGATATTTTTTTTACTAGTAACTTCTACCAAAACTGTATCATTATGAAGAGCCCCATTGATATTTTCTTTTGCAATGTAAATATCTTGATCACTATCTTCAGTATCAACAAAAGCAAAGCCTTTTTTATTGGCATGAATGACTCCTTTTTTTAAGTGACTATTTTCTAAAATCATATATTTATCTTTATTGGTATGATAAATGAGAGCTTTTTCTTCTAATGAATACAATATTTTAGTTAATTCTTCTAAAGAAAGCTGCTCTTTACTTCCCAATAATTCTTCTAATTCAAAAATAGTAATTGCCTTTTCTTTCTGTTTTAAAATATCAAGAATTCTCTCTTCCACTCTATCACCTTCTACTATACTATTATCATAACATGTTTTCTTGTGATTACCCAGAAAATTCTACATTTTTTTAAAAGAAAAACTTCCTGTTTTTAACAAGAAGCCTTTTTAAATTCTACTTATTTTCTACAAAAATGATTCTACTAAACAAATAATAAAGAATAAAAGTCCAAGAACTAATGTAATACGACTAATGGCAAGTTCTGTCCCTCTTTCTTTTCTTTGACTAAACAAAGCTGAATTTCCTCCTGAGAAAATTTGAGAGGCTCCTTCTGCTTTTCCACTTTGTAGTAATACAATCACAATCAAACAAATTGAAATGATTAAAAGTACAACTTGCATAATAAATTCCTCCAATAACAGTATTATCTTATCATAAAAAAAAAAGAATGCAAAGAGAAATTACTCTTCTTGTTCTAGTTTTTTTACTTGATCTAAAAGAACACCTGTTCCTTCTACGACACAAGTAAGAGGAGAATCTGCAATAAAGACGGGAACTTGTAGTTCTTGACTAAATAAATCTGTAAGACCTCTTAACATCGCTCCTCCTCCTGTTAAAACAATTCCTTTTTCTACAATATCTCCAGACAATTCTGGGGGAGTTTGTTCTAAGACATTGGTTGCAGACTTAATAATTTTATAAAGACTTTCATGAAGAGCTATTTCTACTTCATCTTCCGTAATTTCAATGGTATCAGGTAATCCTGTTACAAGATTTCTACCTCGTACTTCCATTTTTTCCTTTTTACTTGGATGAAATACATTTCCAAATTGGATTTTTATCTCTTCTGCTGTTTTATCTCCTATTAAAAGTTTGTATTTTTCTTTAATATATTTGATAATATCTTGATCAAAAACATTTCCTGCAATTCGAATGGATGAACTTGTTACAATATCATCTAAAGAAAGAATGGCTATATCTGTTGTTCCTCCTCCTATATCAATGACCATATTTCCACTTGGTTTTGAAATATCCATCCCAGCACCAATGGCTGCAACTTTAGGTTCTTCTTCAATATAGACTTTCCTTGCTCCTGTTCTCTCAGCAGCTTCTTTAATCGCATTTTTTTCAACAGGCGTAATATTTGATGGACAACAAATTAGAATACGAGGTCTTGATAGAATACTTTTAGCATGAATCTTTTTAATAAAGGTATTCAACATAATTTCTGTAATTTCAAAATCTGCAATAACACCATCTTTCATAGGACGAATGGCTTTTACTTTTCCTGGAGTTCTTCCCAACATTTCACTAGCTTCTCGTCCAACTGCAACAACTTTTTTCGTATCTGTATCAATGGCAACAACACTGGGTTCATTTAAAACGATTCCTTCTCCTTTAATATAAATCAAAACATTCGCTGTTCCAAGATCAATTCCAATATCTTTTGCCAACATTGTTATCCCGCCTTTCAATCGTTTTTATTCTACCAAAAACAAAATTAGTTGTAAACACTGTTTCTTCTTTTCTAGTATATGTAAAAAGAGATTTTTCATACAGAAAAAAAGCTGGTTAGCTTTCTTTTGTTTCTATTTTTTGATCAAAGTATTTTGCTGGATCTACAATGGCTCCATCTTTATAAAGTTCAAAGTGTAGATGATTTCCCATTTCTTGATCAATGGTATTTTCACCACTTTTTCCAATGACTTGTCCTTGTTCCACTGTATCTCCTTTTTGAACTGCTATTTCACTAAGACTTTGATACGTACTAATGTAGCCATTATCATGTTTTACTTCAACTGTTTTTCCCATTAACTCATCATCTCTTACATCCAATATAGTTCCTTTTAAAACGGAAATAACATCAAAGATACTATCTGCTTTAAAGTCCATTCCAGAATTTTGGATATATGTGTTTTCATGGTAGATAATGGAACGTTCTTGTTGTTCTTTTTCTCCTTGATAATCATAGAAGTATTTTGCAATGGTAACTCCTTCACTTTGATAAGGTTTTCCAAACGTTACTTCATCAGTTTGAACAACAGGAAGATTTTCTTCAATCACAGAATCATTTACATAATCTACTTTTTCTTCTTTCTTTTCCGTTGGTTGGAATGTAAGACTAACAAAATAAGTGGTTGCTGTAACTGCTACAAGTAAAACTACATAAATTCCTACAACTACGAAACGTTTTAACTTTCTTTTTTTCATCTTCTCACCTCATTAGAAGTGTTTCCAAAAAAAAGTTATTTTATACGTGTTTTAATAAATTTTTGAAGCTTCAAAAAAATCAATAATAAAATTAGAAGCTAAATAAATCAAAGAGATTGCTAAAAAGAAATAAAAGAGGCGTGCTTGTAATACTTTACCTTTTTTAAAAATTTGATTGATTCGAACAGCATCCATAGAATAAATAACTCCAATGGTTACAAATAAATAAACAAAAAATTTAACGGACATAAGATCCCTCTTCATAGCTATGAATTTTTTCAATTCTTCTTTTATGACGATCTAAGGAAGAAAAAGGAGTATTTAAAAAAACTTCTACTATTTCTTTTGCTTGTTCTATCTTTTGAGTACCAGAAAGACATAAGATATTGGCATTATTATCCATTCTTGTCTTCTTTGCATCTTCTACATTTTCTACTTTCGCAGCTAATACTCCTTTTACTTTATTACATGCAATTGAAATACCAATTCCACTTCCACAGATAGCAATTCCATAATCTACTTTTTTTTGAGCAACAGCTTCTCCTAATAAAAAAGCATAATCTGGATAATCTACTTTTTCTTCATTTTTAGTTCCATAATCAACTACTTCGTATTTATTCTTTAAAACTTCTACTAATTTTGTTTTTAATTGATACCCTCGATGATCATTTGCAATTCCAATTTTCATAAAGCTCTCCTTTCCACTTTTTCTATTTTATTGTAGCACAGCTTTGCTTTAAAATTCAAAATATATCATAATGTTTCTTAAAAACTAATAAGAAAAAACTTTTATTGTAAAAATATCTATTTTTATTTATAATAAGTTCGGATGTGATTCAAATGGAAGAAAAAAAATCAATCACTATTTTCTTTAATAAAAAAGAAAGAGATCGATTAAATTTAAATTCATATAAAACTGAATTTTCCAATAGGATAAATCATGATGGAAAATTAAGAGAAATCAATCATCAATTTCACCTACATATTGATTTTTTAGATCGTTGTAATTTTATAGTAGATTATGCTTTCTCTGGTCATGTGGTTTTCTCTGAAACAGGTTCTTATAAACTACTAGCAATTCCTGAAGATTTAGATTCTTATCAACTTGAAGAACTTCAAAAATTAAAAGTTCAAGAATCTGATTTGTTATACATTTATCTGGTAGATCAGCAAGGTCTAGAAATGATCGAAAAAAATAAAGTATTTACAACCAATCAAAAAATGTTGAAAAGTGTTCTTGATAGAAAAGTGAAAGTAAAAAAGTATCCTTTGTAAAACTTTAAAGAAGCATCTTCACTTTTTTTATCATGTTAAAAAAAGAAAAAAGCTTATGCAGCTTCTTTTTGGTCAAATCCATATTTTTTATTAAATTTCTCTACTTTTCCAGCACGAGATGTTCTTGCTTGTTTTCCAGTATAAAATGGATGACATTTTGAACAAACTTCTACAACGATTTCGTCTTTGGTAGACATTGTTTCAAATGTTTCTCCACAAGCACAAGTTACTTTACAAGGCTTATAATCTGGATGAATTCCTTTTTTCATTTTAACCTCTCCTTCCGCCATGATCTTTAAAAGATCATAGTAATTCGATTTGCTTTATTACTATAACAAATTTTTTCTTATTTGACAAGCACTTTTAAAAGTTGATCTTCTAAATACGAAATGATTTGATTCGAAATAGCACTATATCCTTTACTTCCTGGGTGAATATTAAAAGGATTCGGTAAATACTCTGGATGAGCTTTAAATAGAGAAAGTGTAGAAATATAAGAAGCTTTATGTTTGGTAGCTATTTTTTGATAGGAAAGTTCTAAATAAGAAAATAATCGATCTAATTTCACATTACTTTCAAATGGATTATAATATCCAACGATTAGTATCTTGGCGTTTGTATATCTTTCCATTTTTTTTAAAAGTTGATCTATATAAATCATGGTTTGATCTATTTTTTCTACAATTTCTTCTTCCTCTAATAGAGAAGGTTGTATATTTTTTAAAGAAAGATCACTTAAAATATCATTAGCGCCAATTGAAAGAGTAATAAAGTCGGCGCGTCGTAACAATTCTTTTAAAACATATTGTTCTTTTCCAATTTGAATGGTTTCATTTTTTAAAATCATATTCTCTAAATCTTTCACACGCGCACCATTTTTTGCAAACTCTTTGGTATAAAATGCAAGTAGATCATTTCTTTTTAGATAAGATGCGATGGAATCACTATACCCATATTGGACATTTCCATAAGCATTTTCTCCTAAAGCAAGAGAGTCTCCTAAAGATAAATAGGTTAATTTTTGAGAAGATGTAAATTGATAAATAAAGTAGATAATGACACACATAAGAATGCAAAAAAGAAGTTTCTTATGATGCATAACAAACACCTCCTAATAAAAAAGAAAGAGTCTCTATATTATATTTCTCTTTCTTTTATATTAGCACCAATGTTTGTCAATTTTTCAACGATTTGCTCGTATCCTCTTAAAATATGTTCAACATTTGTAATCTTAGTAATTCCTTCTGCCATCAACCCAGCAATAACTAAAGAAGCTCCTGCTCTTAAGTCTGTTGCCACTACAGTCGTTCCTACTAATTCTGTTGGTCCTTTAATGGTTGCTGTTTGATTTTTAATTCGAATATCCGCTCCTAGCTGATTGAGATAAGGAACATGCATAAAACGATTTTCCCAAATCGTCTCATCAATTTTGCTTTTTCCATCACAAAGTGTTAGAAATGCAGTTAAGGGTTGCTGTAAGTCTGTTGCAAAACCGGGATAAGGTTGCGTTCTTACTTGGATTGCTTTAGGATGTTCTGGTTTGCTGACTATGATAAAATCAGCGCCTATTTCCATTTCTACACCTGCTTCTTCTAACTTAGAAGTTAAAGCTTCAAGATGCCCAGGGATGATATTATCAATCTTTACATGATTTCCACAACAAGCACCCAGAATCAAATAAGTTCCCGCTTCAATTCGATCTGGAATTACTTCATGAAAGCATCCACCTAAAGAAGAAACACCTTGAATTTTGATTGTAGAAGTTCCTGCTCCTGTAATTTTTGCCCCCATATTATTAAGAAGGGTTGCCACATTGACGATTTCTGGTTCTTTGGCTGCATTATCAATCACTGTCTTTCCTTTGGCCTTAACAGCCGCTAACATGATGTTGATCGTAGCACCAACAGAAGCCGTATCTAAATAAATATTAGCTCCATGCAATTTTTCTGCTTCAATCAAATAACAATTGTCCTCTTCCAAAATCTTAGCACCTAAAGCTTCAAAACCTTTTAAGTGCAAGTTAATAGGTCTTGTTCCAATCGAACATCCTCCAGGAAAACGCATTTTTACTTTTCCATATTTTCCAAGAAGAGCTCCCATAAAATAATAGGATGCCCGTAACTTTTTAGACATCGAAGCAGGAATTGCTTTATTCTTCATTCCGTTTGCTTCAATGACAATACTTTCACTAGCACGTTTTACTTGGGCACCTAAATGATTTAAAATTTCACAGAGTGCATCAATATCTGTTATTTCTGGAACATTACAAATCGTAACCTTTTCATCTGATAAAATTGCTGCTGGAATTAAGGCTACAGCGCTATTCTTAGCCCCACTAATTCGAACCGTTCCAGAAAGGGTTTTTCCCCCTTCAATCTCAAGTATTTTCATGCCTACCTCCTACTACTATATCTTATTTCTTTTCCATTTTCTTGTTACATTCGTTCTGATTCAAACAAAGTAATGATCTCTTTTATTCTTGTTTGAATGGCCTCTTTTCCACTCGCAATAATTTTTCTTGGATCATAGACTTCTTTGTTTTCATCTAGAAAGGTGCGAACTGCCTTACTCCATACGAGTTGTAACTCTGTATTGATGTTAATTTTTGAAATCCCACAAGCAATAGCTTTTTGAATTTTTATCTCTTCAATTCCTGTCCCTCCATGAAGAACAAGTGGAATAGGAAGATTTTCTTTGATTTCTTTCATTCTTTCAAAATCTAAATGAGGTTCTCCTTTATAAAGTCCATGAACACTTCCAAGCGCAGGAGCTAAAGCATCTATTTGTGTTTTTTCATAAAGCATTTTGGCTTCTTCCAAGGTTGCATTCAATTCTTTTGAATCAAGACTATTTATATTCTCTCCAATATGCCCTACTTCTGCTTCGACAGAAATTCCTAACGGATGAGCATATGATACAACTTCTTTCGTTATTTGAATATTTTCAGAGAGTGGATACTTTGAAGCATCAATCATTACAGAAGTAAATCCTGCATCGATTGCTTCCTTACAAACTGAAAAACTACTTCCATGATCTACATGTAAGCAAACAGGAATCGTAATTTTCATTGCACTAACTAATGCTTTTACAAGCTCTGCAACAACAGAAAACCCACCCATATATTTAGCAGCTCCTTCACTGACTCCTAAAATAACAGGACGTTTTAACTTTTCCATCTCTTCTAATATATATTGAGTCCATTCTAAATTATTGATATTAAAGTGTGCAATAGCATAATGATGCTCTTTTGCATCCTTTAACATTTCTATCATATTTACTAACATTTTTGTCACCATCTTAATCATATAAGAACAGACAAATTTTGTCAAAAGAAAAGAGTGAATTTCACTCGATTTGATCTTATTAGAATTTTTCCATCTAAATCTCTTTTAATAAAGCTTCTTCTTTTATTTTTCTAATAGAAGTTATTGATGAAGTTTATGAATCAATTCCTTATTTTTTTGAAAAGAAGATTTCTTTATTCCTGTTATCTGTTCTACAAATTCTTCTTCATATTCACTAAAACAAGCAGATATAAAATTTTGATACAAATTGATTTCTTGAAATTGCATTCGTTCTTGAAATTTAGAAAGAAAAGAAGAAATGGTAGAATTTGGAGGAGAAAAGGAGTCAATATCATTACTCTTTTTTTCAATATTTAAAGCATAAGTACATCCTTTTCCTCTTTGTTGATAACAATAAGAAAAAATGGGTCCTTTTTTTTGTAATAAGAAATTTTCATAAGGCTTTGGAGAGCGTAAATAATTTTGATAGAACCCAAGAACAAAATTTTTTTGTAAATTCATTGAATAAAGAATTTGATTTTGTTTTTGAAAGACACAACGAATCCCTTGTAAAATAATTTCCTTCTTAGAATTTAAATGGAATTGATAACGACCCTTTATTGCATCATAAGGTTTTCCCTTAGTAGAAAGAGAAAATTGAATATCTTCTTCTATATTATTAAAAGTTCCTTCTAACTCTCCTACTGGTGTAGAAAAAGAAAAGTTACAATTCACATTTTTAGATTCAAATTGTATGTCTAAGATCCCAACTTGCTCTCCTCCATCTAAAAATGAAATTTGTTGAAATCCATGCTGAGAAGGATGCATCATAATATCCTGTATCGAAATAGAAAAGAGATCTCCCATTAAAAGAATCTTTTCAAAAATAGGAAAATGAACTTCTTTTTGATAAACTTGTGTCTTCATAAAAACTCCTTTCTTTTTTTATTGTAAAAGGAGATTTTTAATGATTCAATTTTTAATGATCCAAAAATTTTGACAAAAAATGACATTTTCATTTTCTTTTTACATCTTTTTGTTTCATTAGTTTTTATCATCTAACTTGTTATGATTCTCTCTTCCTTTTCAAACAAATTTTCTATTCAAGAGAATCCTCTACTCTATTTTTTACCTCCTTATAATATTGAATTCCTTTTTCAATACTTTCCGTTTTTCTTGTAAGTGTCTCTTTTATTTGTTTTTGAAGATGTTTTTGACATTTTTGTTTTTGATATTTTTTCATAAATTCCTCCTAATTTTAGTTTTTCACACGAAAAAAAATTTATCCAAAAAGATAAAAAAGAGAAAGGAGAAATAGCAGTACACAGCCAAAAAGGTTGGCTTTCTTTCCAAATGATTTTTGTAATTTTTTTCCAAATAAGAGTCCACAATATGTAAATAGAAAACTACAAAATGTAAAAATGATTCCTGCAAAACAAACATTTTCTTTTGTCGCGCCAAATCCTAGACCGACAGAAAAACTATCTAAACTTACAGTAAAAGCAAAGAAAAGAACTTGAAAAATATTTTCAATAGGGCTTGCCTTTTCCTCTTCTTTTAAGGAAAAAAGCATCTCTAATGAAAGAAATAAAAAAATAATTCCCACTAAATAGTTAGGATGCATAAGATATTTTGAAATGTAATAAGATCCTATTAAACTTCCAAAAAAAGGCATAAAAAAATGAAAAAGACCAACACTACTACTTAAAATAAGTGCAAGTTTCTTATTTTTTAAAAATAGTCCATATAAAATAGAAAGAGAAAATGCATCCATCGATAAGCCAATTCCAACCAACAAATAACGAACAAATTCCATAATGTCCTCCTACTTATTGTATGAGGAGAAAATAAATCCTAGAAGTGATTCTTTTGAAAGAAATGTAGAGCATCTTCATACCCTAATCTCATATTTGCAAGAATCTTTTGATGATCAAAATCTAGTACACCTCCTAAATCTTTGGATGGAGTTAAATAGAGAATATTTGGGATATTTTGATATTTTTCATCTAAAACATCCCCTTTTTTCAATCCAATTGCAAAAATTTGATCTGCACCCATCTCTAGAGCAAAATCAATTGGTAAATTGTCAAAAAGGCCTCCATCCATATAAGTTTGTCCTTCTATTTGAATCGTTGGAAAAGCAGGAAAAAGTGCAGAAGAGGCTAATAAAAATGAACAAATTTTATCTTCTTCTAATTGATTTACTTCTACTTTTACAGGATAAAGAGAAGGAAGAGAAGTTGTTACAATTCCAAAACGTATAGAACTCTTTCTTAATTTTTTCAAATCAATCAGTTCACAAGCTAATTTTTTTAAAGGAGTGTTATCGAAACTTCCTTTAAAAAGGTAATGTCCAATATAAGGAATAATTGTCTTGCTTTTTTCTAAAAAATAAGCATCTGTTCCTTTCAAAATATCCTCAAGTTGAATCGTGGACCAAATATATTTTGCAAGAGCATATTCTCCTGTTGTAAAAAACAAGCCATTTAAAGCTCCTACAGAAGTTCCACAAACAATCTCATAGGAAATTCCTAACTCTCGAAGAGCTCTCCAAACACCAATTTGATAACTTCCTTTAGCTCCTCCCCCTGAAAGTACAATTGCTCTCATAAAATCACCTGTTGTATTTTATGAACAAAGAAAAAAAGCGATTAGGCTTTTTTAATGAAAGAGAGAATCAAGAATTTCCTGAATGAACGATGTATATTCTACCTTTTCACTTTCTGTTTTTTCTCCTTCTAATAAACAAAGTGGTGGAAATAAAACACACCAGAAATTTTCTCCTTCACCCTTTCCTAAACGGACTACTAAAGATTCATATTCTCCTTCTTGATAAGTAACACCTTGATATTCTTTTTCTGGGAAATAATGCATTCCATAATCTATCGTGTAAGGAAGAGATCTATTTTCTTCTCTTAATTCATTTTGAACCACTGTTTCCATTTCTGTTTTATTTTCTAAAAGGCTTGCTTTCATTTGCTTTTTTGTTTTATTTTCTAATAAGATAGGTTGTAAAAAAGAAGTTAATTGATCTTTTACTGCCTTTTTTGTTTGTTGATCTTCTATGCTATTACTATTAGCAATCACTCGAAACCGAATCGCATCTTTTGGAATAATGATAGAAGAAGAGGCTTTTCCCCCTACATTGATACAAAATACAATAAGAACTAAAAGAATCATACTTTTTTTCATTTTTTTCATTCCCTTCTCTTTAAAAATGAGAAGAGTTAATTCATTTTATTCATAAAGAAAAAAAGAAATTTTGACAAATTTTTATGAAAAAGAAAAAGTTTCTCTTATTTTTTAGAAACTACTTTTTCAATTTGATCTTTTTCTTTTTTAGTAAGGGCAAAGAGTTGAAAAATAAATGCATCTAATTCTTCTTTTGCTAACTCATCTTTTTCTAAAATTCGGTTGACCCAATGTAAAACTTTTTCATCCTCTTCTTTTGTCAAAAGAGGAAATGGAAGTTCCATTAAATTTCCCTTTAATATTTTTATCTCTCCAAATAATTTTATATATAAATATTGATATAACTTAGAATTGAGAAATCCCATGACAGTTTTAATGGACATGTTTGGAATGTTTGGAATTAAAATATTCGCACTGTTCAAAAATAAACTTTTTGAAGAATCATATGCAAATACTAATTTATTAGATACAAACTTATAAACCAATTTTTCAGGTGCACGATAAATTGCTTCTTTCCCTACTTGTTGTAATTCAGAAGGATTAAAAATAAGATAGTTTTTTGCTGGTTTTAATTCATAAGCATCAATTTCTTTTCCTGTATAAATTTTTTCACTGTCATCTATTTTTCTAGGAAGTAATTTTTCATGATTATTCCCTGTAACAATACCAATTGACCATAAACTATCTTTCAAGGTTTCTTTGGCATTCTTTTTTACTTTTTGTATAATTCCCCTATCAACTTCTTCTAATAAATTAAATACTCTATTTTCTGTTTCATAAAAGGAATCAACCGAAATTTTTTTCTTTTTTTTGTTTTCAATAACTTTTACAAAAGGGCCTTGCTCTTCTTTTTTAACTTCTATATCTACATAGGAAGTTGTAACGCCACTAAACAAGGTATCATAGATTGTAATTTGTTTTAAATTTCCATGTTCTAACATAAAGGTTCTTATATCTTTATGTGCTTTTACATTCATAACTGAATAAGGAAATAAAAAACGAATAATTCCTTTTTCTTTCAATTGTGAGTATGCTTGATAATAAAAGCAAGAAAAATATTCTTGAGAAGAAGAAATCTTCTTTTGATTTGGAATTGCTCCCCAAGGGGGATTGGTAATAATATAGTCAAACTTTAAGTCATGCCATGAACTTTTTTCATTCAAATAGTCAAAACACTCAATTTGTGGATAAAAGGAAATTTTTGGAAATTTTAAAATTAAATTTGCTTTGGCAATCATAACTGCGATAGGATCATTATCAATTCCATAAATTTGTGTAGGAGAAACATTTTCAAGAGCAAGAAAGAACGCTCCACTTCCACAACATGGATCTAAAAAGGTTTGTCCTTTAGAAAATTGTAAAGAATGAAGCATATGATGTGTAACCATTTCAGGTGTATAATAAGAACCTTTTTTGTTTTTAACTCCTTCTAGTAAGGAAGATTGATAAAATAATCCTAAAAGATCTATTTCATTTGGAAGTTCCATTTTTCTTACTTCTTCGATGAGAGAATAAGGGTATTCTTTTAGAAACCTTTGTACATTAGAATGAGAAAAAATTCCTTTTCTTTGAAAGAGAGAAACTGCAATAGAAAAAAGAACTTCCTCTTTTTTCCATTTATATAATTCCATTTTTTTCATAAGATCTTCTAAAAATAAAATCGTAGAAGGATTTTTCATATATTCAATGGGTATAATTTTTTTTGTGGACTGCGTTTTATTCGCACGAGAAGAGAGTTTTCCTCGTTTTGAAACATTTAATCTTTCCCAATTCTTTTTGGTTGCATCAGAAATTTGTTGTTTTGGCATTTTCATCATCCCATCTATATCTTTTTTTATTTTAACACTTTTTATTCTAAAAGAAAAAGAAGTTATCCATTTCCTTTTCGATAGACAAAAAGCATACGATCCCTTCCCTGTAAATCTTTTAAACATTCTATTTCTACATCTTTTAAATAGATTTTTACAAGTTCAGTAAGTGAATCTTTTTGAGTTTCCCCAATTTCAAAAGCAAGTAAAAATTTTTCTTTTAAATAGGAATTTACATGCTGTAATATTTTACGATAACAAGAAAGTCCATCTTTTCCTCCATAAAGAGCAAGTGCAGGTTCATTTTTTTTAACTATTTCTTCGATCTCTTCATCTTCTCTAATATAAGGGGGATTCGAAATAATAATATCAAAGGGACTGGATTCTAAATTTTCTAAAAAATCACCTTGATGAAACAGTACTGGAATTTGTAATGTTTCACTATTTTTTTTAGCAACATTTAAAGCTTTCTCACTAATATCAAGAAGTTCTACTGTAGAAGAGGGTAACTTATCTTGTAAAGTAAGACCTATAACACCACTTCCGCAACCAAGATCTAAAATATGAAGAGGAAAATCCTTTTCCCATATTTGCTGGATATATTCTAGTGCCTTTTCAACCAACTCTTCTGTCTCAAAACGTGGTATAAGCACATTTTTATCCACATAAAATTGTCTATTAAAAAATTGTACATGCCCTATTGCATATTGAATAGGAGTTCCTTCTTGAAGGGCTTGAATTTCCTTTTTATACTGTTCTAATAAATTTATTGGAACCTCTTCTTCTAAACATAAATAAAGTTCTAAGGGATTTTTTCCCAATAAATCACTCAATAATATTTTAGCAAAATCAGAATGAACTTTCTCTTTTCCATAACAAATTGCTTCTTCTATACGCATTTATTATTCTCCTTTTAATTTACGATTTTGATCTTCTGTTATGAGTGCTTCGATCAGTTCTTCTAATTGTCCATTCATGATTCGATCAAGAGTATTGGTGGTAAATCCAATTCTATGGTCTGTAACACGATTCTGTGGATAATTATAAGTTCTTATTTTTTCTGCTCGATCTCCTGTTCCAATTTTACTTCGTCTTTCTATTCCAAGCTCTTGATCTTGTTTTTGTTGTTCTTGTTCATAAAGACGAGCGCGTAAAACTTTCATTGCTTGTTCTTTATTTTGAATTTGACTTCTTTCATTTTGACAAGTAACTACAATTCCTGATGGAAGATGGGTAATTCGAACCGCACTGTCTGTTGTATTGACTCCTTGTCCACCACATCCACTACTACGATAAATATCAATACGCAAATCTTGTGGTTTAATCTCGATATTAACATCTTCTGCTTCTGGCATTACAAGAACTGTAGCAGTAGAAGTTTGAATTCTACCATTACTTTCTGTGACAGGAATTCGTTGTACTCTATGAGAGCCACTTTCATATTTTAATTTAGAATAAACATTATCTCCTTTGACCATAAATTCAACTTGAGAAAATCCTCCAGCTGTTCCTTCTATAGCATCTATTACTTCAATTCGAAATCCTTCTCTTTCTGCATATTTTGAATACATTCTAAATAAATCCCCTGCAAAGATATTAGCCTCATCTCCCCCTGCAGCGCCTCGAATTTCAACAATTACATTCTTTCCATCATTGGGATCTTTTGGAATCAATAAAATTTCTAATTTTCCTTCTAAAGTTTCTTTTTCTTCTTCTAAACGAATCAGTTCTTCTTTTGCAATTTCTCCAAGTTCTCTATCTTTTAACATTTCTTTATCTTCTTTTATGGAAGAGAGAACTTGTTTATAATGACGATAGACTTGAACTACTTCTTCCAAATCACTCAACTCTTTGGATAATTCTCTCATTCGATTCATATCTTTTAAAACTTCTTCACTAGATAAAGTTTCTTGTAAAGAAATGTATTTTTCCTCCATTGCATCCAAACGTTCAATCATGTTTTTTCACCCTTTCACATGTCTTCTTTATTATACACAATATTTTAGAAAAGAAAAAGCCTGTTTATGATAAGGCTTAATATACTAAGATTGAGGAATTTGGAGAACTTCTCCAATTTGAAGAAGACTGCTGGTTAAATTGTTAATTTCTTGTATAGCTGCGACACTTACTCCAAAATCTCTTGCAATACTCCATAAGCTATCTCCACTTTTTACTGTATAGAAAAGAGGAGAAGGACTTTCTTGATTAGTTGGAATTTTTAGAATTTGACCAATTTGTAATAAATTATTTACTAAATTATTCGCTTGTTTTAATGTATCAACACTGATTCCAAACTTTCTTGCAATACTCCACAAACTATCTCCACTTTGTACAGTATAAGTTGTTTCTGGAGAAACTTCTGGAGAAACAGATATTCTAGGAACTTTCAAGACTTGACCAATTTGAAGAACATCGCTATTTAAATTATTAAGACGGCGCAGTTCATTGACTGTTGTTTCAAATTGACGTGCGATGGTCCATAGACTGTCTCCTCTTTGGACAATATATTCTTCAAGTTCTATCTCTGATTCTATTGTTCTTGGAATTCTTAGGACTTGACCAATTTGAAGAAGATCAGTGGATAAGTTATTTGCACTTCTTAATTCTTGAACGGATATCCCAAAATCTCTTGCGATACTCCATAGACTGTCTCCACTTTTTACAATATAGGTTTGTTCATTCATAGAAGGAGGGAGTACTTCTTCTTTTGGAATTTTTAAAACTTGGCCGATTCGAAGAGTATCTGATGATAAATTGTTTGCCTCCCTTAATTCTTGGACCGAAACATCAAATCTTTGGGCTATACTCCATAGACTATCTCCTTTTTGAACTGTATAAAAATCTTCATTGCTATCTTCTGGAGGACGATAAGTATATCCTCCATATGTAGTGACCTCTCTTACAACAGCTTCCACATATTTTAAAAGATCATTTTGAAGTTTTTCTTGATCATTTGGATTGTCAATAAAGCCATACTCTAAAAGAAGAGACTGTGCAGGATCTGTATCCCGAATAATAAAATAATAATCTTGCATTGGATTTTCTGGTAGACGTCTCTGATAATATTTTCGAGTGATTTGTCCTTCGCTTCCAATTGCCTCTAAAATATTTCTAGCAAGTGTATCGTTATTTCTTAGTGCATAGACAACCTCAGCACCTTCACCACCTGGGGATAGTCAATGTGTAACTAACCTATTATTTTATTATCTTTTAAAAATTTCTATATTATTATTTTTTATTTTTCATTAAATTTTCTATAACATATTCATGAAGTTTTGGCATTGTTACCAATAAATAATCATAACGTTCCAAGTACATAAAAATTTCAGAAGAATCACCTCTACTATAATAACCAGAACTAACTTTTTTGCTTTCTTCTATAGTACCTTTAAAAAACTTAACAAAATTTGGATTACATTTATCAATTCTTTTTAAATATTCTTTAGCTTTTTTGTCATTTCCATTTTTATAGTATATAGCAAATAAAGGAAATAACATTTCTAAATCTTCTTCTGGATATTTTTTATATAA
>CANQEE010000004.1 GCA_947594595.1 uncultured Bacilli bacterium
TTTTAATATCTACAAATATTTTTAAAAATGAAAAAAGTGGCAAAATTTCTTTCACCACTCCTTAATGTTTAAGAACCGAGATTTCCTTCTTTTTTTTGCAAAGAAAAACAAGTATAATAAAAGAAAGAGGTGGTTAAAATGAAATTAGAAGGAAAAGTGGCTATTGTAACAGGAGGAACAAGAGGCATTGGAAAGAGCATTGTAGAAAGATTTCTAGAAGAAGGGGCGATTGTTATTCTTGGTGGAAGCCGAGTTGAAACAGCAAAAAAGGCTGAAAAAGAGTGCCTAGAAAAATATCCAAATGCACAAGTTGTAGGAGTAGAAATGGAACTTACTTCCACTGAAAAAGTAGAGATGCTTATTTCTAAAATTGAAAAAGAATATGGAAAAATTGATATTTTGGTCAATAATGCAGGAATTACAACTACGCAATCTATTTTAGAACTAACAGATAGTGAATTTGATCAAGTCATGCAATTAGATGTTTATGGAATTATGAGAATGACAAGGGCTGTTTCAAGAGTAATGGTCAAGCAAAAAAGTGGTGGAAGTATCATCAATACAGCTTCTATGGTAGGAATTTATGGTTCTCCAAGACAACCTGCATATTCTTGTGCAAAAGCTGCAGTTCTTGGTTTTACAAAAGCTTGTGCAAAAGAATTGGGACATCAAAATATTCGTGTCAATGCAGTTGCTCCAGGAGTAGTTGGAACAGATATGGTTAAAGAAAATGTAAGTGATGAAATGCTAGAAAGCTTAAAAAAAATGATTCCTCTTGAGAAAATGGCAGATCCCAAAGAATTAGCGGGCATTTATGTATATTTAGCAAGTTCCGATGCTTCTTATACAACAGGTGCTGTTATTTCAGTAGATGGGGGGTTAGTCATGTGAAAAATCGAGAAGCACTTCATCAAATTAGTTATGGAATGTATATCATTACAACTGTAGATGAAAATAAGAGAAAATATGGATGTGTTATGAATACTTTAACACAAGTTACAACCAAAGAGATCAAAATATGTTTTCATTTGAATAAAGAAAATGAAACAACCAAACAAATTTTAAAGACAAAAAAAATAGCTATTTCTATTTTGTCTACTGAAACAGATCCAAACATTATTTCTGAATTTGGATTTCAAAGTAGTAAAGAAAAAGACAAATTTAGAAATATTTCTACTTTAGAAAGTAAAGGACTCCCTGTTTTATTAGATGCTTCTTCTTATTTAATAGGAGAAATCATTGAAACTGTCGATATGGGAAGTCATATTTCCTTTTTTGCAAAAGTCATAGAAAGCAATCTTTTAAAAGAAAAAGAGCCAATGACTTATGAGTATTATCGAAATGTATTAAAAGGAAAAACTTCAAAAAAAGCACCAACTTATCTGGAAGAACAAGAAGAAGAGGGTTGGTATGTTTGTGATGTTTGTGGTTATAGAGTCAAAGGAAAGCCAAAGGAAGATTTCATATGTCCAATTTGTGGAAGAGATGCTTCACATTTTCAAGCATCAAAAAAATGAAAAAAAAGATTAAATTTTTTTCATTCCATAATTCTTCCTATTCGATAGCGAATAGAATCTTTATCTATTTGTTTACTAGCTTCAAGTCCTCTATATTGAAAGAATTCAGAAGTTGAAGTCTCTTCCTTCTGATTTTCTGTTTTTTCAATATTGGATAAAATTTGTTCTATTTCATCTTGCCCTAAATTTTTATTATTTGCTTGAAAAAGACAGTAAAGTAAACTTTTCATTTCTTCTTGATTCTCATAATCCGTTGAAAAAAGAAGTGCTGACATTTGTAAGGTCTCTTTAGACTGACTAGCAAGTTTTTTGACAGGTTCTATATAAAGACGAATCTTATCATCCAACGTATAAATATAGGTATTAGACTGTCTTTGAAATTGTTTTTTTACTTGATAGGGAAGAGAGTGTTCTTTTAATATTTGATTAAATTGTTGTAGAAAAGATTCAATAGAAATTGGTTGAATGGTTTCTAAATTATCTAAAAGACTATGAGTTTGAGTTGAATTTGAATTTTTGTTACTCAAATCCATGATTTTGGTAGTTAGATAAGAAGTACCAAAATAAAGTGGGATTCCTAAAAGGATAATGAAAATAAGTCCCTTCCAAATTGTTTTTTTGGAAGTTTTTTCTTTCTTTTTATAAGACATATGATATCACCTGTAAGTAGTGTATCATGTTTTCTTTAAATACAAAAGAATGTTTTTGTGAAAGAGTAAAAAAAAGAGATCTAGTCTCTTTCACTGAATGATTTTATAATGTGACCATCTTTTGCGTTAATATAATACTCATAATCAAGATAGTTATAATCGAAATTTACTTCATATACATCGTCGTTATATTTTCTTTCCAATTCTACCTCTAAATCATAAACATCATTTTTTGTTAGACCAATATCCTTTAAGGCAATATCAATGGCTTCTTCTTTTGTGATAAACTGATTATTCAAAGAAGGACTAGAACTTTGCTCATTGCTTTCTAAAGAAGGACTTTTTTCATATTTTTCATCCAAATATTCATTTTTCATGAATAATACAATACAACAAAGAAGTAAAATTACAATGATACTAATCAACACAATTATCAAGACATTTGTCTTCTTTTTTTCCATTTTCAAAATAGCGCCTCCTTTGTAATTGTATCATGTGTAGTAGGAGTTCGTAAATGGATTTAGAAAGAATAGAAAAAAATTTGTAGGAACACATAAAATATTCTAGGAGGTATTCTAGATGGAATCATGTTATAAGAAGGAAGATTGTTTCAAAATGCAAAAGAACAATCAACTGAATTGTATGAAGGTAGTACCAATTCCAGGTCCAACGGGTCCGAAAGGAAGTCCAGGAAGTACTATTTTAGGGAGTTATTCACAAGAAGAGGAGTTAAGAAAAGAACACCCTATAGGAAAAGAGGGGGATGCTTATCTTGTTGAAGGAAATCTTTATACTTGGCTTTCTAAAATTCAAGATTGGAAAAATGTTGGAAATCTTCGTGGACCACAAGGAGAAAGGGGACCAACAGGCCTTCCTGGAGCTACGGGAAAACAAGGACCAACGGGTCTTCCTGGATCTCCTGGAAAACAAGGACCGACAGGACCTAAAGGAGAGAATGGATCTTCTTCACTTTCTACTGCTTTTTTTCAGACAACTTCTATGGATTTAAAAGAGGAGAGTTATTTAGTAGAGTCTCTTTCTAATCTTCCCCTTGCTACAAAAGTAATCGATACACACTCTGATTTTTATATCAATAGTCAAAATAATACCATTACCTTTTTTAAGGCAGGAGTATATCGAGTAGATTTTACAGCAGTAGTTCGTCCAGATCCATCTCTTGATTTGAAAGAGAAAAAGCTTCTTTCTATAGGCCTTAAAAAAGTAGGAGAAAAAACAGTTTATATAACAACATCTACTTGGGTTTCTACCACAGATCCTATAGTTCTTGTAGGACAAGGAATTTTAAATTTTCCTCATGATAAAGAATGGATTGAACTATCAAATTTAGGAAAAGAATCTATTTTAGTTGAAAGTCCCAAGACTTCCCTTCTTGCGATCGAATCTTCTTGTCCTTCTTCTGTTGTTACCATTATGATTCAAAAAATAAAGGAATGAAAATCTTTTTTATCTTGTAATGTTTGGTTTAAAAGCCAAAAAAAATATGATATAATCGTAGACAGATCAATTATTGCAGGGGAGGAGTCTTATGGAAAATCAAAACATAATCAATGAGATTCGTAAAAAAGTTGATATTGTTGATATTATTGGAGAAAGAATTCCCCTTGTTGCTCGTGGAAAAAATTACTTTGGAGTCTGTCCTTTTCATGAAGATACCAATCCCTCTATGAGTGTTTCTCGTGAAAAACAAATTTTTACTTGTTTTTCTTGTCATGCGACAGGAAATGTTTTTACTTTCCTACAAAATTATGAGCATATCTCCTTTGGTGAAGCACTAAAGCTTCTTGCAGATAAAACAGGAATTGAATTAAAAGGATATTCACATCCAAAACAAAAAGATCCTTATGAGAAATGGTATCAAATCTATGAATTTGCCAATAAATATTATCAAAATAATCTTCAGACTGTAATGGGGAAAGATGCAAGAGAATATCTTAGAAAACGAGGACTTAAAGAAGAAATTATTAAAGAGTTTGGAATTGGGCTTTCCCTAGATAAAAAAGATGATTTGACAAGCTTACTTCTTAAGAAAAAATATGATCTTTCCCTTTTAAATCAAGTTGGGCTTTCTCTATCTGAAAAGGATATTTATCACAATCGAATTATGTTTCCTATTTTTGATCTTTCTGGAAGATGTGTTGCTTTTAGTGGACGTATTTATGATCAAAAGGAAGAAAGTAAGTATATCAATACCAAAGAGACTCCAATTTTCAAAAAAGGAACCATCCTCTATCACTATCATATAGCAAAAGAGGAAGCAAGAATAAAAAAACAAGTGATTTTGATGGAAGGTTTTATGGATGTGATTCGTGCATCTACCATAGGATATCGAAATACAATTGCTTTAATGGGAACTGCTCTTACAAAAGATCACATTCAAGCTATAAAACGTCTTTCTAATCATGTTCTTCTATGTTTAGATGGAGATGGTCCTGGAAGAAAAGCAACTTTAACAATTGGTGAAATGTTAGAAGAAGCAGGGTTTCATGTCAAAGTAATTCTCTTAAAAGATGGAGAAGATCCAGATAGTTTTATTTTAAAATACGGGAAAGAATCTTTTGATTCTCTAATCAATCAAGCAGTTTATTTTCGAGATTTTAAAATTGATGTTTTAAAAGAGGGTGTTAATTTTGAAAGTGATTCTGAAACGGCAGAGTATATTCACTCAGTTTTAAAAGAGACGATTAAGATAGAGGATGAGATTCGAAGAGAGATCATTTTAAAAAAACTTGCAAAAACGTGTGAAATAGGTTATAATACCCTAGAAAAAAGGTTTCAGGAGTTAGAGAAAGAAGAAGGAATCAAAGAAGAAAAGAAGATTTTGCCCGAAGAAAAGAAAACAGGGAAAAAAAATAAATATCAAAAAGCACAGGATGCAATTTTTTCCATTATGCTCGATGCAAACTGGACCATTGAGGAAGTAGAAAAAGCACATCTTGTCTTCCAAGATGTAGAAAGTAGAATGCTGCAGAGCGAATTGTTCTATTATTATAAAAAATATGGAGAAGTCAATTATGCAGATTTCTATACTTACTTAGAAGACAAGAAAGATTTGTTAGCACTTTTTTCAAAACTCGATTTACAAACAGATTTTAAAAACATTACAAAGGAAGAATTATATGATTATTTTACAGTGATGAAAGAATCTGTAACACAGCAAGAAATTAAGCGATTAAAAAAGAAAATGGCCGAAGAAAAAGATCCAAAAGTACAAGCAGCTATTGGCACAAAAATTTTAAATTTGAGAAGGGGAGAAGAAGAATGGTAGAAGAGATCAAAACAATTGAAGAAAGAAAGAAAAGACTAATTACATTAGGAAAAAAACAAGGATTTATTACTTATGAACAATTGGCAGATGAATTAAAAGGTTTAGAAATTGATAGTGATACCTTAGATGAGTTATATAATAGTTTTGTTCAAGAAGGAATTGAAATTGTTAGTGAAGATGCTTCTGATGGAGAAGCTTCTGGAGAACAGATTACAGTTGATACAAAAGTAGAAGATTTAACACTTTCAAAAGATATTAAAATCAATGATCCCGTTCGTATGTATTTAAAAGAAATTGGACGAATCAATTTGCTTACAAGTGATGAAGAATTTGAATATGCTTGTCGTGCAGAAGAAGGGGATGAGGAAGCCAAAAGAATTTTAGCTGAGTCTAACCTTCGATTGGTAGTATCGATTGCAAAACGTTATGTAGGACGAGGAATGCTTTTCCTTGATCTTATTCAAGAAGGAAATATTGGATTGATGAAAGCAGTAGAAAAATTTGATCCAAGAAAAGGATATAAGTTTTCTACCTATGCGACTTGGTGGATAAGACAAGCCATTACAAGAGCAATTGCAGATCAAGCAAGAACGATTCGAGTTCCTGTTCATATGGTAGAAACAATCAATAAACTTGCTCGTGTTCAAAGACAATTAACTCAGGAGTTAAACAGGGAACCTACCGATGAAGAAATAGCAAAACGGTTAGGAATCACTGTTGAAAAAGTTCGTGAAGTTTATAAAATTAGTCAAGATCCTGTCTCTTTAGAAACTCCTATTGGAGAAGAAGATGACTCTCATTTAGGAGATTTTATCCGAGATGAGAGAACGATGGGACCAGAAGAGTATGCTACTGTTGAAATGTTAAAAGAAGAATTAGCAGGTGTTTTGCTTACTTTAACAGATCGAGAAGAAAAAGTTCTTCGTCTTCGATTTGGACTTGATGATGGACAATGTAGAACCCTAGAAGAAGTAGGACAAATTTTTGGAGTAACTAGGGAAAGAATTCGGCAAATCGAAGCAAAAGCTTTAAGAAAATTACGTCATCCATCTCGCTCTAGAAAGTTAAAGGACTTTTTGACAGACTAATGAACGAGCGATTAAAGAAAATGGCAGACCTCATTGATCGTGAGGCCTTTTCACTTGATATTGGTTGTGATCATGCAAAATTAGATATTTATCTTGTTCAAGTAAAAAAGCACAAAAAGGTTGCAGCTTCTGATAACAAAGAAGGACCTTTAGAAAAAGCTAGAGAAAATATCAAAGAAGCAAACTGCGAAGGAAAGATAAAACTCTTATTAGGCGATGGATTGGATGTATATCAAGAAGGAGTTGATACTTTAATTCTTTCTGGAATGGGAGGATATCAAATAATCAATATTTTGAAAAAAGGAAAGAAAGTTCTTCCCAAGATCAAAACACTCTTAATATCCCCTAATAACTTTCATCCAAAGGTTCGAAAAGAAGTTTCTAAATTAGGATACAAAATAGTAGATGAATATTTAATTCAAGAGAAAAAAGTAATTTATACGATTTTAAAATTTGAAAAGGGAAAAAGAAAACTTTCTAAACAAGATCTTCTTTTTGGCCCTGTTTTGAGAGAAAAAAAAGAATCTATTTTTATAGAACAATTAAAAAGAGAACAAAAAGCAAGGGAAATTCTTTTGAATTTAATGCCTAAAAATTTGTATCAAAAAAGACAAAAAACAAAGAAAGAAATCAAATGGATTGCAAAAGAATTGAAAAAGTTCCAATAAAAAAGTTCCAACTTTTCTTGGAACTTTTTTATTCTGTTGGAAAACTTTCTTGATCTTCCACTTCTTCTTCAGGTTCTACTGGAATTTCTTCCTCTTCACTTTCTTCTTTTTTGCTTTCTTCCTCTTTGGTATCATTTTTATTTTCTTTTTCTTTCACAGAAGAATCTGTATCAGCACTTCCAATCGTTAAAGTTACTGAACCAATTAAATCTACCCGTTTTCCAGCCCCATAATTTTGACTACAAACAATTCCACTTTTACAAGAGCCTCCCTGTTTGAAGACTACTTTAATTCCATGACTTGCTGCATAACTACTAGCAGTAGCTTGTGTATCTCCTGTGAAATCAGGAAGGAGAGTATAGGTATAACTTCTTTTATAAGGACCATATCCAATCGTTGGAATTTCGTAAGGCTCGTTAATAGAAAAGGAAAAAGTTTTATCAATTTCTATGTCTTCAATTTCTAGATTTTGTTTCATAGCAGTTACAACGTCATTACGACTTTCTTTATTAGGAACATAATTCCAAAGCATCATTGTTGTTGCAATATATTCATTTAAAATCGTCTGTCCTGTTCCTTGAAGATAGAGTTGTTGAATATTGATTAGGTTTCCATCTTCTCGGTCTAAATTTCTTTTTAATAGATCTTTTGCGATGTTATAGAATGATAAGATTTGATCGGTTGTAAAATTCGTATCAAAATTATTAGAGATCGTTTGAATAACATCCATTAGTTGACCTACATTTCGAAGAGATTTGATTTGATTGACAATTCCTTGTAAGACAACTTGTTGATTAAGACCACGATCCAAATCTCCATTTGCAAGTTGTTTTCTATTTCTTGCAAGAACAAGGGCTTGTTCTCCTGATAAATGTTGTAGTCCTTCTTGAATACAAACTTGACCTTCACGATTAGAATTATCTGTACAAAGATTTGCAGGAACTTCTACATCAATTCCCCCTAAAGTATCTACTAAACTTACAATTCCTTTAAAGTTGATCTTTGCGTAATAGTCGATTGTTACATCAAAGTAATTTTCAATTGTCTTCATCATACAATCTGTTCCATAGGCAGCTGCATGTGTAATTTTATTTTCTACTTTATTTGGAAAACAAGAAATTGGAACATAGCTATCTCTTGGAATAGAAAGCATAGTAGCATTTAAGGTTTTTGGATTAAAAGTAACAAGAATTAAGGCATCTCCATTCGCAGCAACTCCTTCAATTCCTTCTTGTTCAGAATCAACTCCCATCAAAAGGACTGTAAAAGGATTTTCTAAAGATTTATTCGTAGAAGCAGTCTCATAACTAGAAGTTTCTTTCTTTAACATTTTTTTACTTTTTGAATAAATAATCTTTGTATCTGTTCCAATTTCTTCAAATCCTGTTGTACTACGGAACATGTCTACATAATTTTTTGGAACAAATACAGCATCTACTTCTTTGATATAAAGACTTTGAAGAAGAGAAAGATAACTATCAGAAGAAAGAATTTCATTTTTCTCCTCTAAATTTTGTTCTTGAATTATTTTTTTTGCAAGTTGATATCCTTCAATGGAATCTTTATCCTTTAACATTCCAATTTTTAAATTTTTTACATCTTGAATTTTTTCTACATTACTTTCTTTTAATACGACAAGACTCGATGTATAAGTAACAGTTTTTTTATTCATTCCACTAATGGTTCCATAAACATACATGATTCCAAGAGAAAGTGCAAGATTCAAAAGAAAATAGAACAAAAGGAGCCCTGTTAATAATTTTGCTTTTCTATTTTTCTTTTTCATTTTTAGTCGAACTTTCAAAAGAAAAATTAGGTCGATTAAAACAAAAACAGCAATTAAAATCGCTCGAAGTCCTGTCTCAATAGGACCTAATAAAAGAATATTATAAATTAAAAATATATTGCTACAGATTGCAAGGAGGAAAAGTAGAAGGATTCCTATCATTTTCGTTCCTTTGGGATTTTCTTTCTGTTTACTCATATTTTGACCTCCTCATATCTTTTATTATTATATCTAAAAAGAAAGTATTTTACAAATAAAATCCTAAGTTCTAAAAATCTTCGTCAAGTCGATGTCAATTAAAAAAGTAGGTAGGAAGTTTTGAAAATGTTTGTTATAATAAAAAGGAGGTGAAAAGATGGAAAAGAAAACTCTTGAAAAGCTTTGTAACACCTTTTTATATATAGGACCTTTTTTAGATATCCTTACTGCTTGGATGATCCATCAATTCCATCTTTCTTTTACGATTGGCATTTTTGTAAGATTTTTTTACTGTATCTTTCTAATTGGTTATCTATTGACAGTCAAAGAAGGCAAAAAAGAAAAGAAAAGAACTTTGGTGGGAATAGGAATTTTTTTCCTTTATTTTCTAATTTTTCTTTGGGTAACTTGTAGAAATCAAGGATTTGAAGAAATTTTTATAGAAGCAAAATCTTGTTTAAGAAGTTTTTATTTTCCTCTTCTTTTATGGACTCTTTACAAAATTCAAAAAAATAAAAAGATTGCTCTTTCTAGAGAAAGTTTTTCAAAAATTTATTTTTTATATCTTCTTTTTATTTTTGTTCCTAATTTTTTAGGAATAGGATTCGATAGTTATGAGGTTACAAAGACAGGAAAAATAGGTTTTTTTAATAGCGCAAATGAAGTAAGTGCTATCTTATCTATTTTAATGCCATTTTATCTTACAAAATTATATCAAGATCATCAAGTTTGGAAAACTGTCCTTGGAGTTTTTTTACTTGTCTTTGTTCTTCTTACCATTGGAACAAAAGGTCCCTTCCTTAGTCTTGGAGTTTGTCTTTTCCTTTTCCTTCTAATAGGAATAAAAAAATGGATTCAGGAAAAAGCATATCGAAAAATAGGAATTTGTTTGATAGGACTTCTTTTCCTTTTTACTTTTCTTCCTCTTTTTCTTCCTAAAACGACCTTTTATAAAAATATTCAAGTTCATTTAGATTTTTTAAAGGTAGATTCTATTCCTGAAGTATTAAAAGATCCTCATTTAATTGATCACTTTATCTTTAGTTCTAGAATTACTTTTTGGTATCGAACACAAAAAATCTATCAATCAAGCTCTTTTCAAGAAAAATTATTTGGGTTAGGATATTCTTATAAGGAAGAAGAAAGCAAATTGATTGAAATGGATCCTATAGATGTATTTTATCGACATGGAATCATAGGATTTCTTCTTTACTTTGGATTTGTTTGGATCGTTTTAAAAAATATTTTTAAAGAAAAAAAAGGATCTTTTTCCTCCACTGAAAAGATAAGTTTTTTCCTAATTCTTCTTTTAAGTTTCTTTACAGGACATATCCTACTTGCCCCATCGGTTTCTATCTTTGTTGTTTATCTTTTTCTTTCTAGTTCTAAAAAAGAGGTGATTCTATGAAAACTGCATTTGTAATCATTCATTATAATGATTATCCATCTACATCTAATTTACTTGAAAATATAAAGTCTTATAAATTTTTGGATCTTGTTGTTGTTGTTGATAATGGAAGTACAGATTCTTCCTATGAAAAATTAAAAAAATATGAGAATAAGAAAATTAAAATTCTTCGAGAAAAAGAAAACAAAGGTTTTGCTGCAGGACTTAACCGAGGAAGTTGTTATGCCATTGAAAAGTTGAAAGATTGTTTTTTAATTTTATCCAATGCAGATCTTTTAATAGGAAGTGAAGAAAACTTAATAGAGTTAACAGATGCTTTTAAACAAAAAGATTTAGGAGTGGTTGCGCCTGTTGTTGTTCAACAAAATACGATATCAAGAGGATGGCGTCTTCCAACAATACAAACAGAAATTTTAGGAAATCTTCCTATTCTAGGAAAGAAAATATATCAAAAAAGAATCTCTTATCAAGAAAAACACTATCAGACACCTTTTTCTATAGTAGAAGCTGTCTCAGGATGCTTTTTTCTTGTTCGATCAAAGTTTCTAGAAGAAATTGGTTTCTTTGATGAAAATACATTTCTCTACTATGAAGAATATATACTTGGAATGAAAGCAAAGAAAACCAAGTTTAAAATAGCAGTTTGTAATGAAGTTACAGTCATTCATAATCATTCTGTTTCTGTTGATCGAAGTTTAAATCGAATTCACAAATTTAAGAGATTAAAAGAAAGTCAAACCTATTTTTGTAAAGAATATTTACAAGGAAAAAGATGGGAATTATTTTTTCTTCATTTAAATAAAAATTTAACCTTAGGACTTTTATATCTCCGAAACTTTTTTGGCATTCAATAATACTTCAATCTCTTTTTTCAAAAAGAGTTGTAAAAAGCAAGAAAAAGTGATATATTATAGAAGTTTTTTGAATGAAATCCAGATGGATGGAAAAGAGTGAAAGATATGGAATCGCATATGTTTTTTAAAAATGTTGACTTACCTGATCCCCTAAACCAACAAGAGTTAGAAGAAAATTTTAAGAAGATGAAAAATGGAGACGATCAATCAAGAACAAAGATTATTGAACATAACATTCGTCTTGTTACAGACATTGTAATCAAATATTTTTCGAACAGCAATTTTGACTGTGAAGATCTGGTTTCAATCGGAATTATAGGTCTTATTAAGAGTGTTGATACTTTTGATCTAAGCAAAAAATTTGCTTTTTCGACATATGCTACTAAGACGATAAAAAATGAAATTTTATCTCATTTCAGGACAAACAAATCACGTGGAAAAAAAGAAGTAAGTTTTGAAAATATAGTACAAAACTCCTCTTCCACTCAAGAAGTAAGTTTATTAAATATACTCAAGGATGAAAAATCTGATTTTGAATCTGATTATATAAAAAAGGAAAGTTGTGAGATTATTCGAAAGTTAGTCTCCGAATTGCCAGATTTACAAAAAGAAATTATAGAACAATATTTTGGATTTTCAGGAAATGAACCAAGAAAGCAACGAGAAATTGCGATTTCTTTAGGCATTTCTAGATCTTCTGTTGCAATGACTACAGCAAAAGTATTAAATGAAATGACCTTTCAACTTAAAAAAGAAGGAATTGTTGAAAAAGGTTCCTATAGAAAAGTGAAAAAATAAATTCTAGGTTTTAATCTTTTTGGTTAATTCCAATCATACTTCCTAAGATACTTACAAGAAGAAAAATTAGATAGAATAAACCCATTTTCCAAGAAAGTGTTTTATGAAAAACTACAATCGAGAAAAAAAGGTAAAAAAGAAGCACACATCCACCTAATTTAATTCCTTCTAAATATCCTAATTTAGAAGCTTTTTTTCCAAGAAAAAGACTAATAATAAATAAGAAGAGAAGAGGAAGTAGAAAAGAGAGAATTGATAAAATAGAATCGGATAAAAGATTAAAATAGTAAAGTGTATTTAAAAAGAATGCCAAAAGAATAGTGCTTCCAAGAAAAAGGAGAAAACTTTTTCCTAAATTTTTGACTGAATTCATAGTATCACCTAGTATAAAGTATGTAAAAAATAAAGGGATATGTTAGAATTTCTAAGAAATTTGCTTGTCTTTAGAAAAAAGGTGTGCTACACTAAACCTAGTTTTAAAACAAATGCGAAAGACGGGAATAAATAGAGCTTTTAAGAGACCTCTTGGATGGTGAAAAAGAGGAAGTAAATTTATTTCGGATCACTTTCAAGTGTGCTTTATGGAAAAGATAAAGCCGTGCTCTACGTTATGGAGAATAAGATAGATATCTATGAATGAAGGTGGTACCACGAACGAAACTCGTCCTTCAGACATAGATTTTTTTTGTAGGAGGTAATGATGACAAAATTCAAATCATTAAAGAAAGGATCCATTCATGAATTAGAGATGGATGTACTCAAATATTGGGAAAGTGTTGATCTTTTAAAACGTTCGATTGAAACAAGAGAAGGATGTGAAAAGTTTGTTTTTTATGATGGACCTGCAACTGCGAATGGACATCCTGGAATTCATCATATGATGGCAAAATTTCTAAAGGATACTTTTTGTAAGTATGAGACCATGAAAGGAAAGCAAGTTTTTCGAAAAGTAGGATGGGATACACATGGGCTTCCTGTAGAATTACAAGTTGAAAAAATGTTAGGTTTTCATAGCAAAAAAGACATTGAAAACTATGGAATTTTACCATTCAACCAAAAATGTAAAGAAAGTGTTTGGGAGAACGAAGCTTCTTTTTCACGTCTTACAAAAGAAATGGGGCAAGTGATTGATCTTGCTAATCCCTATGTAACCTATGATAATAATTATATTGAGACAGAATGGTGGATTTTAAAGAAATTTTATGAAGAAGGGTATTTCTATTTAGGACACAAGATTCTTCCCTTTTGTACTCGTTGTGGAACAGGACTTGCATCACACGAAGTAGCCCAAGGCTACAAAGAAATTACAGCCAATACTGTCATTGTTCCTATGAAGAAGAAAGGGGAAGATGTCTATTTCTTAGTATGGACAACAACGCCTTGGACATTGCTTAGTAATGTAGCACTTTGTGTAAATCCTAAAGAAGAATATGTGCTTGCAGAAAGCAAAGGGAATCAGTTTATTGTAGGAAAAGCTCTTGCTTCTAAAGTATTAGGAGAAGGATACAAAGTTTTAAAAACATATCTTGGAAAAGATTTGGAATATATGGAATATGAACAGTTAATTCCAGAACTTTCTGTTTCCAAAAAGGCTTTTTATGTCACTTTAGCTGACTACGTTACAATGGAAGATGGAACTGGAATTGTTCATATTGCACCTGCTTTTGGTCAAGATGATTACAATGTAGGAAAAGAATATGATCTTCCTGTTTTAAATCCAGTATCAGAAGATGGAACGTATAACGAAGGTCCTTGGAAGGGAAAAAGTGTTTTTGAAGTTGATGTAGAGGTCATTCAATACTTAAAAGAAAATGGAAAGCTTTTTAAAAAAGAAAAACTACTTCATAATTATCCACATTGTTGGAGATGTGATACACCCCTTCTTTATTATGCAAAACCAAGTTATTATCTTGCTGTTACAAAAATGAAAGATAAAGTGATTGCAAATAATAAAACAGTCAATTGGTATCCTTCTTATGTTGGCGAAAAACGTTTTGGAAATTGGCTTGAAAATATGAATGATTGGGCAATCTCTAGAAACCGATATTGGGGAACACCTCTTCCTTTATGGCAATGTAGTTGTGGACATGAGGAGATGATTGGAAGTAGAGAAGAGTTAGCACAAAAAGCAACTTGCAAAGTGGATGTAGAAACCATTGATTTGCATCGCCCATATGTGGATGAAATTTTCTTAAAATGTCCAAAGTGTGGAAAAGAAATGCACCGTGTTCAAGAAGTTATTGATTGTTGGTTTGATTCTGGTTCCATGCCTTTTGCACAATATCATTATCCTTTTGAAAATCAAGATTTTTTCGAACAACAATTTCCAGCAGACTTTATATGTGAAGGAATTGATCAAACAAGAGGTTGGTTTTATACGCTTTTATTGATTTCTACGTTTGTAAAAGGGGTAAGTCCATATAAGAATGTTTTAGTCAATGATTTAATTCAGGATAAATATGGAAAGAAAATGAGTAAATCCAAAGGAAATATCGTAGAACCTTTTACAACAATGGAAAAGTATGGAGCAGACACTGTTCGTTTCTATTTGGCCTATGCTTCTCCTGTTTGGACACCCCTTCGTTTCGATGAAGAAGGATTAAAAGAAGTGTATTCCAAGTATATTTCTACTTTTAAAAATGCATATTCTTTCTTTGAAATGTATGCGAATGCAGATGCGATAGATCCAAGAGAGTATGACATTGCTTATGAAAAAAGAAATCTTATAGATCAATGGTTACTATCAAGACTTCATCAATTGATTCAAGAAGTACAAAATGCTTATGATAGTTATGATCTTACCAAAGCAACTCATGCTATTCTAGACTTTTTAAATGACGATTTCTCAAACTGGTATATTCGAATGAATCGTCGTCGTTTTTGGGCAAGTGAACTGACAGAAGATAAGAAATCTGTGTATCTAACAACCTATGAAACACTACTTACCCTGACCAAGTTAACAGCGCCAATCACACCATTTGTAAGCGAAGAAATTTATCGAAATTTAACAGAAAAAGAATCTGTTCATTTGGAAAATTTCCCAGAAAAAGAAAAGCGTTATATCCATCCTGAAATTGAAAAGAGAATGGAACTTGTTCGTGATGTTTGTAGTTTAGGTCGTTTTGCACGAGAAGAAGCAAAAATCAAAGTACGTCAGCCTCTTGCTAGTATTTTGCTTCCTAAAGAGAATGAAAAAGAAATTGGTATTTTGGAAACATTTATTAAGGAAGAACTCAATGTCAAAGAAATTCATTATGAAGAAGATATGCATACATACATTGATTATCGCCTAAAACCAAATTTCAAAGTCGTTGGAAAACAGTTAGGAAGTAAAATTAAAAAATTCCAAGAAGCACTTTCTAGTCTTGGAATAGATGCTTTAGAACAAATTAAAAAAGGTACTTTCTCTGTTTCTTTAGAGGGAGAAGAATTAAAAGTCACAGAAGAGATGGTTGTGGCTACTTTGGATGTAAAAGAAGGTTATTTTGCTCAAAGTAATCAAAATACAACTGTCGTTCTAGATACAAATATTACAGAAGAATTATTATTGGAAGGTTATGCTAGAGAATTTGTACGAAAAGTCCAAAGCCTCCGAAAAGAAAAAGATTTTGTTATTACAGATCATATTCGTATCTACTATCATGGGGATGCTATGATTAGTAAAACGATTGATCAGTTTAAAGACTATATTCAAGGAGAAACTCTTGCAGAAGAAATGATAGAAATAGGAGAATACAATGTAGAATATTTCTTAAATGACTTAAAGGTAAGTATAGAAGTTGAAAGATTATAAAAAGAGGAGAAATTTCTCTTTTTTTTATAAAGTATTTTAAGATTATGGAATTTCGAAATGTTTATTGTAAATTTTAAGGGAAATATAGAGAATTTCTTTCTTTCTAAATTGAAATTTGCTATAATGATAATAGTAAAGGATGGTTGAAAATGAACGATACGAATTTTTTAGTACAAAATGGAGTAGATGTAGCACATGGAATAGAGTTACTTGGAGATCTTACAATGTATAACTCTATTCTACAAGAGTTTTTAAATGGGTATGATACAAGAATGCAAAAACTTGCAAGTTGTAAAAATAATGGAGATTTATACAATTATTCAATTGAAGTACATGCTTTGAAGAGTGATTCAAAATATTTAGGATTTACTACTTTGGCAGATCTTGCTTATCAACAAGAAATGGCAAGTAAAAATAATGATATGAATACTGTCGCGACTGGATATGCTTCTTTAATATCAGAGGCAAATCGAATCATTCAACTGGTAAGAACTTATTTAGGTGTGACAGGAGGAACAACAACTCCTTCAACATCTACAGAAACTTTCAAAAAAGCAATATTAGTTGCAGATGATTCTAATATCATTCGTAGCTTTATTTATGATATTTTTAAAGAAAAATATGAAGTATTGATGGCCAATGATGGAAAAGAAGTTCTTGATTTAGTCAAAAATCGTTCTAATGATATTGTTGCTCTTTTACTTGATTTAAATATGCCTAATTTAGATGGTTTTCAAGTTTTAGAATACTTTCAATATTATGATTTATTTAAAAAAATTCCAGTTTCTATTATTTCTGGATCTGATGATAAAGAAACAATTGATCGTGCATTTACATACCCAATTGTGGATATGTTAAATAAACCATTTGATCGAGAAAGTGTGCAAGCTTTTGTTGAAAAAACCATTGGAATTGGTGTTAAAAATTAGAAAATATTAGAAAAATAATTGACAAAATTTGGAAATTATAGTATTTTAGAAAGCACTAGAAATAGGGGGAAGAAAAAATATGGAAAAAGAAGAAAAAAAAATACCAACACACAAATTGCAAAGAGAATTGCCATCTTGGGCAAAAGTTGTAAAAAGAATCAATGATATAGATATTTACAATATCAATGTGCTAGACAATATTTTATCTTGGACAAAAATGATTCCAGATGTACCTGCAATTGACTACTTTGGAAACATTATTACATTTGGTGAATTACCAGATAAAGTTCGTGAATATGTGAATGGATTAAAATCAATTGGAATTGCCAATGACGATGTTATTACTATTTGCTTGCCAGTTACTACAGAAAACATTTTAAGTTTGTTAGCGACTAATAACATGGGGCAGATTAATAACAGTCCAAATTTTCTATTTTTAAGAAATGATTTTAAAACATATACTGAGGAAAAAGGATCTAAAACATTGATTATTTTGGATGCTTATTTGCCATTCGTTATTGATGATTTAGAAAAATGCGGAATAAAAAATGTGGTAGTAACAAGTTTAACAGATTATTTAACAGAGGAAAAAAAGCATATCTTTGATGATTTATCTAAGCTTCCAAAAAAAATGCAGGAGATTTTTTGTGATTATGAAAAGCAAAAGGAATGTTTGAAAAAAATGGCACATATGAGAAATGTGAACTTTATAAAAATGCAAGAAGTCATCGAAGTAGGAAAAAAATCAAATGCTCCTCTTATATCCAAGCCAGTAGATGTAGACCGAGATGCTGGTTATTCTTATACCAGTGGGACAAGTACAGGAAAGCCAAAGTGCATTGTTTATAAAGAATATTCTTCAAATGCATTGATAGAATTACATCAAGGAGTTAATACAAAAGATTATGTAGGTGAAAGAGTTTTTGCAGTTATTCCATTAACCCATGCGACAGGAGAACGTTTCTGTGGATACTTGCAAATGGCACGTGGAAAGACTTTGGTACCACAACCTATTTATAATAAAAATACTTTTGGTCAAGATTTGATGAACTCAAAGTGCAATTGGGTTACAGCAGCACCTAGTTTTTATTTAGCAGGTGTTGCACAAGGTTTAATTGCTCCAAATGCTTTTGAAAACGTTACAAGACCAAGTTCTGGAGGAGAACCTGTTACCAAAAGTAATGTGCATCTCATCGATGAATGGTTGTTAAAAAATGGATGTAAAGTTCGGTTTTCTATTGGAGGAGGTGCAGCAGAAGATGGTTCTAGTACAATCTGTAGTTATTTTATGGATGAAGCCACCAAAACCAATGAAACAGGACATCCTGTAGAACCTGGAATTCGAGCAAAAATTGTGGATAAAGAAGGAAATAGAGTTTCACAAGGCCAAAGAGGTTTATTGGAAACAAGTAGTCCTGCCGCAGCAGATAGATATCTTAATGATGAAGAGGCAACGAAAAAGAGATGGTACTATGATGAAGATGGAATTCGTTGGGGAAGAACAGGAGATATTGCAATTCAAAATCCAGATGGTTCCTATAATATTTTAGGAAGAGAAGAAGATTCTTGTACTGATAAAGAGGGAAATTTAACTTATTTATTTGATATAGAATATTCTTTGGAAGCTTCTGATCCAGTCATCGAATGGGAAATTACAACTCATCAGGATCGAGATGGAAACAATCATATTGTTGGTCAAATTGTTCCAAAGACTGAATATATAGGAAGAGAAGATGAAGTCATTGAAGAAATTTGTGCCAAATATCACCTGGAAGCAGTTAAAATATATGATGAATTTGAATCAAGTGAAGTGACAGGAAAAAGGGATTTTCAAGGATTAAAAGCAGATAAAGTTGGTTATTATGCTCCTTGTAATAATGAATATTTATGGAAAGTTGATTATCTTGAAGAAAGTTTACCAATCAAAACTCTTGTACCGAAGGAAGAAGTTACTAGGGAAAAACCAGTTGTAAAGAAAAAAGTATAGAACAAATGTGGAGACATTGTTCTTTTTCTTTTTTTTTGTTATAATTTTTAAAGATAGTAGGTGATACTTTGGTTGTTAATATCGGTGTAGGAGTTTCATTTTTTATTGTTTTACTAATTATATTGGCAGTATTTTATTCTAAACCAAGATTAGATATTATTGAAAATAAGTATTTTAAAAAGTTAATCATAGTCACTTTATTTGGATTACTTATTGAAGTTGTCATATATAATTGTGTAATGGGTGCTATCTTTTCAAAAAAGATATATTATGATATTTTAATTAAAATTCTTTATTTATATTATTGCCTATGGATGTATTATTTTGTATGTTATGGTTTTGTTATTTTTTATCAAGTGAAAGATGCAACAGATTCAAAGTATAGATTATTCAAAAATTTAATTACTGGTTTTTATGTAATTGCTTTTCTTTGTAGCGTTCTCCTTCCAATTACGCTAACAATCAATGACGAATATATTTATCCATATGGAATTGGTACAACGGCCCAGTATATTATTTGTGCTTTGGGAATGAATATCATTGGTTTTTTTGCTTTGAAAAATATTAAAATATTAAAGAAAAAGGAGGCTCTTCCTTTTATAGCTTGTACAGTGTTAGGAATTATAAGTACCATTATTCAAATTTTGTATCACCAATTTTTATTTATTGTTCCTTCTCATGCAATTGCAATTATACTGATGTACTTCACAATTGAAAATCCAGATATTAAAATGATAGAGCAACTAAATCTTGCCAAAAATATTGCTGAAAAAGCAAATCATGCTAAAAGTGATTTCTTATCTAGTATGTCTCATGAGATTAGAACCCCTTTAAATGCAATTGTGGGTCTATCAGAAGATATTAAAGATCATAAAGGACTTCCTAAAGATGTAGAAGATGAAGCCAAAGATATTGTTTCTGCATCACATACCTTGCTTGAGATTGTTGGAAATATTTTGGATATTAACAAAATTGAAAGTGAGAAAATGGAAATTATAGAAGTTCCATATCACTTCAAAGAAGAAATCTTAGAACTTGCTAAAATTGCAAGCACAAGAATTGGTGAAAAACCAATTGATTATCAAATCCATATTGCAGAAGATGTTCCTTATGAATTGTTGGGAGATCGCATTCATATTAAACAGATTGTAAATAATCTTCTTACCAATGCAATTAAGTATACAGAACAAGGTTCAATAGCACTTACTGTAAAATGTATCAATCAAAATAATACAAGTCTTCTAATAATTACTTGCCAGGATACTGGACGTGGAATTAAAGCAGAAAATATAGAAAAACTGTTTACAAAATTTGAACGGCTTGGAGTTGAAAAAACATCTACTGCAGAAGGGACAGGATTAGGACTTGCCATTACGAAAAAATTAGTTGAAATGATGGGCGGAACAATCAATGTTCAAAGTCAATATGGAAAAGGTTCTATCTTTGTAGTACAAGTGCCTCAAAAAATTAGTAAACTTGTAAATCCAAATCCAAATAAAAATGATGAGGATATAGAATTATTAAAAGTAGATGATCCATATTCTGATAAGCGTGTTTTAATTGTTGATGATAATCAATTAAACATTAAAGTTGCAAAAGTTGCTTTAAAAGATTTCAATTTTATGTTAGAGGAATGTACCAGTGGAAATGCCTGCCTTGAAAAGATAAAAGCAGGGAATCAGTATGATTTAATTTTAATGGATATTATGATGCCAGAAATGAGTGGTGAAACAACACTTTCTGAACTTCAAAAAATAGAAGGCTTTCATACACCAGTAATTGCTCTAACTGCCGATGCAATTCAAGGTGCTAAAGAAAAATACTTACAAGAAGGATTTAGTGATTACGTATCTAAACCATTTACAAAGGATGTTATCAAAGAAAAGATCGATAAAATAATTCTTCCTCGAAAAGAAAAGTAAGAAGATAATTTAGTAATCAAATAAGAAGATGATTTCAAATTTTATAGAAATCTTCTTTTTTTCAAACAAAAAGAAAGGCTTTTAAATCCTTTCTAGTTTTATAAAAATAAAATTTTTATTGTACTTTTTCAGTGGGTTGAACAACTTTTCCCACAAACCAAACTTCACCACTTTCTTTTTCTCGAATTAAGAAAAGATAAGGTTTATCAAATGTTAAATCAATGGTTACGACGGGAACTTCATAAAGATGTTCAAACCCATATCCTGTCGAACCAAGTCCTCCTAATCCTGTTGCAGCAGCAGCTTTAATTCCTTCATTTGAAAATTCTATATTTGCTTTATGCATGGCCTTATCAATATACATTTTTTCTTTGGAAACAATCTTAGATAAATCAGCCTCTTCTTTAGAAAAAGCATCTTTAATTCCTAACATTTTTAAATCCTCTATTAAATTTAAATCATAATGATAATTGAAAAGTGGAATAGAACCAACAATTTTTGTTATTTTTCTATCTTCAAAATTTTCTAGTTTAATTTCTTTTAATTGATCTAGAATGCTTTGTATTTTCTTTGCATTCAAATTTTTAATATACAAATTTATATCTTGTGGCATAATTCCTACATATTGTAGAGTTATTCCGTTATATTCCTTTAAATCTTTTGCAAAAGCTTTGACTTCATCATCTGTATAGAATGAAAAATCTGTTGATTCATCTATACGATTATAATTTTCATTCAAATCTTCAATAAACTGATTCACATATTCATCCACTGGTGTTGCAGTTTTTTTGTAATCCTCCGTATTTTTATCTAGCCACTTTGTATATTCATCCGTAATTGTGGTACGAATATTTTCTTCTCCTAACTCTTTGACAATATCATAACGATTGATAGAAGCACCGATTTCAACAGCTTTAGCCTGCATTGCATTTTCATTAAATGGCAAAGATTTATAAGAATCATCTCCACAAATTTTTTCGATAAAAGCAGAGTATTTTTCATGATTATAGGAAATACTATATAACTTTCCTTGAGAACAAGTTGTTTGTATTAAATTTTTCCATTCCATATCAATTGCAAGAGCATTGATTAAAAGAAATTTATTCTCCTTTATATGATCATCTACTAAATTATCAATATTTCCTAGTGTTTTCTCTTTTACCCAAGAATTGATATTGTTTGCATTTTCAAAAGAATCATAGAGAAGTTCTGCATTATATTTTTGAACTAATTTATCAGTGTAGTCTAAGTTAATATTGTCTTGATAGGTATCTTTAATAAACATAGCATTGGCAAAAGACATATTTTGACTATTGGTATATTTTTTTGTCTGATACTCTCCAATAACACTTTCAATTTGTTTTTTCGTATTTCCTTTTGCACCTTCTTGTAACATTCCCAAAGCATATTTAATGGAAAGAGGACTATAGATAATATTCTTATCTCCATCTTCTAGTTGTAAAAAGTGTAAATCAAAGTCTTGCAAATTATTTCCAGACATTCTGTATTCAGAATAGACTTCTTTTTGTTCTGTTTTCACTTTTTTTGTTTTTTCATCTTTTTCTTCTAAAAGAATCGCTGTAGCAATTAAACCACAGGAAATGCCTATTAAAAGAATCAGTACGAGAATAATTCCTTTCTTCCTTTTTTTCTTAGGTGAAATATTATTTGTATCACTTGAACTCATATCTTCTGAAACGCTTTTTTCTATTTCTTCCATTTCATTCCTCCTAGCTTATCTATGCCAATTATAGCAATCCAATTTAAAGAAGTAAATGAAATGATATGATACGCTTGTAAAATAAAGTAAAACCTATTATATAAGCCTACTTTACATGACGGGATTATAGTATTATTGTGAAATCAGATGTTTTTAAATTTTATTTTAGTAGAATAAATAGAACTTATACAAGTAAATATCATAAAAATTTGCATGCACTAAAAGTTGATAAAAATTATCTTGTGATTTCAATAGGATATCTATATAATAAACATCAAGGGGCGTGAACTTATGAAAAAAATATTATTTACAGATTTATGTGGAACGCTTATTCATAAAGATAAAAAAACATGAAACAGGAAATTGGAATGATTTCTTTCTACTTGAATGAATTCTTAAAAGAAGGGAATAAAGTAGTTATTGTATCGAGTCCTGAAGGGCATGGCACTTTCTCTAGTGTGTTTGAAGGTCCTATGAAAGGAATTCATGCGACAATCGAAGCACCTTATCAAGCTCAAATGAAATATTACCTACAGGGAAGAGATAACTTTCAAGAAACTACGCAAGTTACAAAAAAGATGGTAGACGGGAAAGCACACTATTATGGGGAAAATGGACTAGAAGGAATTCATATTGATGAAAAGAAAAAAGCCCTTGAAGATGTTTTAAAACAGGAAATGGGACCTTATCAAATTTATGCCTTGGGTGATAGTTATTATGATATTCCTATGTTAATAAAAACACAAGAATTAGGAGGTCAAAGTGCACTCATTAGTCAAACACTTTACCGAGATGAACTTACGCCTGAACAAGTGATTCAAAATGAATTGACAGTAGAATTTGGTTTTCCTCTTCGTGAACGAATGGAAGCTTTACGCCAAAAATATGATGCGAAGTTTGATTTTTTTCAGGATCCTATTTACTTTTCCTTGATAGAAAAACAAGAGGCAAGAAAACAAACGTTATATGAACAACTTTCCTTAGGAACTCTTGATTTAGATGAATGTAATCGAAAATACCATTGTTATTTAGAATACTATACCTATGAATGGTTAGCATTATCACTTCCATGGGATGGGTTTAATGGTCCTTTTAAGAAAGCCAATCAAAACAACCATTTAACTTCCGAAAAAGTAAATGAACTTTTAGAAACCATACCTTGTTATCCTACATTTACAGAATACTATAAAAAAGTATTAAAAAGATTCTAAGTACACATCCTTGTTTTTATTTGAATAGGTTTTTAAGAGTTTCACAAACTATAAAAAGATGACTGAGATGTTAACTCATTGACAAAAGAGGAAAAAGTATTGTAAAATAACATTTGAAAACGTGGAAGAAGAGAAGTAGTGATATTCCTATCTTGTAGAGAGTTTGCAAATGGGTGAAATGCAAATAGATATATATCATGAATAACACTTCAGAGTGCTTAAAGAAATCAAAAAGAAAGTAGACTAAGTCGGGACCTAGGCCGTTATCCTAGAAAAAGTGATTTTCCAACTTTGGAGAATAAATTGGGTGGTACCACGGGTAGAAGTTCTCGTCCCTTTGAGGGATTAGGACTTCTTTTTTTCGGACGAGAAGGAGGATTTATGATTTCAAAAGAAAAATTAAAAGAATATGCAGCAAAATTGATGTTTGATATGGAAGAGTCTGAATATGAAACTTTACAAAAAGAATTTGAAGTGATCTTAAAACAGATGGATCTTATTGAAAAAATTCCCAATATAAAGGAAGTAGAACCTATGCATTTTCCGTATCTTAACGATGAAGCAAAATTAAGAGAAGATGTTGTTGATGAGAGAGAAACACTTACAACCCAAGAAGTTCTTGCAAATTGTTTTCATCAAGTAAAAGATCAAGTAAAAGTTCCAAAGGTGGTGGAATAAATGGAATATAGAAAAAGTGGAATTCAAGAGTTAAGAAAGGCTCTTGATGAGGGAAAAGTAACCAGTGAAGAATTATTTGAGACTGCTAAAAAATTAGCAAAAGCCTCTCAAGAAGTATATAATCCTTTTGTAACGATTTTAGAAAAGTTCAAACAAAAAAGAAAAGCAGAGAGTATTCTTACAGGAATACCTTATGCTTTAAAAGATAATTTATCAACCTCCAACATTTTAACGACAGCTTCTAGTAATATTTTAAAAAACTATATTCCTGTATATGACGCAACAGTGTATAAAAAATTAAAAGAAAGTGGAGCCGTTTTGGTTGGAAAAACAGTACTTGATGAACTTGCCATGGGAGGAACAGGAACAACAGGAAATACAGGTATTGTTAGAAATCCATGGGATCCTCAACGTGAAATCGGAGGTTCGAGTGCAGGAAGTGCTTGTGCAGTTGCACTTGGAATAGTTCCATTTTCTCTTGCTAGTGATACAGGTGACTCTATTCGAAAGCCAGCTGCCTTTGGTGGAATTGTAGGGTATAAACCAACTTATGGACTTCTTTCCCGTTATGGTCTTTTTGCTTTCGCATCCAGCCTAGATCATGTAGGATGTTTTACAAGAAGTGTTGAAGATGCTGCCATTGTAACTAATCTTATTAAAGGTAAAGATCCACATGATATGACTACTTTTAATAGTGAAAAAATGGATTTAATCAGTCATTTGAAAGAGGATATTCAAGGAAGAAAACTTTTCTATATTAAAGAAATTGTTGAAGAAGAATATGAAGATGAAACTAGTAAAGCCATTTTAGAGAACTTTTTTGAAACCATAGAAATCATAAAGAAAGCAGGATTTATAGTAGAAGGAGTTTCAATAGACAAGTATTTACTTGAAGCTATCTATCCTACTTATATGGCAATTTCTTGTGCAGAAGCTACGAGTAATAATGCCAACTTAACAGGAATTCAATTTGGTGTTCGTGGGGAAGGGAAAACAGTTGATGAAATTATGTTTTCTGCAAGGACCAAAGGTTTTTCAGAATTGATTAAACGTCGTTTTGTTTTAGGAAGTTATATTCTTCAAAAAGAAAATCAAGAAAAATTATATTTAAATGCTTGTAGAATTAGAAGACTTTTAGTAGAACGTCTTACAGAATTATTTCAAAAATATGATGGACTTCTTCTTCCTTGTAGTGGAGGAATTGCTCCTACTTTTGATGAGGCAACAGATCAATTATCAGATCGCTATCTTTTATTAGAAAATCATATGGCTCTTGGAAACTTTGGAGGATTTCCTAGTATTACACTGCCTTGTGGATTGATAAAAGGCTGTCCAATTGGAATCAATTTAACCAGTGCAGTTAAAGCAGATGAACTTCTTTTAAATATGGCCTATAAAATAGAAGAGCAACTTCCATATAAAGGACAAATAGGAGGGGATTTAGATGTATAAAGTTGTCATTGGATTAGAAGTACACTGTGAAATAGAAACTCATTCGAAAAATTTTTCTTCGGCTTGTAATACTTATACACAACTTCCTAATATCCATGTTGCACCTGTTGATTTAGGACTTCCTGGAATCTTACCAGTAGTCAATAAAGAAGCTTGTAAAAAAGCTTTAAAAACAGCGATGGCCTTATCTTGTTCTATTCCAGATGAAATCATGTTTGATCGAAAAAACTATTTTTATCCAGATTTACCAAAAGGGTATCAAATTACACAAGTTACAAAACCAATGGGAAAAAATGGATACTTAGATATTGAAGTAGGAGGAAAAGAAAAAAGAATTTATATTCATCAACTTCATCTAGAAGAAGATACTGCTAGTCTAGATCATGCAGATCAGTATTCCTTGATTGATTACAACCGTAGTGGAATTCCTTTGATGGAGATTGTAACAGAACCTTGTATAGAAAGTGCAGAAGAAGCTGTTATTTTCCTAGAAGATTTACGAGATGTTTTTTTGTTTTGTGAAGTGAGTGAAGCAAGAAGTAATAAAGGACAAATGAGATGTGATGTCAATATTTCTTTAATGGAAGAAGGAAGTTCTACTTTAGGAACGAAGGTTGAAATGAAAAACATCAATGCTTTCAATAGTGTAAAAGCAGCCATTGAATATGAGATTCAAAGACAAAGTGCTCTTCTAGATCGAGGAGAGAAAGTGATTCAAGAAACGAGAAGAATTGATGAAGATGGAAAAACTTATTCTATGCGTGAAAAAGTAGATGCAGTGGATTATAAATACTATATAGAACCAAATCTTCCCCCTGTACGTTTAAAAGAGGAAGAAAAGGAAGAAATTAGAAAAAGTGTTCCCTTATTAAAGCTTGCAAGAAAGAAAAAATATATCGAAGAGTATGGATTAAGTGAATATGATGCAGCAGTCCTTTCTAAAAACAAACAAATTGCAGATTATTTTGAAAAAATCATTGCTCTTGGAAGTAACATTCCACTGACTGTAAATTTTGTAACAACAAGTGTTTTAAGTTCATTGAAGAAATTAGAAATTGACTTGAAAGATTTCTTTATTACAGCAGAAATGTTAAGTGGTGTAATTGATTTGGTTGCGAAAGAAAAAATTTCTTTAGATCATGGAAAAAAGATCTTATATCAAGCTCTTCAAAAGAAAAAGGATCCAAGAGAAATTATTCAAGAATCTCATCTAGAACAAATTCATGATGAAAAGATCTTATTAACTTATATCCAAGAAGCTCTTTTAGAAAATGAGGAGCAAGTAAGACAATATGTAGAAGAAGGAAATACTTATGTAATTAACTTTTTTATTGGAAAAGTTATGCAAAAAAGTAATCGACAAGCGAATCCCAATAAAACTTTAGAACTTATTCAACAAGAACTAGAAAGGAGAAAGCAAAATGGATGTTAAAGACCTTTATGAAAACAAAGAAAAATACATGGGGAAAGTAGTAACTTTACAAGGATGGATTCGAAATCATAGAAAACAAAAAGAATTTGGATTTATCGATTTCCATGATGGAACTTATTTCAAAAGTTGTCAGCTTGTCTATACCAAAGAGCTTTCTTCTTTCGAAGCAATTACTCATCTACATATTGGGAGTGCTATTACAGTAAAAGGAGTTGTGATTTCATCTCCTAAAGAAGGACAGTCTTTTGAAATTGAAGTGAAAGAGATTTTATTAGAAGGAGATTCTCCTAATGATTATCCAATTCAACCCAAAAGACATACAAGAGAATTTTTAAGAGAAGTAGCTTATCTTCGCCCAAGAACGAACTTATTTCAAGCTGTTTTTCGGATTCGAAGTATTGCCTCTTTTGCGATCCATGAATATTTTCAAAAGAATGGATATCTTTATTTTCATGCTCCTATTTTAACGGGAAGTGATTGTGAAGGAGCAGGAGAAATGTTTCAAGTGACAACTCTTGATTTAGCAAAACCTCATAAGAATGAAGATTTTCAACAAGATTTTTTTGGTAAAAAGGCGAATCTAACTGTTTCAGGACAATTGCAAGCAGAAACTTTTGCTCTTGCTTTTAAAAAAGTCTACACATTTGGTCCGACTTTTCGTGCTGAAAATTCGAATACCAAAACACATGCGGCAGAATTTTGGATGATTGAACCAGAAATTGCTTTTTGTGATTTATCTTCTTTAATGGATATAGAAGAGGATATGTTAAAATATATTATTTCTTATGTGATGGAGCATGCCAAAGAAGAACTTACTTTTTGTGAAAAATTTGTAGAACCAGGTCTTTTTGAAAAACTAAATTTAACACTTTCTAAGAAAGCTGTTCGAATCACTCATCAAGAAGCAGTAGATCTTTTAAAAAAGGCAAAGAAATCCTTTGAAAATGAGCCAGATTACCTCAGTGATTTGGCAACAGAACATGAAAAATATTTAACTTCAGAATATTTTCATGCCCCTGTTTTTGTCTATAATTGGCCAAAAGATATCAAAGCCTTTTATATGAGACAAAATGAGGATGGAAAAACAGTTGCTGCTGTAGATTTGTTAGTTCCAGGAGCAGGAGAGTTAATGGGTGGATCTCAAAGAGAAGAGAGAATGGATGTTTTAGAAGAGCGAATGGGTGCGATGAATGTATCGAAAGAAGATCTTTGGTGGTATCTTAATTTAAGAAAATATGGAGGATGTTATCATTCCGGATTTGGAATGGGTTTTGAACGTCTTTTAATTTATCTAACGGGAGTTGAAAATATACGAGATGTGATTCCCTATCCAAGAACCCCAAATCATTTAGAATTTTAAGGAGGAAAAAATGAAAGCAAATCAATATCGAGATCATTTTGGAGGAAATTTAACTGAAAAAGAAATTGGAAAAACAGTGAAAATAGCAGGATTTGTTGAAAATATACGAGATCATGGAGGAGTTATTTTTGTAGATGTAAGAGACCAATATGGAACACTTCAATTAGTCAGCAATGATGATCATCTTTTCGATCATCTAACAAGAGAGTCTTCTATTCAAGCAAGTGGAGTTATTAGAAAAAGAGAAGAAGAAGATTATAACCCAAGAATTACGACAGGAAAAATTGAACTTTTGGTAGAAGAAGTGAAAGTGCTTGGAAAAAGTAAAAATGTTCTTCCTTTTGAAATTATGACTAGTAAAGAAGTTCAAGAAGAAGTACGATTAAAATATAGATATTTAGATTTACGCAATCCAAAAGTAAAGGAAACTATTTTCTTTCGGAGTCGTGTTATTCGTTTTTTAAGAGATTGGATGGAAAAGGAAGGATTTATAGAAATTCAAACCCCAATTTTAACAGCATCTTCTCCAGAAGGTGCTAGAGACTTTATTGTTCCAAGTAGAAAAGTGAAAGGAAAATTTTATGCACTTCCTCAAGCTCCCCAGCAATTTAAGCAACTTCTCATGTGTGCAGGATTTGATAAATATTTTCAAATTGCTCCTTGTTTTCGAGATGAAGATGCAAGAAGTGATCGTGTTTATGGAGAATTCTATCAATTAGATTTTGAGATGTCTTTTGTAGAAGAAGAGGATGTGTTAGAAATAGGAGAAAAGTTATTTAGAGATACTTTTACGCATTTTAGTAAAAAAAAGGTAACTTCTCTTCCTTTTCCACGTATTTCTTATCAAGAAGCAATGGAAAAGTATGGAACGGATAAACCAGATCTACGAAATCCTCTTGAAATTATTGATTTAACAGAAATCTTTGAAGAAACAGATTTTCGTCCTTTTCGTGGAGTCCCTGTAAAAGGAATTAAAGTAGAAAACATTGCTGATCGATCAAATTCATGGTTCAATGAATTGGTAGAATATGCAAAAACAATAGGAATGCCTGGAATAGGATATTTCAAAGTGAATGAAGATCTTTCTTTAGCAGGTCCTATTGATAAATTTTTAAAAGAAGAAGAGCGAGAAGATTTAATTGATCTTGCCGAGTTAAAAAAAGGAGATGTTCTTTTCTTTATTGCTGACCGAAAAAAAGCTTTATCTCTAGCAGGACAAATTCGAGAAGAATTAGGAAGAAAGTTAAATTTACTTGATCAGGATGAGTTTTCTTTCTGTATTATCAATGATTTTCCAATGTATGAATGGAGTGAAGAAGAAGAAAAATATCAATTTTCTCACAATCCTTTCAGTATGCCTCAAGGAGGAATTTCTGCTTTAGAAAAGGAAAAGAAAGAAGAAATTTTAGCTTATCAATATGATTTTGTTTGTAATGGAATAGAACTTGCAAGTGGAGCTGTTCGAAATCATGATTTAGAGATCATGCGAAGAGCTTTTGAAATTGCAGGATATCAAGAAGAGGAGATCAAGCATCGCTTTAAAGCTCTTTATGAAGCTTTTCAATATGGAGCGCCTCCTCATGCAGGAATGGCTCCTGGAATTGATCGAATGTTAATGCTTTTACTAGAAGAGTCTTCTATTCGAGAGACCATTGCTTTCCCAATGAGTGCCAGTGGAGTTGATAATCTAATGGAAGCACCTTCTTCTGTTTCTGAACTTCAGTTAAGAGAAGCCCATATTAAATTGCGCGATTAAATGGGCTTTTTTTCTATCAAAAGGATGTCAACCAATGTCTATTTTTTTAAAGAGAAGACAAAACTGTTATATAATAAGGGTGTAGAAAAAGCACTGAATTTTTTCTTTTGTATAAACTAAAGTAGGTGAGATGAATGAAAAAATTATGTGAACTTTATGAAGGAGAAGATTCTCGTTTGATTAAAGCGATTAAAATCAATTCAAAAGAAGTAGAACCAGGAGATCTTTTTCTTTGTACAAAGGGAGTCACAAAAGATCGTCATGATTTTATTGATGAAGCGATTCAAAGAGGAGCTAGTGCTGTGGTTGTAAGTAGAGAAGTTGGAAAAAAAACGGTTCCTATTATCCGTGTTCCAGATACCAATCAAGAGCTTCCTCTTTTAGCACGTCGGTTCTATGATTTTCCAGATCAAAAATTAAAAATGATTGGAGTAACTGGAACCAATGGAAAAACCACTGTTGCAGAAATGGTTGCCCAACTCTTTGGATCTTCTTGTGCATACTTAGGAACCAATGGAATCCGTTGTTCTAAATTTCATGAGAAAATTCGAAATACAACTCCTGATGCAGATCGTCTTTACTCTTATATGGATCGCTTTGTAAAGGCAGGTTGTGATACCCTTTGTATGGAAGCTTCTAGTGAAGCCTTTTTTCGCCATCGACTTGATTTGATTTCTTATGATATTGCTGTTTTAACTCAAATTACACAAGATCATCTAAATATTCATAAAACTCTTGAAAATTATATAGATTGTAAATGTCAACTCTTTCGTCAAGTAAAAAAAGAAGGTGTTGCAATTTTAAACAGCAAAGATGTTCATTTTGAACAAGTAAAAGCTTGTTGTAATTGTAGAGTTCTTACATATGGATATAAAAAAGAAGATGATCTTTGTATTACATCGATCCAAGAACAACAAGAAGGTCTTGTGATGGAATTTCTCTATCAAGGAAAGTCTTATTCTTTAAAAAGTCCATTTGGAGGAGCTTTCAATGCAGAAAACTTAGCTGCAGCAATTCTTGTCTTAATAGCATCTTCTTATTCAATGGAATCCCTTCTTCAAAAAATTCCAAAAATGAATGTGATAGAAGGTAGAATGGAACATTTGGATTTTGGACAAAATTTTACAATTCTTCTTGATTATGCACATACAAAAGATGCATTAGATTCTATTTTAACTTATTTAAATCAGATTCAGTTAGGACGTATTTTAACTGTAACAGGAAGTGCAGGCGGAAGAGAAAAAGAAAAACGAAGTGCCATGGGAAAAGTTGTTTTAGAAAAATCCGATTTTGTCTTTTTTACGATGGATGATCCAAGGTGGGAAGATGTAGATGAGATTATCAATCAAATGATTGGGACTTCAAAAAGAAAAAATTATATGAAAATCATTGATCGAAAAGAAGCAATTAGAACGGCCTTAAAAAATGCAAAAGAAAATGATATTGTTCTTATTGCTGGAAAAGGTAGAGATACTTATATGGCAGTGAAAGAAGAATATCTTCCTTATTGTGATTATGATGTTGTTCGAGAATATTTTGAAAAAGAAAAGGAAAAATAAAATGAATTATTTAATGAAATTACTAGCTCAAGATGGAAGCATAAAAACAGCAGGAGTTTGGGTTCTTAACGAGAAAAGAAATTCTAACAATCCCCAACATTATCATAGTACAGCTTTCTATGATAGTATTTATCCAAGCAAATGGTGGAAAATGCAAGGAATTGAACTTCAAAAAGAAAAGACACTGGAAAGTCAACTTGGAATCATTTCAGAAAAAGGAATGATTCTTCTACAAAATCTAAAAGAAGGTAGGGCATCTGATGGTATGATTTTACATCAAGCTTGGATGACTACACCAGCAATCGAGAAAATTAGTGAAGAACAAAAACAAGCACTTTCTTCTCTTTATGAAGAAATCAAACAACTTGGAAAAGACTATATTACAATCAATTGTATTCGTGACTATGAATCTATGGATGTTCTTTATTTTTATACAGTAGATGAATTTTATGATGCAGCCCAAATCAAAAAAGGAAAAGAAAGTGGAAAGGGAAAAGAAAGATGAATGAAAGATTGATTGAACAAGTTGCCAATACATTGTCGATTACAAAAAAACAAGTAAAAATTGTTCTTTCTCTTTTTGAAGAAGGAAATACCATTCCTTTTATTGCAAGATATCGTAAAGAAATGACGAATGGATTGGAAGAAGAAGTTCTTCGTTCTATTGAAGAGGTTTATTCTTATGAGAAAAATTTATTACAACGCAAAGAAAATGTTCTTCGTTTAATCGAAGAAAAAGGAATGCTTACAGAAGAATTAAAACAAAAAATTTTGAATGCTTCTAAATTAGTAGAAGTAGAAGATCTTTATAGACCTTATAAAGAAAAAAAGAAAACAAAAGCACAAGAAGCCATTCAAAAAGGATTAGAACCTTTGGCAAAACTTTATTTGTCATATCCTGTTCAAGGAAGTTTAGAACAAATTGCTACTAGATTTTTAAATAAAGAGGTCAAGACAGTAGAAGAGGCTATTTTAGGAGCTAAATTTATTGTTGCAGAGTGGATTAGTGATCATGCAGGTTATAGAAAGTGGATTCGAAGATGGATTTATCAACAAGGTTTTATAACTTCTAAGAAAAAGAAAACAGCAATGGATGAGTCAAAAACTTATGAGATGTATTATCAATATGAAGAACCAATAAAAGAGATAAAACCGCATCGAATTCTTGCTATAAATCGAGGAGAAAAAGAAGAAATTCTTTCTGTTTCAATTGTTGTTGATATCAATCAAATTCACGCTTATTTAAAGAAAAAACTAATTAAAAATGAAAAATCTTTTGTAGTTCCTTTTGTAGAAGATGCGATTGAAGACAGTTTAAAACGATTGATTTTACCAAGTGTAGAACGAGAAGTTCGCTCAGAGTTAAAAGAAAAAGCAGAAGAAGTTGCTATTTTTAATTTTTCCTCTAATTTAGAACAATTGTTGTTAACACCACCTATTAAAGGAAAAGTTGTTTTAGGATTAGATCCTGCTTTTCGAACAGGGTGTAAGCTTGCTGTTTTAGATAAAACAGGAAAAGTTTTAGAAATTGCAGTTATTTATCCAACAGAACCTCGCTGTGAAGTGGAAGCTTCTAAGAAAAAAATATTAGAATTGATTCAAAAATATAATATCGAGCTAATAGCAATAGGAAATGGAACAGCTTCTCGTGAAAGTGAAGCATTCATTGCAGAAACACTAAAAGAAGTTTCTTCTAAAGTCTCTTATTTACTCGTCAGTGAAGCAGGTGCTTCTGTCTATTCTGCAAGTCCTCTTGCAATTGAAGAATTTCCAGAGTTAACTGTTGAAAAAAGAAGTGCAATTAGTATTGGAAGAAGAGTACAAGATGCGCTTGCTGAACTAGTTAAAATTGATCCTAAAAGTATAGGTGTAGGACTTTATCAACATGACGTTTCTTCTAAAAAATTAGAAGAGTCTCTTTCGTTTGTTGTTAGTAAAACAGTCAATCGAGTGGGTGTTAATATCAATACAGCTTCTTCTTCCTTACTTTCATATGTATCAGGACTTTCTAAGAAAGTAATTCAAGAAATTTTAAAGAGAAGGGATGAAAAAGGAAATTTCAAAAATCGAGAAGAACTTTTAAAAATAAAAGGAATGACTCCTAAGATTTATGAGCAATCTATAGGTTTTTTAAGAATTTTAGAAGGAGATAATCCTCTAGATAAAACTTCGATTCATCCAGAAAGCTATGAGAAAGTAGAAAAGCTATGTCAATTTATGGGAATTGAACCCAAAGAAATAGGAAGTCCTCTTATGAAGGAAAAAATTTCACAAATATCTATTGAAGAAGGAAGAGAAGTTTGTGAAATAGATGCTTATACGTTAGAAGATATTTTAAAAATATTAGAAAATCCAGGAAGAGATCCAAGAGATGATTTACCAAAACCTCTTTTGAAAAAAGATGTATTAAAAATAGAAGATTTAAAGATGGGAGAAGAGTTACAAGGAACGATTCGAAACGTTGTTGATTTTGGACTTTTCATTGATATTGGATTAAAAAATGATGGATTAGCACATATTTCAAAATTATCCAATTCTTATTTAAAACATCCAAGTGAGCAATTTAAAGTAGGGCAGATTGTAACTTGTTATGTGGATGATATTTCTCTTGAAAAGAAAAAGGTAAGTTTGTCTCTTCTTCCTCAATCAAAGTAGAAATAAGACTAAAATTAGGATGTTTTTCTCCACAAAAAGTTCCTCTTTTTGCATAGAATAAAAGAAGAGATCTTCCTCTGTCAATTTGACAGGTTGCTTTCTCTATGATAAAATAAAGACGTTCACTTTTAAAGGAGGAACTATGAAAAAAGCAAAAAAGAGAAGCATATTCCTTACTTTTCTTGGTGTTTTCATGTTTGGAAGTGCTTGTATTCTTGAGTTTGTTATCCTTAAAAAAAATGTGGCTCCCCAAAAAACATATTATGAGAAAGTTGCTCTAAGAGCTACGACCGTAATTGAAACAGGGATTAAATCAACTGAAATAAATAAAGAAGAAACTTCTCTAGAAGAAGAAAAAGGAAAAGAAGAAGAGGAAGATAAAACCACACTCCAAGAACAAGAAAAAGTTTATGATCTTGTTCTCCCGATTACAGAACCTGTTGTTTTTGAAAAGATGACATTGAAAGAATTAGGAGAAAAATTAGAACGATCTCTCAATTCAGATCTTGTTGGATATGGAAATCTTATTGCAACGCACACAATAGAATTAGGACTAGATCCTTATTTAGCTCTTGCAATTATTTTACATGAGACAGGATGTAAGTGGAATTGTAGTACTTTAGTAAAATCTTGTAACAATGTAGGTGGACAAAAGGGTGGTCCATCTTGTAATGGAGGATCATACAAGGCTTATAATACTTTAGAAGAAGGAATTATTGGATATTTAGATAACCTTTATACCAATTATTATGCAAAAGGGTATACAACCCCAGAAACGATAGGACCAAGATATGCAGGAAGTAGTACATGGGTCAGTCAAGTTCAAAGTTATATTGCAGAGATTCGTGCTGCTTAAATAATAAAAAAGCTGTGGAAATTTTCTACAGCTTTTATCGTAGTTGTCTTTTAATTAGTTTCGCATGAATAACAATTCTACCTCCTGAATTGTTTTCACAAGTTGATAAAGTTAAGATATGATCTTGTGCAGTAACAGTAGTATCCGTAGAAGAGATATTTCTCTGCTTTAAAGTTGTAACCCAATTTTCTTTTTCTTGTTCACTGGAAAAATTTTGTCTTAAATAATATCCTTCTGTCTGAATGGTATAAATTGAAAAAATTTGGTAAAGAAAGTTTTCATTTTCTGTCGAAAGCCAAATCACATAATTGTCTTTATTTTGCTGCCAATTTTTAGAAAGTGCGTTTTTTAAAGATCCAAAAACAGTTTTGTTGAGTCTTCCATGTCCATAAATAATAACATGCTCTGATAATGGATTTAATTGACTACGATAATCCATAAAAACCCAACCTGCTTCATTGACACTTTTATCATAAGCATGTGTTAAATAATAGTCATTATCTGTTGTTTGTACAACGGGATAATTTACATTGGTATTGTTCATATGAATGAATGCAATAGTATCTTTGTTTTTTGCTTTAAGTGAATCAAAATTCACTTCATAAAAAGGCATTTTTACATAGTACCAATAATCGCTGTCTTGCTCAGTTGGAGGATTGACAAGTTCTCCTTCTTCCTTTTTTTTCTTTGGATCTATCTCTTTTTTAATCTCTTTCTCTAGTTCTTTAATATGGTGATTATCTTTTTGCCAAAGAAAAATTCGAAAAATGGAAAAAAGAAGAAGCGATGAGAGAAAAACAAGAACTATACAGAAAGCCCAAGGTCGTAGTCTTCTACGTTTTAAAGGTTCTTTGGAATCTCTTTTTTTCTTTTGAAAACGTCTATACTTTTCTCGTGTCATTCTTCTTTCCATCTTGTTCACCTCATTGTTTCTCATTGTAGCACTTCTTTTCAAAAAAGTAAAATGAAAACCCTCTCTATTTTTTTGTAAAGTATTCTGCTTTTGAATTCAAAAAAGAAGATAGTTTTTTCTTCCCAAAAAGAAGAAAAAGTGTTATAATATGGAACGAAGAAAGAGGTGGAGAAATGGCACTCAAAGATATCAAAGGAATAGGACCAAGAGCGCTTGCTCTCCTTTCTAAAATGGGAATTTTAAATGTTGAAGATTTGGTCACCCATTATCCTTTTCGATATGAAGTTTTAACCAGAGGAAATTTACAAGAAACAGAAGATCAAGCACATATTATTATTGATGGAAGAATTGAAAGTAGTCCTATTTTAATGCGTTTTAAAGCAGGTCTTAATAAAATGAATTTCCGACTTGTAACAGCAAGTGGAGTTGTTGGAGTCTCTATTTTTAACAGAGCCTTTTTAAAAAGTCAATTGACAGTAGGAACTGGAATTACTGTTCTTGGAAAATATGATAAAAAGAAAAATGTTATTACTGCTTCTGAGATTAAAATGGAAACCCTTTCTAATAAAGCAAAGATTGAACCAATTTATCATCTTACCAATGGACTTTCTCAAAAACAGATGGCAACATTTATTAACATGGCACTTCTTATGCATGGAAATGAAATTCCAGATTATATTCCATCTTCTTTTGCTAAAAGTTATAATTTTTCAAATAAAAAAACTGCTCTTAATATTTTGCATAATCCACCAAGTGAGGAAAAACTAAAACAAGCAACGATTCGCCTTAAATATGAAGAACTTTTTGCTTTTATGTTTAAGATCAATTATTTAAAGCAGCAGAATAAAAAGAAAAATAGTGGAATTGCAAGGACAATTCCAAAAGATAAAATTGAAAAATTTATTCAATCTCTCCCTTTTGTTTTAACAGAAGATCAAAAAATGGCTGTAGATGAAATTTTAAAAGATTTAGAAAGCGATGGGAGAATGAATCGTCTCTTACAAGGAGATGTAGGAAGTGGAAAAACAATTCTTTCCTTTATTGCTATGTATGCAAATGCCTTATGTGGATATCAAAGTGCTCTGATGGCTCCAACAGAAATTTTGGCAACACAGCATTATCATAATATGCAATCTTTTTTTGAAAAGATAGATTTAAATATTGTTTTGTTAACAGGATCTACTCCTAAAAAAGAAAAACAAGAAATTTATAAAGAATTAAAAGAAGGAAAAATTGATATTGTAATAGGAACGCATGCTTTAATTCAAGAAGACGTAGAATATGCAAACTTGGGTCTTGTAATTACAGATGAACAGCATCGTTTTGGAGTAAATCAACGTGCAAATTTGGAAAATAAAGGGAAAAAACCAGACACATTGTATATGAGTGCAACTCCTATTCCAAGAACTTATGCACTTACGATTTATGGAGATATGGATGTTTCTACTATTAAAACAAGACCAGAAGGAAGAGAAAAGATTCAAACCATTTTGAAAAAAAATACAGAAATTAAAGAAGTACTTTCTATGATGTTAGAAGAGTTGAAGAAAGGACATCAAATTTATGTAATTGCTCCTTTGATTGAGGAAAGTGAAAATAGTGATTTAACAACAGTTTGTCAATTAAAAGATCAAATGAAACTCGCTTTTGGTTCTCTTTTCCAAATTGATATCATCCATGGAAAAATGCGTAGTGAAGCAAAAGAGTTGATTATGCAAGAATTTCTTCAGAAAAAAATTCAAATTTTAATTAGTACAACAGTCATTGAAGTAGGAGTAGATGTCCCTAATGCTACAATGATGGTTATTTTTGATGCCAATCGCTTTGGATTATCTACACTTCATCAATTACGTGGTCGAGTAGGAAGAAGTAATTTAAAATCTACTTGTATTTTAATAAGTGATAGTGATACCAAACGTCTTTCCATTATGGAATCTTGTGAAGATGGTTTTGTAATCAGTGAAGAAGATTTTAAATTAAGAGGTCATGGTGATTTGTTTGGTACGAAACAAAGTGGAGATATGACTTTTAAAATTGCAAATTTAAAACAAGATTATAAAATTTTATTGCAAGCAAAAAAAGACTCTGAAGTTTATTTGAAGTCTAAAGAAACAGATCAAGAAATCTTAAAAAAAGAACTCATTGCTTCTGTTCAAAGTGCTTAAAATTATTTTGTCGTAAAAAATTGTCACTCTTTTTCAAATCTTTTTGAACTGGCATTGACAATTTTTCTAAATTCCTTTATGATTAAGTTGCATGATAGAAATGTCATGCAGGTGTTTCTCACGATTTAGAATGTGAGAACATCCAACCGAACCCCCTGAAGGAGCACGATACAATGTGCTCCACTTTTTTTGCCCTTTATTTATAAGGGTTTGTAGCATTTCATATT
>CANQEE010000005.1 GCA_947594595.1 uncultured Bacilli bacterium
CGGGAAATAATTTGAGTAAAGTTCCACGTGAAACATAAAAAGTAAAAAAATATTTCCCGGGAAATAATTTGAGTAAAGTTCCACGTGAAACATAAAAAGTAAAAAAATATTTCCCGGGAAATAATTTGAGTAAAATTCCACGTGAAACATAAAAAGTAAAAAAAATATTTCCCGGGAAATAATTTGAATAAAAAGTTCCACGTGAAACATAAAAAAGTAAAAAAATATTTCCCGGGAAATAATTTGAATTTCAAAACTTTACAAAAAATATAAATTATAATAAAATTTATATGTGCAATAAGTAGTTTTGGAACTAGGTCAGAATTGGAAAATAGCAGCCTTAACAAAACTTACTTATGTGCACTTTTTTAATGTGGTGATTGTATGAATAAATATATGGAAAAAGCAATTATAGAAGCAAAAAAAGCTTTAAAAAAAGGTGAAGTCCCAGTAGGAGCAGTTATTGTTAAAAATGATAAAATTATAGCAAGGGCACATAACCAAAAAGAAAAGAAGAAAAATGTTATTGCACATGCAGAAATGATTGCTCTTAGTAAAGCTTTTAAAAAAATAAAAAATTGGCGATTAAATGAAACTTCCATTTATATAACATTGTATCCATGTCCTATGTGTGCAAGTGCAATTCAACAGGCAAGAATTGAAAATGTTTTTTATGCAGTAGATACACAAGATGAAGAAGCAAAACGTATAACTAATTTGATTTTTAAGGAAAATAAAAATAATAAATCAATCAAAAAAATAACAAAAATAGAAAATGAAGAAGCAAAAAAAATGTTACAAATGTTTTTTCAAAAAAAGCGTTAAAACAAGGATTTTCTTTCTCTTTTTATGCTATACTATTAGTAGGAGTGATGCATATGTATCAGGCATTATATAGAAAATATCGCCCTAAGAAATTTGCTGATGTGTATGGACAAGATGCAATTGTAAAAACTTTAAAAAATGCTTTAAAAAGTAATCAAATAGCACATGCTTATTTGTTTTCTGGACCACGTGGAACAGGAAAAACAACTTTAGCAAAAATTTTTGCTCGAAATGTTAATTGTTTATCTAGTATTGATGGAGAAGCATGTGAAAATTGTGAAAACTGTAAAAACTCTTTTTCAAATGAATGTATAGATATTATAGAAATTGATGCAGCTTCTAATAATGGAATCGATGAAATAAGAGAATTAAAAAGTAAAGTTAATATCGTACCATCACAATTAAAATATAAAGTGTATATTATTGATGAAGTACATATGTTATCAATTGGTGCTTTTAACGCATTACTGAAAACTTTAGAAGAACCTCCAAAGCATGTAATTTTTATTTTAGCTACTACAGATCCTCAAAAAGTTCCCATTACAATTGTTTCAAGGTGTCAAACTTTTCAATTTAAAAAGATAAACGATAAAAGTATGTTGAAAAGATTAAAACAAATTTCAGAAATAGAAAAATTTGAAATTCAAGATGATGTCTTTAATGAAATTATTGTTGCTGCAGATGGAGGATTAAGAGATGCTATTGGGCTATTGGATAAAATAACATCTTATAAAAAAGGAAAAATTCAATTAGAAGATTTTTATGTGATGGAAGGTAGAATTTTAAAAGGTGATATAGAAAAATTAGTTGATGACATATTTTTATATAAGCCGAAAGAAGTTCTTGAATTATTAGAAAATTTTTCAGAAAATGGAAAAGATCTTTATCAAGTTATAAAACAAATTTTATATTATCTTCGTAATTTATTAGTAGAATTTTACACAAAAAATAGAAGTTTGAAGTATGATGAAACTAAAATAATTTTATTTGTAAACGAATTAAACAAACGAATGTACGATTTTAAAAAAGTGGATAATATGAAAGTTTTCTTAGAAGTTTTTCTTTTAGGTTTTATGCATACTAATTTAAATGAGCAAATAGGAATAAATGTAAATATTCAAACCGAAAAAAATATCAATAGTCAAAAAGAGATAGAAACAGAAACTTCACCTTCTTTAGAAGTACCAAAAGAATCTAAATCAGATTCAAAAGTTCAGAATACTTCAATCGATTTTTCTTTTGAAATAGAGCAAATGAAAATAGCTGCACATAATGTTTTAGCAAGTGCTTCCAAACAAGAGTTATTATTGCTGAAAGAAAAATGGAAACTTTTGGAAGATTTTACTTTTGACAGTCATATTGGTTATGTTGTATGTTATTTAATGGATGGTGCATTATGTGCTGCCAATCAAAATGAATTTATTTTAAGCTATGAATATGATTCTATGTTAGAAAAAATAATACCAAATCTAAAAACAATGGAAGAAACTTTTTTGAAAATAACTGGTCTTTCTAGGAAAATAGCTTTAATTACCGAAAACAGTTGGAATCAATTGAAACAGGAATATATTCATTGCAAAAAAGAAGGACAAAAATTTCCTATATTAGAATCAAAACCACATAAGAAAGTTCTACCTTCAAAGGTTAGAGAAGAAACAAATTTTCAAGAAGAAGATGAAACATTAGCACTTTTTAAGGATATTGTTGAAATAAAATAGAAAAGAGGATTTATATGAATATTCAAGCAATTATGAAACAAGCGCAAAGTATGCAAAAAGAAATGGTTAAAATTCAAGAAGAAATCAATCAAACAGAGTTTTGTGGAGAAAATGGATTTGTAAAGGTAAAAATCAATGGAAAAAAGGAATTAGTAGAAGTAAAAATTTCTAATGATCACATTGAAAAGGAAGATATTGAATTATTAGAGGATATGATTTTACTAGCTACAAATTCTGCAATTAAAAAAGTTGAAGATTTTACAGAACAAAAAATGGGAAAATTTTCCAATTTAATGCCAGGGATGTTTTAAATGTATCCAGATAGTTTAAAGAATCTAATAGAATCTTTTAAATTTTTTCCAGGAATAGGAGAAAAAACAGCAGAAAGAATGTCTTTTTCTGCATTGGAACTAGAGAAAGATCAAATTGATTTTTTTGCAAAAAATATCAAAGAAGTAAAAGAAAAAATTCATCCATGCAAAATTTGTAATACATTAACAGATCAGGAGCAATGTTTTGTTTGTAAAGATCAAGAAAGAGATCAAAAAACTTTATGCGTTGTTGAAGATTCTCGTATAGTATTTTTGTTTGAAAAAATGGGAACATTTAAAGGAAAATATCATGTTATATCAGGATTGATTTCCCCTTTAGATGGGATCAATCCTGAAGATATTGGACTAGAAAAATTATTAAAAAGAATTCAAGAAGAAAAATTTGAAGAAGTAATCCTTGCTTTAAAACCAAGTATTGAAGGAGAAACAACGGCACTTTATATAAAACGTATTTTAGAAGAAACAGGGATTGAAATAACACGATTAGCAAGTGGACTGCCCATGGGAGCAGATATGGAATATATTGATCCTCTAACCTTAGAGCGAGCTTTGTTTGACAGGAAAAAAGTAGAATAAGATTTTTTCAAATTCATACGATTAAATAGGTGAAGAGTATGAAATTGATTGGAAAAATTTTAAAAAAGATAGTATTAAGTGTATTTATTTTATATGGATATAATTTAATTGCAACTTCTTTCAATCAAGTCGTTCCAATCAATTTCATTACAGTAGGATCAGTGGCATTTTTAGGGGTTCCTGCATTGTTTGCACTTATCCTATTACGTGTTTTTATTTTTTAAAGAAAAGGAGGTAATATTTATGTCAGAGCAATCAATCAAAAATGATAATTTATTTTATAAAGACATAATAGAACCTCTTCAAAAAGAACAAAAAATTCAACATGCATATTTGGTAGAAACAAATTCTATTGAAGAAATAGAACCTTATATAACTTTATTGGTAGAAACTCTTTTTCAATGTAAGTTAGATGAAAAAAAATTAACAAAAGAAAAATTGCATACACTTATAAAAAAACAAATTTTTCCAGATTTAAAAATATTAAAACCACAGACTAATGTTATAAAAAAAGAAGAATTATTAGAATTAAAAAAATCTTTAGAAGAAAAATCTGTTTATAATGGTTATCAAATTTATTTGATTTATGATGCACAAAAATTGAATGCAAGTTCAGCGAATACCATATTGAAATTTTTAGAAGAACCAGAAGAAAACATAATTGCAATCTTAGTAACAAATTCAAGATATCAAGTACTTGATACGATTCTCTCACGTTGTCAAGTTCTATCTTTGCCACATCTTGCTATGAAAAAAGAAAAATTTATGGAAGAGACTCTTCTTCTTTTTGAAAAAATTAGTCATTATAAAGAAAAAAATCTTTTTTTCTCTTACAATGAACTTTTGGAAAAAGTTTTTACTGAAAAAGAAAAAATAAGTAAAATCCTTGATGAGATACAAATTCTTTTTTCAGAACTTTTAAAAGAAAAATATAAAATGAAAAAATTAGAATTTATTTCTAATATTTCTTTGCAAAATTTAGAAGAAAAACAGGTTTTACATATTTTATCAGTTTTACAAAAGAAAAAAGAAGAGTTACAATATAATGTGAATATGAAATTATGGATTGATTCTTTTTTTCTTTCCTTGATGGAGGTATAAAATGTCCAAAAAAATCGTAGGAATAACATTTGAAAAAAATTTAAAAATTTCTTTTTTTGAGACGGAAGAACAATATAAAATAGGTACAAAAGTTCTTGTTGAAACAGATCGAGGAATTCAATTCGGTTTTATTGCTACAAAGGTAAGAGAATATGAAGAGAAAGATGTTAGTAAAACAACAAAATCAATTCTTAAAGTAGCCTCTAAAAAAGAAATTGAACAATACCAGAACAATAAAAAGGAAAGTAAAGAAGCTTTGGAAACAGCAAAGGAATATGCAAAAGAACTTAATCTTCCGATGCATTTTTTAGAAGCAGATTATACATTTGATAGAAATCAACTTTTTTTAACTTATCTTGCAGATGAAAGAATTGATTTTAGACAACTTGCAAAAATGCTTGCTGCAAAATATAAAACAAGAATAGAACTTCGCCAAATAGGAGTGCGTGATAAAGCAAAAAAAGTAGGGGGGATAGGACCTTGTGGACTTTCTCTTTGTTGTAATCAGTTTTTACAGGATTTTGCTTCTGTCTCTATTAACATGGCTAAGAACCAAGATTTAGCGCTTAATCCTACTAAAATCAACGGTTTATGTGGTCGACTTCTTTGTTGCTTGAATTATGAAGATGAGGTTTATAACGAATTAAAAATGAGAATGCCTAATATTGGAGAAATAGTAAATACAAAAGAAGGAAAAGGAAAAGTTGTTTCAGTACATTTATTTAATCAAACATACGATGTACAACTTCCAAATCAAGAAATTATTGTAGAAAGTGTTCATTAAAATGGAGAAATTGCAACAAATTACTTATCAAAATCAAAGTATTTTTATTTATGAAAATCCAGAATGGTTTACGACAACAACAGATAGTGTTCTTTTAAGTGAATTCATTTCTGTTCACTTGCGTGACCAAAAAATAATAGATTTAGGAAGTGGTGTTGGAATAATTCCACTCCTTTTGGCATTTCAGACCAAAGCGCAAATTTATGGATTGGAAATACAAAGAGATGTTTTAGAACTTTCAAAAAAATCAGTAAAAATAAATCATTTAGAAGATCAGATTCACCTTATTGAAGGAGATATTAAAGAAAGTATGAAATATTTTAAACCGGAAAGTTTTGATATTGTCTTATCAAATCCTCCTTATTTTCCCTACAATGAAGACAAAGTAACCAATGAAGATCTCCATAAAAAATATGCAAGACATGAAATTACAATTACCTTTGAACAACTTATTATGCAAGTACAAAAATTATTAAAACCAAAGGGACGTTTTTATATGATTCATAGAACTTCTCGTTTTATTGAAATATTGGAAGTATTAAAACAATATCAACTTGAACCCAAAAAAATTCAACTAATTTATCATAATCAAGAAAAAGAATCTGAACTTTTCTTACTAGAAGCTTCAAAATATGGAAAAAAAGAATTAAGAATTTTACCACCACTTTTTATAGAAGAGAGAAAGGAATTATAAAATGCAAAAAAGTTATCAAGAAAAAAATGGACTTTATATCTTATCAACTCCCATTGGAAACTTAGAAGACATTACATTAAGAACACTTTCTACATTAAAGGAAGTGGATATTTTATTTTGCGAAGATACTAGAACAACAGCACTATTATTATCAAAATATCATATAAAAAAGAAGCTGATTAGTTGTCATGAGTACAATGAAGAAAAAATGAAAGAAGTTGTTTTGTCTCATTTAAAACAAGGAAAAAAAGTAGGCCTTGTAACAGATCAAGGGACACCTATTATAAGTGATCCTGGCTATAAAGTTGTCTCCTACATTATTGAAAATCAATATCCAGTTATCTCTCTTCCAGGACCAACTGCATTCACACCAGCTCTTACATCTAGTGGAATAGCTCCTCAACCTTTTTTATTTTATGGATTTTTAAAAAATAAAAAAGGAAAGTTAAGAAAAGAATTGGAAACATTAAAAGAATATCCTTTTACAATTATTTTTTATGAAGCTCCTCATCGAATTGAATCAATGCTTACTTCACTTTTGGAAATTTTTGGAAATCGAAAAATTTGTTTAGCTAGAGAAATTTCAAAATTGTATGAAACTTATTATTATGGTACAATTCAAAGTGTTTTAGGAGAAATTAAAGATATAAAAGGAGAAATAGTTATAATTGTAGAAGGAAATCATGAGAAAAAGGACTATTCATCCCTTTCTGTTTTAGAACATGTTCATCTTTTTCTTCAAGAAGGAATAAATGAGATGGAAGCAATTAAAAAAGTAGCAAAGGAAAGAAATGTTTCTAAATCAGTTATATATAAAGAGTATCAACAACAAAAAAAGGAGAATTTCAAATGAAAATGATTGTAGGACTAGGAAATCCAGGAGAAGAATATGAAAAGACAAGACATAATACAGGTTTTTTCTTTTTAGATGCCTATTTAGAAGAAAAAGGAATCAATTCTTGTTGGAAAAGAAGAGAACGTGCTCTTTATATTGAAAAATTTGTAGGAAAAGAAAAAGTTATATTTTTAAAACCACAATCTTTTATGAATTTATCTGGCGAGGTTGTTTCTTCTTTTCAAAAATATTTTCAAATTCCAACAGAAAATATTTTAGTTTTATGTGATGATTTAGACTTGTCTCTTGGAAAAATTAAACTAAAAGCGAAGGGAAGTTGTGGAGGGCACAATGGATTAAGAAATATAGAATTTCATCTAAAAACACAAAACTACAAACGATTAAAAATAGGAATTTCTAATCCAAAACAAGAAAATACGATTGATTATGTTCTTGGAAAATTTTCTAAAAAAGAATTAGAAATTTTAAATAGCTTAAAGCCAAAAATTTTTGAAATTTTAGATCGATATTTTCAAGAAAATTTTTCTCTTTTGATGAGTCAATATAATGAAAAAAACAGGTGATATCATGAAATTTTTTGAAGAATTATTTCTTTCTTCTAAAGAGGAAAACTTTTCTTTTTTTGGAGGAATGACAGAAGAATCTTATAGTATTTATTTAGCTTCTCTTTTTCAAAAAACAAGGAGAAGTGTTTTAGTCGTTACAGCAAGTTTATATGAAGCAAATCAATTAGTGAATCATCTTTCAACTTATACAAAAGAAGTTTTACTTTTTCCAATGGATGAATTTTTAACAAGTGAAGCTATTGCTATTAGTCCAGATTTAAAAATGAGTCGATTGGAAACTCTTTCTAAACTGATTTCTAAAACTCCCAAAATTGTTGTAACAAATTTGATGGGATTTTTACGGTTTTTACCTCCTTTTCAGCAATATAAAAACTCCATATTGACATTTCAAATCAATGAAGAAATTTCTCCAAAGCATTTGATAAAAAAATTACATCAAATAGGCTATGAGAGAGAAGTTGTTGTAACAAATACTGGTGAGATGGGAGAAAGAGGTTTTGTTGTGGATATTTTTCCAATTTTAGAAGAACATCCAATTCGCTTTGAATTCTTTGGAGATACAATTGAGTCAATTCGTTACTTTGATGAAAAAACCCAAAAATCTCTAAATACTGTTTCAAAAATAACAATTTTCCCATTTACAGAATTTTTAGTTTCAGAAGAATTAGAAGAGTTTCCCAAACAAAAAAATTTAAAGGAATATATAGAAGTAGAAAGCCTTTATGAATATTTACAAAAACCAATTTTGATTTACCAAGATAAAACATTGATTGAGACTGCTTATAAAAATTTACAGGAAGAAATTTGGACTTATCAAAGAACAAAAGATTTGACTTTTAAAGGCTCTTACATGCATGAATTAGAATCCTTTTCAAAATATCCAGCTTCTTTTTATATGAAAGTAGATAATTATAAAGAAAATAGGCAACTTTATGATTTTAAAGTAAAAACACTACCACAATTTAATGAAGATATTGAAGCGATTGAAAAAGCTTTACAAAAATTTCTTCAAGAAGGAAAAATTGTTGTTATTGCATTAAAAGAATATCAATTGGAAAATTTTTCAAAAAAAATAAAATTAAAAACAAAAAAAACAACCCTTTCAGATTTAAAACAAAATCAAGTCAATTTAATTTGCTTAGAAATGCAAGAAGGATTTTGTTACAAATCTTATGTTTTTTTTACTGCGAAGGAACTTTTTCGTTTTTCTCCTAAGAAAAGAACTTATAAAAATCGATTTAAATATACGACGAAAATACAAGATTTATCTAAGCTTTCTATCGGTGATTACGTTGTCCATGAAGTAAATGGAATTGGAATTTTTAAGGGCCTTAAAACTTTAAAACAAAATGGGATGGAAAAAGATTATATAGAAGTTGAATATTTAGATCATGATAAACTTTATATTCCAGTGGAAAAAATTGATTTATTAGATAAATATACAGGAAAAGAGGGCATAGTGCCATCTCTTCATAAATTAGGGGGTTCTTCTTGGAAAAAGACCAAAGCAAGAATTAGTTCCAAAGTACAGGATATGGCAAAACAACTTATAGAACTTTATGCTAAAAGAGAAAGTGAGAAAGGTTTTGCATTTTCAAAAGATACCAAATTACAAGAACAATTTGAAAAAGCTTTTCCTTATGAATTAACAATAGATCAAAAAAATGCTTTGAAACAAATAAAAGAAGCTATGGAAAAAACGTCTCCTATGGATCATCTTCTTTGTGGAGATGTTGGTTATGGAAAAACAGAGGTTGCTTTCTGTGCAAGTTTTAAAGCGATTTGTGATAGCAAACAAGTTTTATTTTTATGCCCTACGACAATTCTTTCTAATCAGCATTATCAAAATGCGTTAGAGCGGTTTCGTGATTTTCCTGTCTCTATTGCTTTATTGAATCGTTTTACTCCTTCAAAAGAAGTAAAAAGAATTTTAACAGGTTTAGAGGAAGGAACGATTGACTTAGTGTTTGGAACACATCGTCTCTTGTCTTCTGATGTAAAACCAAAAAATTTAGGACTTTTAGTTATTGATGAAGAACAACGATTTGGAGTAAAACATAAGGAAAAGATAAAAACTTATAAAACCAATGTAGATGTACTAACCTTAACTGCAACTCCTATTCCAAGAACTTTACAAATGTCAATTATAGGAATTAGAGGCTTATCTTTAATTGAAACGCCTCCAGTTGATCGATATCCAATTCAAACTTATGTGTTAGAAGAAAATGATCAAGTTATTAAAGATGCAATCTATAAGGAATTATCTCGTCAAGGACAGATTTTTATCTTATATAATCGTGTAGAAACTATTGAAAAAGAATTATATCGATTTCAAAAACTAGTTCCAACAGCTAAAATTACTTATGCCCATGGACAAATGACCAAAGAAGAAATAGAAAATAGAATGTTTAACTTTATCAATCATGCCTATGATATTCTTTTATGTACAACTATTATTGAAACAGGAATTGATATTCCTAATGTAAATACACTTATCATTTTAAATGCTGATCAATTTGGTTTAAGCCAACTTTATCAAATTCGAGGGAGAGTGGGAAGAAGTAATAAAATTGCTTATGCCTATCTAATGTATCAACCTCAAAAAGTATTAACAGAAACAGCAATAAAAAGACTTAACGTAATTAAAGAATTTACTGAATTAGGAAGTGGTTTTTCCATTGCAACAAGAGATTTGTCTATTCGAGGAGCAGGAGATATTTTAGGAAGTGAGCAAGCAGGTTTTATTGATACAGTTGGAATTGATTTATACTTACGAATGTTAAATCAGGAGATTCAAAGACAAAAAGGAGAAAAAATAGAAAATCCTATAGAAGAGGAAGACTCTAGAAATGTGCCCCTTTTCTCTGTTTCTACACATATTGAAGATAATTATGTTCAAGAAGAAGAGTTAAAATTGGAAATTCATAAAAAAATCAATGAAATTGAAGATGAGGCTTCTTTTCATGAAGTAGAAAAAGAACTAAAGGATCGGTTTGGTACGATTCCAGAAGAAGTACGTATTTATATGTATGAAGAATGGTTTGAATCTTTAGCAAAAAAACTTTCTGTTTCCCATGTAAGACAGTTAAGAAATACGATTGAACTTTCTTTTTCAAAGGAAGTAGTAGACCAAATTGATACAGAAAAACTTTTTGTAGATGCTTTTCATATTACAACGATGTTTCGATTTAAAAGCAGTGGTGGGAATTTAAGTATTCTTTTAGATACAATTCATTTGGATAAACACCCAATTATTTATTTGGTTGAAATTTTAGAATCATTAAAGAAACAAAAAATGAAAAAGAAATCTTGAAAATAATGAAAGAGCTTGCTATCCTTATAAGGGTAGGTGATGAGATGGAAAATAGCATCAAAGAATATGAACAAATTCATAAAGAAAACTATTGTAATGCTGTGAAAGAAATGATTCGTAACAATACAAAAGCGCTTGTTTTCGATGATTTAAGTGTTCTTTTTGATAAGCCTCCTCTTGATTCTATGGATCTTGTAAAACAGAAGTTCCTACTTATTGCGAAAGAAAATCATCTTATTTTAGAAACACAGATTTTGGAAAAACAAATTTTTTCTTTTCAAAAAAATATGAAACAGGAAGTGGAAAAAGTTGGAAAGTATCGCGAAGAAGTCTTTCAAAAAAAATTAGAAAAATTTTTAAATTCAACTCAAGAAGTTATTCATATTTTAAAAAAGGACTTATTAGAATTAGATAAACAGATAAAAAAGAAAATTTCACAAAGCTTATTAGAAAACGTTCAAAAATATTTTTTGCAAAACCCCCAAAAGTTTTTTAAAAAAATAGAAAGTCAGGAACTCTTAAATTTAATTCAACAAGAAATGGAAAAATTCTTTAAAAAGAAATATAGTAAAGATCTTCTTGATAAAATCGATATCAAAATTTTAGTGAAAGATACCACACTTTTGAATAGTTTAAAAGAGCAAACAAATCGCTATCTTTTTACAAAAACAAATTCTCATTTATTTGATTAGCCCTAAAAGGCTATTTTTTTTCTTTTAATTCAAAATATTTTTCTTTTAAATATGTAAAAATTGCATTTAAGACTTGAAATCATTTGGAAATAATTACCAAAGGAATTCTCTTGCTAAAAGATTATAATATATATATAGAAAAATTTGTATAAGCTAAGAAAAAAGGGAAATCATAAAGGTAGATGAGAAAGGGTGATTGAATGAAAACAACAGGAGTCGTTAGGAAAATAGATGATTTAGGAAGGATTGTAATTCCGAAAGAAATACGACGCACACTAAAAATAAGAGATGGAGAATCTTTAGAAATTTTTGTAGATAAAGAAATGATTGCCTTAAAAAAATATTCCACGATGGAAGATTTACAAGAAGTTACAAGAAAGCTTTTAGATGCTATTTCCAATACAACTTCAAAAAATATTTTTGTTACAGATCGAGATAAGGTAATTGCAGGAAGTGGTGAATTAAAAAAGAAATTTTTAAATCAACCAATCTCTACCTATTTAGAAGAAGTATTAAAAGATTGTGAAAATATTGTATCAAAAGAAAGAAGAAGAGTGGCATTACTTGCAGATATAGAAGCAGAGTATTCTTATGCCGTTTGTCCAATTTTAGCAGAAGGAGGAGCCATTGGACTTGTTTTAATATTATCAATGGATCGAACTATTACAGAAGAAGATTTTGCAATGATCAGTATTGTAGCACAATTTCTTGCAAAATATGTTGAAGACTAGCCCTTTCTATGTTATAATCTTTACGAAAAGTGATGAGGAAGAGTTTTTTTGAAATTCTTAAAGAAGAGAGCTTCTATTTGGTGAAAAGAAGATAAGAAAGCAAAAAAATATGGCTTCTAAACTGTCTTGCCGATAGGTAGGTTTGATCGTATTCTGGCGTTAACAGATTTGAGTGTATAATAAAGTTTATTATAAAATAAGGTGGTACCGCCCGTATAAGGGTCCTTATTGTATAATAAACTTTTTTTAAGGAGGAAAACCATGAAAAAAAAATATTATATTACAACAGCAATTGCTTATACTAGTGGAAAACCACATATTGGAAATACCTATGAAATTGTTTTAGCGGATGCCATTGCACGCTATCATCGTTTTTTAGGAGAAGATGTCTATTTTCAAACTGGTACAGATGAGCATGGAATTAAAATTCAAGAAAAAGCAGAAGCTTTAGGAAAACATCCACAAGAATTTGTCGATGAAGTAGCCAAGGAAATTCAAAGAATTTGGGATTTAATGGATACAAGCTATGACCAATTTGTAAGAACTACTAATCAACATCATGAAAAAATTGTTCAAAAAATTTTTAAAAAACTTTATGAACAGGGCGATATATATAAAGGAGAATATGAAGGACTTTATTGTACTCCTTGTGAATCTTTCTTCACAGAAAGTCAGTTGATAGATGGAAAATGTCCAGATTGTGGAAGAGAAGTAAAAAAAGCAAAAGAAGAAGCTTATTTCTTTCGTTTGAGTAAATATCAAAAAAAATTAGAAGAGTATATTCAATCTCATCCACATTTTATTGAACCAGAGGCAAGAAAAAATGAAATGATCAATAATTTTTTAAAACCAGGACTTCAAGATTTGTGTGTATCACGAACAACTTTTACTTGGGGAATTCCAGTAGATTTTGATCCAAAGCATATCGTTTATGTATGGATTGATGCTTTAACTAATTATATTACGTTTTTAGGATATGATCCTGATGGAAGTAGTGAAAATTTCCAAAAATATTGGCCTTGTAACCTTCATTTGATTGGAAAAGATATTCTTCGTTTTCATACACTTTATTGGCCTATCCTTTTAATGGCCTTAGATTTACCCCTTCCAGAACAAATTTTTGGACATCCATGGCTTTTAATGAGCAGTGATAAAATGAGTAAGTCTAAAGGAAATGTTCTTTATGCAGATGAATTGGTTGAAAAATTTGGGGTAGATGCTGTTCGATATTATCTTCTTCATGAAATTCCTTTTTCTAGTGATGGAAATATTACCTTAGATTTAATGATTGAGCGAATAAACTCGGATCTTGCAAATGTTCTTGGAAATTTAGTTCAAAGAACACTTTCAATGGCAGATAAATATTTTAATAAAGAAATTCAATCTCATCCTTTACAGGATTCTCTTGATTTAGAATTTGTTGAAAAAATCAATCAACTTCCATCAAAAGTGGAAGAAAAAATGTCTTCTTTGGCAGTAAGTGATGCTATTAGTGAAATTTTTGATGTGCTCCGTGCTAGTAATAAATATATAGATGAGACAATGCCATGGATTTTGGCAAAAGATATTACTCAAAAAGAAAGATTAGAGACGGTTCTTTATAATTTATTAGAGTCAATTCGAGTTTGTGCAAACCTACTTGAACCATTTCTTCCAAGTACCTCTAAAGAAATTTTAAGACAATTAAATACTCAAGAGAAAAGTATTCTCTATGGAAGTGTTTCAACTTATCAAGTTTTAGAAGGAAAGGTGTTGTTTGCAAGAATTTTAAAAGAAAAACTGTAAAAAGAAATGTCAATTTGTGAAAAAAGCAAAATAAAATTCAAAATTATTTTCAATCTATGATATTCTAAAAAAGCAGTATTAGTAGTGAAAGAGTATTTGTAGTATAGAAAGGAACTGGTGCAATAAGTTTATGAAAAAACTGAAAGCACAACATCTGGTTTTTGCGATCTTTGTATTCCTTCTTTTACTCTCCTATTATGAGGAGAAAAATATCCTGGATCTTGGATACTTGTGTTTATTTTTAGTATACGGAATACGACTTTATTTTGCAAAATATCATCAAGACTAGAAATATCGCATCTATTGTGATATTTTTATTTTGGTGAGAATTATGATTGATACACATTGCCATTTCGAAATAGAAAGTGAAAATTTAGAACAAGAACTTCAAGAAATTTTTTCTTCTTTAGATAAAATAATTGTAAGTTGTTGTACGAAAGAGGAAATCAAAATCAATTTTTCTAAACTTAAAAATAAAGATTCTGTATTTTTTGCTTTGGGGTATCATCCAGAAGAAGCAGGAAAAATTCAAGAAGAAGATTTTAAGCAATTAGAAAAGCTTTTACAGGAAAAGAAAGTTGTAGCTTTAGGAGAAATAGGTCTTGACTATCATTATACAAAAGAAAAAAAAGAAGAACAAAAAGATCTTTTTGAAAAACAATTGCATCTTGCAAAAAAATATCATTTGCCTGTTGTAATTCATTCACGAGATGCTACAGAAGATACGATTCAAATTTTAAGAAAATATGATGTAAAAGGAGTGATTCATTGCTTTAATGGAAGTTTAGAAACAGCAAATATTTATATAAAAATGGGTTATAAATTAGGAATCGGTGGAGTTGTTACTTTTCAAAATAGTAAATTAAAGGATGTTGTTCAATCTCTTCCAATTTCTTCCATTGTTTTAGAAACCGACAGTCCATATCTTGCACCTATCCCTTATCGAGGAAAAAAGAATAGTCCTAAATATCTAGGATTTATTGCAGAAAAAATAGCAGAAATTAAAGAAATTTCAAAAGAACAAGTTATCGAACAGACTACTTTGAATGCAAGGGAAATATTTGACTTCTCTTCTTAAATAGAGTATGATGAAAATGATATAGAGGTGTCTATGAAAAAGAAACTAAGAAGATATAAAAATTATTTTGCTTTTGTTTTCTATTTCTTTTTTCTTGCTATTTTAATATTGAGTGGACGGGGGAAAGAAAAGGTTTTGATGTCAAATGTAAATAAAGCAAAATCTATAGAGGCACTTCATATTGTTGAAAAATATAATTCTTTAAAAGAAATGAATGCAAAGAAACCTATTCCAATTTTTGAAACATTTGAAGAAGCAATTCAAAATGCAAAAGAACAACCTGTAGCTTTTATGGGAAGTCTTACTGCCTATGGACCCGACTGTGTAGGATGTGGAGGAGGAAGTGCTTGCCCTCCAAGACAAGATTTTCGAAATGGAAATATTTATTTTGAAGATCAAAGCTATGGAACGGTTCGAATTGTTGCAGCAGATTCAAAAATTCCATGTGGAAGTATTCTTCGTATTTCAAATGTAGGAGATCCTTTCTTTGCCGTTGTTTTAGATCGTGGTGGAGCAATTAAAGGAAATCATTTGGATCTTTTATTTGAAACAGAAAAAAATTTAGGTAGTTTTGGAAGCCAAAAGAATATTCAATTTGAAATTGTAAGATATGGTTGGTAGAAAGGAGATAACTTATTATGATCAATCAAGAAAGAAAAATAGGATTCTCTATTTTAGGAATAGCACTATTGCTTGTCTTTGTTTATATCGTTTCTCTTGCAGCCTTTAATTTTTCTCAAAAAGGAATTCGAGAAAATAAAATTCAATCAGGAACAGTTTCAATGAATTACTTAGAAGATGATGCTGGAATTTCCATTACAAATGCATATCCTATTTCAGATGACACAGGAAAAAAACTTACAGGAGAAGAAAGCGATTTAGGTATTATGGAACTTAGTAAAGCATATTTTGATTTTACAGTTTCTGTAACGGCTAGTGCTGATACCACTATTCAATATGAGATTCTCGGAGAAAACATTTCTACAGAACCCAGTTTAGGGGAAGAGTTTGTAAAAATTTATTTAACAGATGGAGACGAGTCAGAAACTCCAATGAAAGGCTTTGATGAAGAAAAAGTTCCAACTTTCTCTACCTTTAAGCCTGTTTCTTCTAATTCAAAACAAAGAATTTTATATAAAGGTACTTTTACAAAAGCAGAAGAAAGTCAAAAGTTTCGTCTTAGGATGTGGGTTGCAGATACATATGAGGGAGAAGAACAACAGACAGGATTTAAATTAAAAATAGGAGTTCAAGCAGAACAAGAAGCAAATTAAATATTCTGTCAAGCGAAAAAAATATGCTTGTCATCAAAAAGAAGATGTGCTATAGTCATAATAGAGGAGGATAAGTACATGAACGAAAATAATTCATCAAAACAAATCTTATTATCAGTATTAGGAGTAGCAATTTTAGTAGTTGCAGTTGTAGGAGTTTCATTTGCAGCCTTTACTTTTTCTCAAGCAGGTGAGAAAGAAAACCAAATTACAACTGGTACACTTACAATGGCTTATACAGAAGGAGAGAATGGAATCTTAATTGAAAACATGATGCCAACAAAGGATGAGACAGGAAAAGGTTTAAAAGACGGTCAGAATGTATTTGATTTTAATGTCTCAGCAACTATTAAAAGTTCTGATAATCCTACTATTAACTTTACTATTTCTGCAAAAAAAGAAGAAAGTACTTTAGAGGATAAGTATGCAAAACTCTATCTTGAAGAATATACTTCTGCAGATTATCAAGGTCAAGGTCAAGCAGTAGGAACTTTAGCAACTTATAGTACAGGAACTCCGAATACTACAACCGGAATGCCTGCAGATGAGATGGAATTGTATTCTGACACATTTACTGAAACGAAAACTAGATATTTTCGCTTAAGAATGTGGGTTGCAGATACATATGGTGAAGCTAAAGAGGGTGCAACTCATACAAGTGATTTAAATGAAGCAAAGACATTCAAAGTAAAAGTAAATGTATATGCAAAAGCAGCTGCTTTATAATAGCAAATAACAAAGAAGAGTTCTTTTTAAGGCTCTTTTTTTGTGATTAAATACTATTTATCTAGTTTCTGAAACTAATAATATTTTGCCTTGTTTCTTCTTGTAATTTCAAATATATTTGCTGTGGTAAGAAGTAAATTAAAATGTGCTGTCAAGTTAAAAAAATATGCTTGTCAATAAAAAGAAGATGTGCTATAGTCATAATAGAGGAGGATAAGTACATGAACGAAAATAATTCATCAAAACAAATTTTATTATCAGTATTAGGAGTAGCAATTTTAGTAGTTGCAGTTGTAGGTGTTTCATTTGCGGCCTTTACTTTTTCAAAAACAGGAACTAAACCAAACCAAATTACAACAGGTACAGTAAAAATGACTTATACAGAAGGAGAAAGTGGTCTTTCACTTACAGATGCTCTTCCAATGACCGATGTTGATGGAAAGAAAATTTCTGCAACAGACCAGGTTTTTGATTTTACGGTGAGTGCTGACATTAACGGAGATACCGAAATTCAATATGATATTGCTGCCAAAGAAGTTCCTTTTGCAGAAATTACTACAAAAGCAGAGAATGCAACTGCCCTAGATGCTCAATATGTTAAGATTTATTTAGAGGAGACATCAACAAAAGGTGGATCTCATGTAGATGGTGGTAAAGTTTCTGATGTTCTAACTTGTGATAAGATTGCTGAGGCTGCACTTGATTCTGACACAGGAAAACCAGCTAATGAATTATCTTTAATAAAAGATACTTTTACTGAGACAAAGACTAGATATTATCGTTTAAGAATGTGGGTAAGTGACCAATATAATCCGCAAACAGCTAATGGTAAACCTCAAACTTATGCAGTAAAAATCAATGTATATGCAAAAGCAGAAGCAGCATAGTAAAAAATGGTAGAGAGATATCTCTATCTTTTTTGATTTTCAACAAAGAAATAATAGAATAATTGATAAAAAAATAAAAACTACAAAAAATGAAAAATAAGAGAAGAAAAAGCTTTCAGAAAGAAGAAGAGATGAAAAAATCTTCTTTTTTTTGATGGAAAAGAGAAAAGAAATTGAAAATGCTTCCTTTGCAATCTAACTCTATCTTTGATAAAACAAAAAAACAAAGGAGGAAATTATGAAAAAATATTATACAGCTAAATATGACCGGGTCTTTAAAACAATATTTTGTAATGAAGATGATACATATTTGATGAGAGAGTTTTTAACAAGAATCTTAGAAAGAAAAGTAGAGGAAGTTCAATTTTTAAGGAATGAAATAGGAATAGAGAATGTAGAAGAACAAGTAAAGACAGTAGATGTTTTTGCACTCGTAGATGGAGTCTATTTACATATAGAGATGAATACAGGAAGAGGAGAAGAATTTATGGAGAGATTTGAGAAGAAAATAAATCAATTAAATGAAGATGAAACGTTTCAGAGTTGGATGAGTCGAGAAGAAGATATGAGGATTGTAGCGAACACAGAGAAAGCGATGGCATATGAAGAGGGGGAGAAGCAAGGAATCCAACAAGGATCTATTTCAAAAATGGAAGAAATTGGAAAGAATTTAAAAGCAATGGGATTATCAATGACCAATATTAAGAAGGCAACAGGTTTAACAGAAGACCAAATTAAGAAACTATAAAAAGGTATGTTTCTTTTTATTTGCAAAAAGGTTAGTTTGTGCTATAATCAACTTAATGATAGGAGGCTCTTACTATGGAAAATCAAGAAGAGAAGAAAACGCATGGTTCTTTGATAATTAGTCTTTTGGCTCTACTTATTTTATTGGTTGCTGTTATTGGAATTTCTTTTGCAACGATTACATTCACAAATGATAAAAGTGGATCTAATACACTAAATACAGGAAAACTTACAATGACTTATACAGAAAATACAAATGGAATTTCTATTGTAAATGCTGTTCCTATTTCAGATGATATTGGAAAAAAACTAAATGGAAAAGATGAATATTTTGATTTTACAGTTGGTACTATAATTAAAGGAACCGCTACTGTTCTTTATGAAATTTCTGCAGAAAAAGATATCAATTCAACTTTGAAAAATGATGAAGTAAAGCTTTATTTAGAAAAAAAAGTGGGAGCAACTTATGAAAGTGTAATAGATCCTCAAGTTTTTACTCCCCTTGAAAAAAAGACAGACTGGAATACACCAAAGGGTAATATGCTTCTTACTACTGGTAAATCTAGTAAAACTGAAAACATTCAATATCGCTTAAGAATGTGGGTGAAAAAGGATACTGTTTTAACAGATAAATCAAAAACTTTTATTGTTCGTGTTCAAGTAAAAGGAGGTATTTCTGCTTAGAGCAAATGTGTTTTACATAAGGCTCTTTTTATTTTTTATATACTCTTTTCATTCATTTTAAATTGTGTTATGATAAGAATAGTAGAAGAATAGATGGGTGAAGAACATGGACAATACAAAGAAAAAGTGGTCATCAAAAGAAATTTTTTCTTTTATAAAGCAAGCCATTCACTTTATTACAATGGTTTTCATGTATGTAATTTTTCTTATTTTAATTTTAATTGGAATTGTATTTGCCATGTATTTTTTTGATCAAAAAAAGAATCTTGATAGTGGAAAGAATTTACCACCTCTTTTTAATGCTTATGTAATTATTAGTCCAAGTATGGTTCCTACTATTAAAGTACAAGATGCAGTAATTATAAAAAGAGTGGAAGAAAATCAATTAAAAAAGGGAGATATGATTACTTTTAATTCTACCGATTATAGATATTCTGGTGTTACTGTAACTCATAGAATTGTTGGAATTGAAAAAATAGAAGATGGACGCATTCTTTATACAACAAAAGGAGATAATAATAATACACCTGATACTACAAGAATTACTTATGATAACATCTATGGAAAAGTAATTATGAGAATTCCAAAAATTGGTTATTTACAATATTTTTTAACACAATCTTATGGATGGATTATTGCGGTTGTTATCCCATGTTTAGGAATTATTATTTATGATATTATCAAACTTATAAAAAGTTTACATACAGCAGTTGTTCCATCTCGTAAGAGAAAAAATATGAAGAAAAAAAGAAAAGAAAAAATAGTATCATCTGATAAATACAAAGATAAGAGAGTGAGGTTCCGATAATATGAGTCGTAAAATTATGTTGTTATTAGGAGGAATTGTTCTATTTGTATTCATTTTTGTTACATCCATTGCATGGAGTAAAATTTTTTATGGAGAAGATCTTAACAAAAATGTAGAAATGAATGTACTTAATATTCAGTTAGCAAGAGATGGAAATCATGTAAATACAACTCAAGAATATCCACAAAAAGAAGCTCCAAAGGGGATTCAACCTTATACATTTAAAGTAACAAATAAAAGTTATTCTGATAGTCATTATCAAATTTTATTAGAAGAAGAGCCTGTTTCAAATCAAGTTGGATATCGACAAGAAGATTTGTTAAAAAGAGATCAATTAAACTATTCTCTTGTGTTAAATGGAAAAGAAGTAAAGAATGGGCGACTCTCTAGTCTTAAAAATAATGTTTTAGATGAGAGAGTTCTTCAAGGAACAGCAGAAAATCAATATCGCTTGACAGTATGGGTCCATGATCAGGTAAAAGAGGGAGAATGGGAAAATAAATATTATCATTATAAAGTAACTATTAAGGTTTTAGGAGAGTGAGCGTATGAAAAAATTTATAGTGGATTATATTCATATTATAGCGATGACATTAACAGGATTGCTTTTTGGTCTTTCTTTTTTCTTACTATTTTTAAACTTTTATCATGTTAAAGAAGTAAGTTATTCATATACACCTAGTGAATCTTCTTCTATCACTTATGAAAAAATGCTTTCTAGAATCAACACGATTCAAAACAATGCATCTGTTTATAATCAAAGCAATTATCAGGGATCAGAAGATGCTTATGAAATGTTAGGAATTCAGTCCAAATTAAATAACTGTGTGAAAAAATATCAGGAAGAAAATTTAAAAAAACTCTTTTCCAAAAAAAGTTATCTTGCAAAAGATGTTTTTGAATTGCTTAATTATTATCAAAATAATATTTTGAATGGTTGTGTTGTCCTTCAAATGTATAACTTGGTAGATACAGATCAGTCTACTTATAAAAGTGATCAACTAAAAAAAGTTGCCCCATTCTTAAAGTTAGAGATAGATTCTCTTCTAAATAATGGATTGAGTTATGTAAGAAGTAATTTGAAAAATAATGATATTTACTATTTTAGTAATGATGATTCTAAAAATACAGTTTTTGAATTAACCAGAGATAGTTATCAAGAAGTGTTAAGCAATTATACAAAAACTTTAGATTTTTTAGAGACATTTTCTACTTGGTATAAAGATATAGTGCTAGGAGGTTAGTATGAAAAAAATTTTAAACGGACTATTTTATGTATTGCAATTGCTTCTTTTGATTATTTCTTTTGCAGGAACTCTTTATGTGATTCTTCAAATGAATGCTCGTCTTGAAAAGAATTTTATGGAAAATTTTAATGTGTTTATTCCATTTCTTCTTCTTTTTGTTCTTCTTATTATCAATATCTTTGCAAATCAAAAGTCTGTGAAAGACAATTTGTTTTATAATATTACTTCAACTCTTTCATTTACAACCATTATTATTGTTGCCTTAAGAGCGATTTTAGATAATAATTTAATTCTTCATAATGTTACAACTTATCAAATAGATTTTACTTATTTTGCAAATTTCTTACCATTTTTAAAAATTTTATTATATGGACTTTCTATTGCCAATGTTCTTCTTATGTTTCATCTAAAAGAAAGTACATCTAAAACAAATACTAAAGACCTAAAATAGGGTCTTTTTTCTTTTTTTTAATTTATGGTATAGTAGAAGAGGTGATGATAGTGCAATCTTTTCATTATAAAAAACGATATGGTCAAAATTTTTTAAAAAACCAAGTAATTTTGAAAAAAATAGCAAGTCTTCCTTCTTATACAAAAAATTCTCTTGTGATTGAAGTGGGTCCTGGAGCAGGAGCTTTAACAAAGTATTTACATCAATTTGCGTCCCAAGTTCTTTGCTATGAAATTGATTCAGAATTAGAAGATATTTTAACCAATGAATTAAAAGAAATAAATAACGTGAGAGTAATCTTTCAAGATTTTTTGACTCGAAATTTGGAAGAAGATTTAAAAGAATACTCATATGATGCTCTTTATTTTGTAAGTAATGTTCCATACTATATTACAACTCCTATTCTTTTTAAGTTGTTAAGTTCGCCATTTCCTTTTGAAGAGATTGTAATGCTTGTTCAAAAAGAAGTAGGAGAACGAATTTGTGCTTCTGTTGGAAAAAAAGCTTATGGAGCTTTAACAGTTCTTCTGAATTACTATTTTCATACAAAAAAATGTTTTGTAGTAGGACGGAATGAATTTGTTCCTGCACCTAAAGTAGAAAGTGTTGTAATCTCTTTAAAGAGAAGAGAAGAAGTGCTTTTTTTGAAATCAGAACAAATTTTCCAAAAATTAGTACATGATAGCTTTCAATTTAAGAGAAAAACAATAAGAAATAATTTAAAAAATTATCCTTTGGAAAAACTTGAACCAATTTTACTCAATCATGGTTATTCCCTTTCATCACGAGCAGAGCAAATTCCTTATGAAGTATTTGTAGAACTTTCGAATCAATTATAAATGTTTCCTTTTTTACTTAAAAGGAAATTTTTTTTCTAAATGATTATTTTTTTACATATACTGTACTGGGTGAAGAAGATGTATTTTAAAATTGGAGATACGGTTACACGAAAATCTTATCAAAATGATATTTTGTTTGAAATTGTGGATATAGAAGAAGAACTTGCCTATTTAAAAGGGGTAGATGTAAGACTTTGTGCAGATAGTCCTCTTTCAGATTTAGAAAAGGTTGGAATTACACGGGATGATCATGAAACAAAAGATAAAGAGTTTTATCAAAAACTGGATGATTTTCTTCATTTAGATCGTAGTGAATATTTTTATTTGCCTGGAAAAATTTTACATATTGATGCAGATAAAGATTATTTAAAACGTTGCATTCAATTTTATGAAGAACTTCATTTGCAAGCATATGGTCTTTTTTTAAAAGAAAATCATATTGCAGATCATTTAGAAGAATATCTTTTGAAATATAGTCCAGATATATTAGTTCTTACTGGTCATGATTCTTATAATCGAAAGACAAAAAATCAATCAGATTTATCTGCTTATCAAAATTCAAAGTATTTTAAAGATGCTATTTTACTTGCTAGAAATTATGAAAAAAGCCAAGAAAAACTTATTATTATTGCAGGTGCTTGTCAGTCCAATTATGAGGAACTTATTCAAGCAGGGGCTAATTTTGCATCTAGTCCTAAAAGAATCAATATTCATGCACTTGATCCAGCAATTCTTGCATCCTGTATTGCACTCTCTCCGAAAAATAAAGAAATTGATCTTTTAAATCTTCTTTCGAAAACTAAATATGGAAGTGATGGAATGGGAGGAATTATTACGAATGGCTCTATGTACGTGGGGTATCCAAGATGACCATTGAAAAAGTAAAAGAGACAATTCAACGAAATGAAGGAAAAACTTTATCCTTTAAATTTAATGGTGCAAGAAATCAAACTGAAGAATTTGAAGGAGAAATTGTAGAGACATATCCTAAGATTTTTGTGATTCAGCTTCATGAAGAAAATGCACCAAGAAAATCATTTACCTACAGTGATATATTAACAGAGAGTCTTGAAATTATTGAAAAATAAATATTTTTCAATTCTTCTTGCTTTTTAGAAAGTGTTATTATAAAATGAACTTATAAAGTATCCATGCTTTATGAAGGAGGATAGACAAATGAAAATTACATCTGTCAACGTAAGAAAAGTGGAAAAAGAAGGAAGTCGTATGAAAGGAATTGCATCTGTTTTATTGGATGACAGTTTTGCAGTACATGACATCCGTATTATTGAAGGAGACAATGGACTCTTTATTGCAATGCCTTCAAGAAAGACACAAACAGGAGGATATAGAGATATTGCACATCCTATCAATCCTGAAGTAAGAGCAATGTTTGAAGATGCAATTATTGAAGCATATAAAAATGCAGAAGATGAAGAAGTTAGTGAATAACTTCAGAATGTTGACAAAGCTCAATACTCTTTCTTTTTTAGAAAGGAATGTATAATAAAAAAGTAAGAAAGTTTTCTATCATCTAAAATGAAAGCCTACTCTTCTTACTTTTTTTTGTGTCTTTTTCTAATTTCTTTTGCATACTCTTTTTTAGGAGGATGTATATGGATAAACAAGGAACAATTAGCACTTATAATCATGGAATTACCCTTACAGAGAGAAAAAATTTAATGATTACAGGAGTAAAGAAAATAGAAAACTTTGATAGTGAAGAATTTTTGCTAGATACTATTATGGGATTTCTTGTTGTAAAAGGAGAGGGGCTTGAACTTATCAAGTTAGATACTTTGCAAGGAACTGTTGCAATAAAAGGACAAGTAAATGCAATGACTTATATTGAGGAAGGAAAGAAAAAAGGGAAAGAGGAAGGACTCTTTACTCGTTTGTTTAAATGAGTTTAACTTTACAAGTAAAAAGCTTATTCGCTTCCTTCTTTTTTGGTTTGTTCTTTTCTTTGCTTCTTAATTTGTTTTATCAATTTCTTTTTTCAAAGAAAAAATGGATTCAAATTCTTGTTAATTTCCTCTTTAGTATCTTGATGTCTTTTTGCTATTTTTTTCTTTTAAAAAAAATCAATGAAATGATTTTGCATCCTTATTTCCTCTTTCCATTTTTCTTTGGTTTCTTTCTTTGCTTTTCCAAAACAAAAAAATTAAGAAATTGTATTTTTCTTTTCAAAAAAAGTGACAATTGATGTAAAATGTTGTATTTTATTGCATCTTTTTTTCTCTCTTTCTTTTTCTTCTGTTATAATTTATGGTAGGATGGAAGGTGAGAAAATGGCAAAAAAATCATACCAACGTAAGCGAAAAAAAAGAATGTTATTTTTAGGTCTTACTTCAGTTATGATGATTTGTGCTGTTACCTTCACAATTGGAAAATATTGGGTAGAAATTTATAGTAAGTATCAAGAAAAAAAAGAATTAGAAAAAGAACTCCTTTCTTTAAAAGATAAAGAAGAAAAATTGAAGGTTGATGTTGGGAAACTACAAGATCCTGATTATATAGCAAGATATGCTAGGGAAAAATATTTATATTCAAAAGATGGAGAGTATATTTTAAAAATTCCATAGAATTTCCATTTTTCTTTTTTTTTCGAAAAAAAAGCATGGTACCTTTCTCTAAGGTGATGCTATGCTTTTTTTATTTTTCTTTAATTTTTTCTTTTATCAAATACTAGAAGAAGCACCTTTCTTTTTTAAATGGAAAAAATCTATTTCTCTTTTTTGGGGATCTTTATTGAGTAGTTACTTTTTTTGGAAAACCGGTCTCCATGAAAAGACTCTTTTCTCTTATTTTTCATATTTCTTTATATCAGAACTTTCTAAATTATTTTATCTTTTGATCAAAAGAATAAAAATAGCTTTTTTTAAGAAAATGCGATAGAATAAAAAAAGGTGGTAATGATGAATACAAGTATTTTTGATTTTCTAATGCTTCAAGACACTTCTATTGTTGTGTTGGGGTGTTCTTATGGACCTGATTCAATGGCACTTTTTAATCTTTTGTTAGAAAAGCGAAGGGAAATTCCTTTTCAAATAGTCATTGCTCATGTAAATCACAACAAAAGAAAAGAAAGTAAAAAAGAAAAGGAAGCTTTAGAAAAAATTTGTAATCAACAAAAAATTCCCTTTGAATATATGAAGATAGAACAATATGGAGAAGATAATTTTCATAATGAAGCTCGTAATATTCGCTATCATTTTTTTGAACAAATTTGTGAAAAATATCAAGCAGATTACTTGATGACAGCGCATCATGCAGATGATTTAATGGAAACAATTTTAATGAGAATTGTAAGAGGAGCAACACTTTCTTCTTATGCAGGGTTTGAAAAACAACTTTCTTTAGGTTCTTATCAATTAGTAAGACCACTTTTTGAAAAAACGAAAGAGGAAATTTTAACTTACTGTAAGAAAAATCAAGTTCCTTATGCAATTGATTCCTCTAATTTTAAACAAATTTACACGAGAAATCGTTATCGAAAATCTATTTTGCCTTTTTTAAAAAAGGAAGATAAAAATGTGCATCTGAAATTTCTTCAATTTCATAAAAGACTTAAAGAAGCAGGTACTTTTATTGAACAGGAAACAGAAAAACTTTATAAGCAAGTTGTAGATTCAAAAACAAATGAGTTAGATATTTCTTCTTTAAAGAAGCAAGATTCTTTTCTACAAAAACAAATTTTAGAAAAACTTCTCTTTAATTTTTATCAAGATGATTTGGTTTTAATTACAGAAAAGCATGTAGATTTATTAAAAGAAATAATTGATCGAAGAGCAAGTTCTGTAATCATGCATCTTCCAAATGAAGTAGAAGCAGTCAAAAGTTATGATCACTTCTTTTTAAGAAAGAAAACAGATACTTTGGATGGATATGAAATAGAACTTTCTTCTCTTGTGAAACTTCCAAACGGACATATAATAAGACAAGTAGATACTTGTGAAGAGACAAACAACTCTATTATTCGTCTTTCTTCTTCTGAGATAAAACTTCCTTTGTATGTTAGAACTAGAAAGATAGGAGATCGCATAGCTTTAAAAGGGAAAAGTGGACATAAGAAAGTAAAAGATATATTCATTGATAAAAAAATTCCAATGGAACAAAGAGACTTATGGCCTATTGTTGTTGATGCTAGTGGTGAAATTGTTTTTATCCCAAATATAAAAAAATCTAAATTTGATAAGAAAAAAACAGAAAACTATGATATAATAATTAAATATCAATAAAGGAGGAAATTATGAGCGTAAATAAGAAAACAGTAAAACGAGGTTTATTACCCTATTTATTCTTAATTTTAATTATGTTAGGTGTTTTTTACTTTTTTAATGTTTTAAATCAGAAAGTAAATGTCTTAAATTATAATGAATTTATGGAAATTGTCAGTGAAGGAGACTTAGAAGAAGTTATTTTAGTTCCAAGAGATCGAGCTAAAACTTATGAAGTAAGTGGTCGACTTAAAAACTATAAAGAAAATGAATCTTTCTTTGCTCGCCTTCCAATGAGTGAAGAAGTGATGAAACGATTGGTCGATGCAAGCGAGACACAAGAGTTTACCTTTACAACCGAAGCAGATCCAGAATCAAGTTCGCTCCTTTTAATTCTTGTTAATGTTCTTCCATTTGTTTTAGTTATTGGAGCAGCCTTCTTCCTAGTAAGTAAGCAAGTTGCAGGAAATAAGAATTCTATGGATTTTGGAAAAAGTAAAGCAAAACTTTCCTCAGATAAAAATAAGGTTACTTTTAAGGATGTTGCAGGATTGAAAGAGGAAAAGGAAGAAGTTAGTGAATTGATTGATTTCTTAAAAAATCCAAAAAGATTCCAAAAATTGGGTGCTCGTATTCCAAAAGGAGTATTACTTTATGGGCCTCCAGGAACAGGAAAAACACTTCTTGCCCGTGCTGTTGCAGGAGAAGCAAATGTTCCTTTCTATTATATCAGTGGTAGTGATTTTGTTGAGTTGTTTGTTGGAGTGGGTGCAAGTCGAGTTCGTGATATGTTTCAACAAGCAAAAAGAACAGCTCCATGTTTGATTTTTATTGATGAAATTGATGCAGTAGGTCGTCAACGTGGGACAGGACTTGGTGGAGGTCATGACGAACGGGAACAAACATTAAATCAGTTGTTAACTGAAATGGATGGATTTGGAACCAATGAAGGAATCATTATTATTGCTGCAACAAACCGTCCTGATGTTCTTGACCCAGCACTTCTTCGTCCAGGAAGATTTGATCGTCAAGTTACTGTTAGCCTTCCTGATGTAAAAGGAAGAGAAGAGATCTTAAAAGTTCATGCTAAAAATAAAGTGTTGAAGGAAAATGTAACACTTGCGAATATAGCAAAAAGAACACCAGGATATAGTGGAGCAGATCTTGAAAACTTATTAAATGAGGCAGCTCTTCTTGCTGTTCGCAGAAACAAGGATGCTATAGGAATGAGTGAAATAGATGAAGCAAGTGATCGTGTGTTAATGGGTCCAGCTAAAACAAGCAAAAAATATAGTGAAAATGATCGAAAGCTTGTCGCATACCATGAATCAGGACATGCAGTCTTAGGATTAAAATTAAATAATGCAAGTACGGTTCATAAGGTAACGATTATTCCACGTGGAAATGCGGGTGGATATAATATGATGTTACCAAGTGAAGAAAAGATTTGTTCTACCAAAACAGATTTACTAGAACAAATTACAGGACTCCTTGGTGGACGTGTTGCAGAAGAAGTTGTGTTTGGTGAAGTTACAACAGGAGCAGAAAACGATTTTTCAAAAGCAACAAAAATTGCAAGAAGTATGGTTACAGAATATGGAATGAGTGATTTAGGACCGATGCAATTAGAACAACAAGAAGGAAGTGTATTCTTAGGACGTGATTATAATAAATCAAGAAATTTTTCTAATGAAGTTGCTCATGAAATTGATATAGAAATGAGAAAAATCATAGAATCATGCTATGAAAAAGCTCGCAAAATTATTAAGGAAAATCGTAAATTACTTGATTTGATTGCAAATACACTTCTTGAATATGAAACGCTTACTAAAGAACAGATCGATTACTTAGTAGAAAATGGTCATATGAACGAAGAAGGATCAGAAAGTTCTTTAGAAGAGATGAGCCTTACGAAATTAAGAGAACTCGCGAAAGAAAAAGGAGTGAAAGGTTATTCAAAAATGAATAAATCAGAACTTTTAAGTGAGTTAGATAAATAGGAAACTTGCAAAGAAGTTTCCTTTTTGTATGTAAAATTTTGAAAAAGATTAAGAAAATCAATGATTTTATGATATACTTTATTTTAAGGAGGTAGAATATGAAAACTTTTGAAGATGTTAAGGAATCAGTAAAAAATCATCAAGAATATTGTAAAAGAGTTGCAAGAGAAACATTGGGAAAAGAGAATACTTCAGACTTTGAAAAAGAAGTTGCGAACTCACTTCTTGAAAATGCAGAAAACAATATTGAGCATTTAGAAGAAATTACAACGATTGAAATAGGTGCAGAAACCAATTCTCTTATTCAAGCTATTCAGACTGCATATAAAATCAATTTAAATGAATATTGGGAAAATTTTGAAAACTTTCTTGATAAATATGTAGTAGGAATAACTTCTGATGGACATCTGAAAAATGGAGCTTATTTTGGACAAAGTCAGTGCCTTAAATTGGGAATTTCTAGAGATGATCTGTCATGCTTTAAAGGAAAAGATCCCTTACAGAATGAAGCGGCTGATTTTTTTCGTCAAAAAATCAATGCTCAATTTGGAACAACAATTCCAATGAGTAGTGAAGAGAAAAAAGCTTATGATGATTATAATGAAGTGGTTTTTGGCTCAGATGAACTTGCCAAAGAAAAAGCTTTTGTACAGTTGAAGGAAATACAAAGAGATTCTGGTACGTTAAGAAATGGGAATACTTATTATATTTTATCAACGAATGAAGCATATAAAAATGCAAAAGCATCCCTTTCTTCTGGAAAGCAATATTAAATTTAAGGAAACTTGCAAAGAAGTTTCCTTTTTTATATACTAAATATGGGGTGAGAAAATGGAAAAAAAGAAAAAGCAAGAAAATTTTTTTGTGAAAGGTGCACATGAATTTAGAGAATTTATTAACCGTGGCAATGTACTTGATATGGCAGTAGGTGTCATTATGGGATCTGCTTTTGGAAAAATCATCAGTAGTTTTGTTAATGATCTTCTTATGCCAGCCATAGGACTTTTATTGGGAGGAAAAGGTGTTAGTGATTTAAGTATTCAAATAAACAATGCTAAGATAGCTTATGGCGCTTGTATTCAGTCCATCCTTGATTTTTTAATTATTTCATTTTGTGTCTTTTTGATGGTTAAAATTTTTTCTAAATTCCATCATAAAAAAAATAGTAAAGAAGAAGTTGTTAAAAGTGAGGAAGTTCTTTTGTTGGAAGAAATCAGAGATTTATTAAAAAAACAAGAGAAGAAAAAATAATCAATTTTGAAAAAAGGGTTTTGCTTATAAATAAAAGAAGCTTTTAACTCTATTTTTCTTTTTATTTCAATTCAAAGAAGAAAGATAGGCTGATGCTAATATGAAATGGAAAATCAAAAATATAACCATTCCAAATCAAGTGGTTTTAGCACCTATGGCTGGTGTATGCAATAGTGCTTTTCGAAAAATTATCAAGGAAATGGGTTGTGGTCTTTTATATGCTGAAATGGTAAGTGATAAAGCGATTACTTATGATAATAAAAAGACCATGGATATGCTTTATATGGAAGAAGTAGAAAGACCTATTGTTCAACAAATATTTGGAAGTGATTGTGATTCTTTTGTGGAAGCTGCTAAGAGAATTTATCAAGAAATGCATCCTGATATTCTTGATATCAATATGGGCTGTCCTGTTCCTAAAGTAGCTGTTCGTTCTCAAGCAGGAAGTGCTCTTTTGAAAAATCCTTCTAAAGTAGGAAAAATAGTAAGTGCTGTTGTTCAATCTGTTCCTATTCCTGTTACTGTAAAAATTAGGAGTGGATGGGATCAAAATTCTATCAATGCTGTAGAAATTGCAAAAATCTGTGAACAAGCAGGAGCCAGTGCAATTTGTATTCATCCAAGAACAAGAAGTCAAGGGTACCAAGGAAAAGCTGATTGGAATTTGATAAAAAAAGTAAAAGAATCTGTTTCTATTCCTGTGATTGGAAATGGAGATATTACAAGTTGTTATCTTGCAAAAAAAATGTTGGATGAAACTGGATGTGATGCAGTGATGATAGGAAGAGGAGTTCTTGGAAATCCTTGGTTAATTCAACAGACCGTTCAGTATTTAGAAAATGGAACAATTCCTAAACCTGTTTCTTTTGAAGAAAAAATTGACATGTGTCTTCATCATCTCGATTACTTATCTAAAATAAAAGATGAACACCATGCTGTTTTAGAAATTCGAAGTCATGTTGCATGGTATTTAAAAGGAATTCCAGGAGGTTCTAAAGTTAAAAACAAGATATTTCAATGTCATCAGCTTTGTGATATAATTCAAGTATTAAAACATTTTAAGGAGGAAGTAAAAAATGCAAGCAAGATTTAGTCAAAGAGTATTTGCTTATTTTATTGATGTTCTTCTAATTTCCTTATTTGTAGGAATGATTACAGGATTATTCCCTCAATCTAAAACTGTGACAAAATTGTATGAAGAACAAAATGAGATTATTGAAAAGTATAGTGCTCAAGAAATTTCATCAGAAACTTATATCAATCAAAGTATGGATTTAAATTATGATATAGCAAAACAAACAGCTCTTTTTTCTATTGTTCATATTTTTATATCTATTCTTTATTTCTGTGTTTTCCCTTACTATCAAAATGGACAAACTCTTGGAAAAAAAGCTTTAAAAATCAAAATTGTAAAGGAAAATCAATCGAAACTTACAATGAATGATTTAATTATTCGTTCTCTTTTGGTTGAATCTATTCTTTTAAATATCCTTCTAACTTTCCTTTCACTTGTAGGAACAAAAGATATTTATATTTGGGGAGCGGGTATTTTAGATGGAGCTCAATATATTTTCCTTATCATTAGTGTTATTCTTGTTGCTTTTTCAAAAGAAAAACAAGGACTTCATGATAAAATCGTAAAAACACAAGTTGTATGTGTAGATACAAAAATAAAAGAGATGGAGGATGCAAAATGCGAGAGTTAACAGAACAAGAAATTGTAAGACGTGAAAAAGTTGAGAAAATAAGAGAAACAAGAAATCCCTATCCAGATCGTTATGAAGTAACACATACTTTAGAAGAAGCAAGCCATCTTGAAGATGGAACTAGTGATGTTTCTGTAGCAGGAAGAATTGTATTTTTAAGAAAAATGGGGAAAATGAGTTTTTTAAAGCTTCGAGATATTGATGGAGATTTACAAGTTTCTATTAAAATTGATTTAATTGGAGAAGATGAATATTCTTTTTTCAAATCAAATATTGATGTTGGGGATTTTATAGGAGCTTCTGGAGAAATTTTCACAACGCATACAGGGGAGAAAACATTGCGAGCTTCCACCATTACTTTCTTAGGAAAGGCTCTACGACCCCTCCCTGAAAAATTTCATGGACTTCAAGATCCAGAGCTTTGTTATAGACAGCGTTATGTAGATATGATTATGAATGAAGAGACAAGACATCGTTTTAAAATTAGGATGAAATTCATTAAGGAACTTCGCACCTATTTAGATCAATTAAACTATTATGAAATAGAAACGCCAATTTTAAATAATAAGGCAAGTGGAGCAACTGCACGACCTTTTATTGCTCATCATAATGCTTTAGATTTGGATGTTTATTTGAGAATAGCTCCTGAGACTTATATGAAGCGTGCCGTAGTTGCAGGAATGCCAAAAGTTTATGAAATTGCAAGATGTTTTCGAAATGAAGGAATGGATGCCACTCACTTGCAAGATTTTACAATGATTGAGTGCTATCAAGCTTATTTTAATTATGAAGATAATATGAAATTGATTCAAAATTTATTACAAACTATTATTCAAAAAGTGTTTGGAACACTCACAATTCATGTAGGAGATAAGGACATTGATATGAGTGGAGATTGGCCAAAAATTTCTTTTCGAGAATTGATTTTGAAATATGCAAACATTGATATTCAAGAGTATAATACTAAAGAAAAATTACTAGCCAAAATTCAAGAAGAAAAGATTAGTTTGGAAAGTGATACTCCTATTGAAAATCTTGGCTTCGGAAATTTGGTCGATTATCTTTATAAAAAAGTAGCGCGACCTCATATTATAGAACCAATTTATTTAACGGAACATCCAACAAGTTTATCTCCTCTTGCTCGGTCAAATGATTTGAATTCTGAAATTACAGATCGTTTTCAACTTGTTGTAAATGGAGCAGAAATTGTGAATGGTTTTAGTGAACTCGTTGATCCACAAGAACAAGAAAAACGATTGAAGGAACAAGCAGCTTTAAAAGAAGCAGGAGATGAAGAAGCTATGGATATGGATTTAGACTATATTCACGCAATGGAATATGGAATGCCTCCTATTTCTGGTTGGGGAATGGGAATTGATCGAGTGATTCAACTTTTAACCGGAAGTGAAAATATTAAGGATGTCGTTTTATTTCCATTGATGCGACCTTCTGATGAAATTTAGAGGAATCCAGTCCTCTTTTTTTTAGTTTTTTGAAAAAAGCAGTGGAAAATATTGTAAAAACAAGGAAAAATCAGTATAATGAAATTGAAAGGAGAAGAAAAATGAAGAAACATAATGCACTTAAAGTAATTTTAATTACACTTGCTGTATTTTTGTTACTTTCATGGATTCTACCAGTTGCGGTCTTCCAGACTGGCTATAGCGAGCAAGGAAGAGTACAAATGGGATTGTTTGATATCTTTTCATACCAAACAACAGCATTGTCTTATTTTGGGCAGCTTGCTTTATTTGTTTTGGTAATCGGTGGGTTCTATGGAATTGTTAACAAAACAGGAGCTTATCGAAAATTGCTAGATAAGGTTGTAAAATTATTTAAGAAAAAAGAATGGCTTGCAATCTCTATCATTACAGTTCTTTTTGCAGTTTTAACATCTATTTGTGGATTACAAATGGGACTTATTGCCTTCTTCCCACTCGTCATTTCTCTTGTTTTGATGTTGGGATATAATAAGTTTACAGCAATTGCAGTAACTGTAGGTTCTACGATTGTAGGTATGATGGGAACCACCTTTGCAACGACAACCACCACTGTATTGACACAATACTTATCATTAAAATTAACAGATCAAATTTGGGTAAAGGTGATTCTTCTTGTTCTTGGAATTGTACTTTTGCTTTTGAATATTCTTCTTTTTGGAAAGAAGGAAAGTAAAAAAGTAGCTGAAGACAAAGAAGATTTTATCCCAATGGCAGTAAGAGGAAGAGGTTCTGCTAAGAAAGTTTGGCCTCTTGCATTGATCTTAGATCTTGTTTTCCTTGTAATGATTTTAGCTTTCATTCCATGGAATACAGCTTTTGGTCTTACTGTATTTGATGATGTTACATCAGCAATAACAGGATGGTCTTTATATGCATGGATTCCTCTTGTATTATTACTTGTTCTTGTGAATTTAGTTTTAATACTTAAGAAAAAATATAAACCAACTATTCTTGTAGATGTACTTGCTGTTGTTCTTTTTGTCCTTCTAATTTTAATCAATGGATGGAAGAGTGTTTCTAGTGCTCTTACAGCTTCATTCCCAGTATTTGGTAAGCTATTTGGAACAATGAGTTCTTTTGGAAATTGGTCTATAGGAGAACTTTGTACACTACTTCTTTTAGCAGGAATAGCTCTTAAGTTCTTCTACAAAATCAAATGGGAAGAAGTACTTGATTCTTTTATAGAAGGTGCAAAGAAAGCAATTTGGCCAGCAGTATTGATTGTCCTAATTTATAGTGGACTTGTTATTACAACTTATCATCCATTCCAACTTGTAATCTATAAATTTATTTTAGATTTTACAAAAGGATTTAATGTCTTTACATCTGGAATCGTAGCTCTTTTAGCAGGTCTATTTAATGTAGAACCATCTTATGCTTTCCAAAGTGTAATTCCATATCTTGCAAGTATTGTGACTGATAAAGGTCTATATTCTTTGATCGCAATTATCTTCCAATCTTTATATGCTGTAGCTATGTTGGTTGCTCCAACTTCTGTTGCACTTATGATTACTCTTGCTTATTTAAAAGTATCCTATAAAGATTGGATGAAATATATCTGGAAAATTCTGCTAGAGATCATCGTTGTGCTCTTTATCGTCTTTACAATTCTATTATTGATATAGAAAGGAGGCCGTAAGGCTTCTTTTTTTTGCAATTTGTGTCAGTATTTTGGGGATATAATTTCTTGAAGAAGGGGAAGAATTTACAATAGAATAAAAGTTGAAAGGAGAGAGAAAAATGTTCTCAAGATTTAGTGAAGAAGCCCAAAGAGTATTATTACAAGCCAAGGAAGAAATGCAATCGCTTTCGCACCCCTATGTAGGAAGTGAACATCTCCTTTTAGCTATTTTAAAAGAGGAGGAAGATCCTCTTACTAAACGATTAAAAACATATGATATTACTTATCAAAAATTTCGAAAAGAACTGATTAAAGTTGTTGGGATTGGAAAAAGTAAAAGCAATTGGTTTTTGTATACACCTCTTTTAAAAAGAGTTTTAGAAACAGCCCTTTTCAATAGTAAGGAAGAAAAATGTGAGGTAACTGTAGAAGAACTTTTTTTATCTCTTTTAGAAGAAGGAGAAGGAGTTGCTATCCGACTTTTAATTGGAATGAATATTGATGTAGAAAGTCTCTATGGGGAGTTATCAACACAATTTGTGGAAAAAAGTTCTAAAAGTAAGAAAAAACTCTATATTGAAGATTTTGCTGTAGATTTTAATAAAAGAGTTCTTCTTGATAAGATAGATCCTGTTATTGGAAGAGAAAAAGAAATTGAAAGACTTATGGAGATCTTATCTAGGAGAAGTAAAAATAATCCACTTCTTTTAGGAGAGGCAGGGGTTGGGAAAACGGCTATTGTAGAAGAATTAGCAAGACGAATTGTGGAAGGAGAAGTGAGTGAAGAATTAAAAAATAAAAGGGTTTTATCGCTTTCAATGGCAGGTTTGATTGCAGGAACTAAGTATCGAGGAGAATTTGAAGAACGAGTGGGAAAACTTTTAAAAGAGATTGAAGAAAATGAAGATATTATTGTTTTTATTGATGAGATTCATACACTTGTAGGAGCAGGAGGAGCAGAAGGAGCTATTGATGCTTCCAATATTTTAAAACCGGCACTTGCTCGTGGAAAATTAAAGCTAATTGGAGCAACCACAACAGAAGAATATCGGAATTTTATTGAAAAAGACAAAGCTTTAGATCGAAGATTTCAACCTATTTTTGTGGAAGAACCAAAAGAAGAAACTGTCTATCAAATTTTAAAAAAGTTAAAGCCAATTTATGAAAGTTTTCATTCTGTTAAAGTAAGTGATCGAGTTTTAAAATTGATTATTCGTCTTTCTAATAACTATATTTATACAAGATATCAACCTGATAAGGCTATTGATATTCTAGATGAAGTGTGTGCAAGAGCTTCTGTGCAGGAAAATAAAACAGATGAAAAAAGAAAAGAGTTAAATCATCAAATTAGAGAGTTTGAAGAAAAGAAACAACAAGCTATTTTAAAACAGGATTTTGAAAAAGCAAGTTTTTATAAACAAAAAGAATTGGAATTAACCAGTGAAAGAAATCAGTTGGAATTGCAAGTTATAAATAAGAAAACTCCAATCAAAATTACAGAAGAAATGGTAGCAGAGGTTGTATATTTAAAAACGAAAATTCCTGTTTATGAAATTTTACCTCAAGATCAAAAACGTTTAATTCAACTTTCTTCAAACTTAAAAAGAAAAATAAAAGGACAAGACCCTATTATTGATGATCTTTGTAAAATTACAAAGCGTGTTCATTTTGGCTTTGAAACAGATTGTAAGATACACTCCTTTCTTTTTTTAGGAAAAACAGGTCTTGGAAAGACGTATCTTGTAAAAGAATATGCAAATCTTCTTTATGGAAAAAATAATTTTTTTCGATTGGATATGAGTGAGTATAAAGAAGCTCATTCAGTTAGTAAAATTATAGGATCTCCTCCAGGTTATGTGGGTTATGATGATGGGTCTACTTTACTTGAAAAGATAAGAAGGCAACCCTTTTCTATTCTTTTATTAGATGAAATTGAAAAAGCTCATCCAGATGTATTAAAACTTTTTTTACAAATTTTAGATGAAGGAATCGTGAAAGATTCTAAAGGAAGAGATGTTTATTTTCATCATGTATTTTTATTTATGACTTCTAATTTAGATAGTAATTCTTCTTCAGTAGGTTTTCTTGAGACAAAAAAAGAAACTTTAAAAGAATTAGAATCTTATGTGGGAATTGAATTTGTCAACAGAATTGGACAAATTTATCGTTTTCAATCTTTATCAAAGGAAGATTTATCCACTATTGTTGTGAATAAACTTGAAATGGTTCAAAAAAAGTATGAAAAGAAGAAGATTCAATGCACTTTTTCCCCTTCTCTTGTGGAAAAAATTTTAGAAGAAGCAAATTGTGAAAAATATGGAGCACGACGTATTGATAAAATTATAGAAGAGAAAATTGAATCCAATATTGTAGATGCTTATTGTGAAGGAAAAACTTGTATAGAACTTTAAAAGGATCGAAATAGTCCTTTTTTTATTTTCTTGAATCATGTAGATAGAAAAAGGTATTCATTTACACAAGAATCGTTTCATGCTATAATAAAGAATAAGAAATGCAAAGAAAATGAATCTTTTTGCGTATTATACTATAAGGGGAGGATATTGATGCAAGTTTATAATACCTTAACAAAAAAAATAGAAACTTTTATTCCCTATGAAGAGGGAAAGGTAAAAATATATACTTGTGGTCCCACTGTTTATAATTATGCACATATTGGAAATTTACGTACTTATATTTTTGAAGATATTTTAGTAAAAACTCTTACCTATTTAGGTTATGAAGTTACAAGAGTTATGAATATTACGGATGTAGGGCATATGACAAGCGATTCTGATAGTGGTGAAGACAAGATGAGTAAAGGAGCAAAACGAGAGGGAAAAACAGTTGAAGAAATTGCTGCCTTTTATACAGATGAATTTTTAAAAGATTTGAAAAAATTAAAAATTCAAATGCCAGATCTTATAGAAAAAGCAAGCGATCATATTGACATCTATATTCAAATGATCGAAAAACTGTTAGAAGATGGATATGCTTATCAGAAAGAGGGAAATATTTATTTTGATATTAGTAAAGCAAAAAACTATTATCAATTGTCTGGTAAGAAAAAAGAACAACTTCTTGTTGCAGTTCGTAAGACAGTAGAAGAAGATACTTTTAAAAAAAATCCTTTTGATTTTGGCTTATGGTTTACGAGCAGTAAGTTTAAAAATCAAATTATGAAATGGGATTCTCCTTGGGGAGTTGGATATCCAGGATGGCATATTGAATGCTCAGGTCTTGCTTGCCATTATTTAGGAGAACACCTTGATATTCATTGTGGTGGTGTAGATAATATTTTTCCTC
>CANQEE010000006.1 GCA_947594595.1 uncultured Bacilli bacterium
ATTTATTAAAAATATCTCTATGATTTAATTCAAAATTAAATTTGCTCAGATTTTTTCGTAAAAAACCGAAACTCAAAGCTATTCTCTATTTGAAAAAAACATGCTATAATGCTATTATAGAGTAGTCTAAGAAGAATAAAAAGGATGTGTTATTTATGCATGGAGAAAATGAAGTTGTACAACTTTATTTAGATGATATTATTCCAAATCGCTTTCAACCAAGGGAAGTTTTTGATGAAAAAGCTTTAAAAGAATTAGCTGTATCTATTAAAGAACATGGAGTAATCCAACCAATTATTGTTCGAAATATAGGAAATAAATATGAAATTATTGCAGGAGAAAGACGATACAAAGCAAGTGCTTTAGCAGGTCTTACAAAAATTCCAGCAATTGTTCGAAATTTAGATGATAAAGAAAGTTCTAAAGTTGCACTTCTTGAAAATTTACAACGAAAAAATTTAAATCCAATGGAAGAGGCAAGAACTTATCAAAAAATCTTGGAAATTGATCAAATGACCCAGGAAGAACTTGCTAAAACTATGGGAAAAAGTCAAGGAGCTGTTGCTAATAAGTTAAGATTACTTTCTTTATCAGAAGCAGTCCAAGATGCCCTTTTAAAAGAACAAATATCAGAACGACATGCTCGAACACTTTTAAATATTTCAGATAAAGAAAAACAAAAAGAAATGTTAAAAAAAGTGATTGCGGAAAAAATGACTGTACGAGAATTAGAACAAGAAATCAATCCTCAAAAGATTCCACAAGCTTCTCCATCAAAGGAGTCAACTGTGACGATTCCAGAGACAGTTTCTCCATTGATTTCTCCAGTACCTACTCCTCCAATAGATGCATCTTCCGATGCAATTGACTATAGTACACCTCCTAAATTTATTGATTATGGAGTAGATGAAGAAGAGGAGGTAGAACCAGATTCCTTTGAAAGCAGTGCTCTTACCCCTCCAGATATCAATGCATTACGTCAAAATGCTCAAGATATTCATATGGATACAGCACCAAATGCTGACTTAGATAGTCTATTAAACATTCAAACAGAAGAAGAGAAGAAAAAAGAAGAACCACCGACACAAAATTATAAATTTTTTAATCCGAATCCAGAAGAATCAACTCCTTCAAATTTTTCAACCAATGAAATTCAAGAAAATTTCTTTCAAACTCCTGATTTAATCCAAACACCAACTCAAGAGAATTCTTTATCTGATCTTCCAAATTTTGAAATTCCATCAGGATCTTCAGAAAATAATCTTTCCTCTGTTCAAGAAGAACCAGTTTATAATGTAGATAGTTTATTAAATACTCCAATGATCCAAAAGGAAAATTCAACCAAACCATCTTCTACTATGGCAATTGAAAAAGTTCGAGAAGTAGTAAAGGAACTACAATCTCAAGGAGTTTCAGTAGAGATAGATGAGATGGATTTTGATAAAAATTATCAAATGATAATAAAATTTATGAAAGAGGAATAAAAGTAGGAAATACTACTTTTTTTTCTCGATCCTCTAGAAAAAGAGAATAAACTTTGTTAAAATAGAAAAGACACAAAAAGAAAAGGTGAAGTAATATGGGAAAGATTATTGCCCTTGTAAATCAAAAAGGTGGAGTAGGAAAGACAACAACTAGTATTAACCTTTCTGCAAGCCTTGCAATCTTGGGAAAGAAAGTGCTTTTAATTGATTTAGATCCACAAGGAAATACAACCACAGGAATTGGAATCAATAAAGGAGATATTACCTGTAGTGTATATGATGTTTTAATTGGAAAATGTAAAATTGAAGAGGCAATGATAAAAACTAAATATAAACAACTTTACGTTTTACCAGCAACCATCAATCTTGCAGGGTTAGATATAGAATTATTAGAAAAAAGTCAAAGTGAGCCAGGATTTGTAAAAGGAGCACAATTAAAAAATCATTTAGCAGATATTGAAAGTGCTTTTGATTTTATAATCATTGATTGTCCCCCTTCTTTAGGACTAATTACGACCAATGCACTTACAGCAAGTCATTCTGTAATTATTCCAGTTCAATGTGAATTTTTTGCATTAGAAGGAATTATGCAGCTTTTAAATACAATTCGTCTTGCTCAAAAGCAATTAAATCCAACTTTAGATATTGAAGGAGTTTTATTAACAATGCTTGATTCAAGAACAAATTTAGGATTTGAAGTTGTGGAAGATATTCGAAAGTTTTTCAAAGAAAAAGTTTATAATACAATTATTCCAAGACTCATTCGCTTAACAGAAGCTCCTTCTCATGGAGAACCTATTATTGCTTATGATCCTAAAAGTCGTGGAAGTGAAGCATATATCAATCTCGCAAAGGAAGTGATTGACCGAAATGGAAAATAAAAGAAGAGCCTTAGGCAGAGGATTAGAAGAATTATTCAATAATGAACCGATTGATTATGAAAATCTTGAAAAAAAAATAGTAACAGAAACACCAAAAGATGAAATAGTAGAACTCCCTTTAAATGAATTACGACCAAATCCATATCAACCTAGAACTCATTTTGATGAAGAAAGTTTAAAGGAATTAGCAAGCTCTATTCAAGAACATGGAGTCTTACAGCCAATTATAGCAAAAAAGAGTATCCATGGTTATGAAATCGTAGCAGGAGAAAGAAGAGTAAAAGCCTCTTCTCTTGCAGGACTTAAAACAATTCCAGCTATTGTAAAAGAATTTACAGATGAAGCTATGATGGAAATTGCCATTTTAGAAAATTTACAAAGAGAAAATTTAACTCCATTAGAAGAAGCAGTTGCTTATAAAAAATTACAGGAAACACTTTCTCTTACTCAAGATCTTTTAGCCAAACGTCTTGGAAAAAGCAGAAGTTATATTACCAATATTTTAGGTTTATTACGATTACCTGAAGAAGTAAAAGATTATATTACAACCAATCAAATTTCAATGGGCCATGCAAGAGTGCTTAGTAAATTAGAAGAAAAAGAACAGATGAAAGAACTTGCAGAAAAAATAGTGAAAGAAGGCCTTAGTGTTCGTGCTTTAGAAGCTTTAGCAACTCGAGAAGAATATCCAAGAAAAAAAGAAATTCAAAGAAAAGTTTCTCAAGAAAATTTAGAATATCAGTCTGTTGAAAATCTTCTTGAAGAGACTTTAGGAACTAAAGTTAAAGTAAAAAATAACAAATTGATTATTTCTTTTACGAATGTAAATGATTTAAATAGAATTTTAGAAATTATGCAATTGAATAAGTAGGTGATATTTTTGCATTCATATATTGAAACAGATCTATTTCAATACATTATTTTGCCAATTATATATCTTTTAATTGGGGTAGGATGTTATGCAATTTTAAGTAATTTGATTGATAAAATTTTTAGAAATCAAAAAACACATGGAAAAGAAAAAAAGAAAGTAGAAACTTTAAGAGTTATTCTAAAAAATATTTTAAAATATTTTATTATTCTCTTTGTTGTTTTGATTATACTAACAACCTATCATGTTGATGTAAAATCTATTTTAGCAGGACTCGGAATAGGAGTTGCTATTGCAGGACTTGCTTTTCAAGATATATTAAAGGATATTTTAGCAGGAATTTCTATTTTAATAGAAGAACAATTTGAAATAGGGGATGTTGTAGAAATTGATGGATTTCGAGGAGAAGTTATTTTTATTGGTTTAAAAACAACACGACTTAAAGATTATACAGGTGCTGTAAAAATCATTTCTAATCGAAATATTACAGAAGTTATAAATTATAGTATGAATCCTACTCTTGCAATTGTAGATATTCCTATTCGGTATGAAAGCAATTTAGAACAAGTAGAAGAAGTTCTTCAAAAAACAATCCAAAAATTGCAAGATACTTATCAAAATTTAAAAGGAAAAATTGAAATTTGGGGAGTAGACTCTTTGGATGAATCCAGTATTTTATATAAAGTAGCAGCCCCTACCAAAGCAGAATATCAATTCCAAATGCAAAGACAACTGAAGAAAGATTTAAAAGAAGGCCTTGAACAAGAAGGATTTACAATTCCATATCCACAAGTGGAGGTTCATCATGAATGAAAAAAAATATAAAATAGGAGACATAGTTACATTAAAGAAAGGACATCCTTGCGGAACAAACGAATGGGAAATTATTCGATTAGGAGCAGATATAAAAATTAAATGTTGTCATTGTGGTAGAATGGTTTTTCTTCCACGGATCGAATTCAATAAAAAACTGAAGAAGAATTTAACGGAGGAAGGAAAATGAGAGAAAGAAAAAAGTTAAGATTAAAAAAATTTTATTTTCATCCAATCACAATCTTTTTACTTTTAACAGTGATAACGATTCTTTGTAGTGCACTTTTTTCTAGTTTTGAAATGCAAGGAACTTATAATGCAATCAATGAAACAACCAATGAATTAGAGCCTGTATTAGTAACGGTTGAAAATATGTTAAATTTTGATGGAATGAAATTCATCTTTAGTAATGCGATGCGAAATTTTATTTCTTTCGCACCTCTTGGGATGCTATTGTTTGCCCTTATAGGAATTTCTATAGCGCAAGCAACTGGTTTTGTAGAGGCATTTGGAAAACGTCATATTTTACATATGAAGAAAAAAAATCTAACATTTTTAGTTTTATTGTTAGCTACATTTTCATCTTTAATCAATGAAGTAGGATATGCATTCTTAATTCCACTCGCAGCAATTTTCTATATGATAAATAATAGAAATCCACTTCTTGGAATTCTTACAGCTTTTTGTGGAGTTTCTTTTGGCTATGGAGTTAGTTTATTTGTAGGAAGTATGGAAGTTGGTTTGATTCCATATACAACCCAAGCATCTCATCTTATTGATGAAACAGCACATGTTGCCTTAACTTCAAATTTATTTATTATTATTGCATTTACAATTCTTTTATCGATCATTGGTACCTTTGTAATTGAAAAGTGGATTGCTCCAAGAATTGGAAGATATAAAGATAAAGAAAATTTTGAAAGAACAGAAGAGTTATTGCTTCTTGATGAAGAAGAATTAGAACAAAATAGAATCGCTGAAGAAAAAAATGAAAAAAGAGGTCTTCGCTTTGCTTATATTACAGGAATTATTATTGTGATTGCCTTTATTTATATGATTATTCCATCTTTACCAAATTCTGGAATGTTGTTAGATATGAATGAAAAAACATATTTAAATCAATTATTTGGAAGTAATAGTTATTTTCAAGATGGTTTTACTTATATGATGTGTTTGTTTTTTATAGGAACAGGACTTGCTTATGGAATTGGTTCAAAACAAATAAAAAATGATAAAGATATACTTAGAGGATGTAAAGATACTTTCGCAGATGTAGGAGAATTGTTTATTTTAATCTTTGTAGCAAGTCAATTTATTTCAGTTTTTAGAAATACTAATATAGGAACCATTCTAACAATTTGGTGTGCTAATTTAATACAAAATTTATCTTTTTCTGGCATTCCACTTATTGTTTTAGTAATTATTGTCATAGCAATTTCAAATTTGTTTGTAACAACACCAACATTAAAATGGAGTATTTTTGCTCCAGTTGTAGTGCCTGCCCTCATGCAAGCGAATATTTCTCCTTCTTTTGCACAATTCTTATTACGTGCAGGAGATTCTATTACAAACGGAATTACACCACTTTTAGCAGGTTTTGTAATTTATATAGGGTATATGAATATATATAATCAAAAGAAAGAAAAACCAATTACAATTCATAAAGCAATCTCTTTCCTACTTCCTTATTTTTGGATCATTTCCCTTGCTTGGATTTTGTTAATTATAGGATGGTATTTGATTGGTTTTCCAATTGGTCCAGGAGTTTATCCTACTCTTTAGGATCAATTTTTTTTAAAGAATTGACAATTTTAAAAAAGAAAATTATGATAATAAATCAATAGAAAAGAGGAATGTCTATGAGCTTGAAAGCTGGAATTGTGGGACTTCCAAATGTAGGAAAAAGTACCCTTTTTAATGCAATTACAAAACAAAATATTTTAGCAGCAAATTATCCTTTTGCAACCATAGATCCAAATGTTGGTGTGGTAATGGTACCTGATGAACGATTAGAAAAATTAAATGAATTATATCATCCTACGAGATTGGTTCCTACCAGTTATGAATTTACAGATATTGCAGGCCTTGTCAAAGGAGCAAGCCAAGGAGAAGGACTTGGAAATCAATTCCTATCTCATATTCGAGAAACAGATGCAATTGTAGAAGTAGTTCGCTGTTTTGACAATGAAAATATCATTCATGTAGAAGGAAATATCAATCCAATTCGTGATATAGAAACAATCAATTTAGAACTAGCTATCGCAGATCTTGAAGGAATTACTTCTCGTCTTGAAAAAATTCAAAAAAAAGCAAGAACTACTAAAGATAAAAAAGATGTATTAGAATTAGAAACTTTGCAGAAAGCAAAAACATCTCTTGAAAAAAATATTCCTTTACGAATGGTAGATTTTACAGAAGAGGAAAAAGAATGTATAAAAGCTTTTCATTTTCTAACACAAAAACCAATCATTTACCTAGCGAATATTGAGGAAGAAGAACTTGGAAAAGAAAAAAATGAATATGTACAACAAGTAGAAGAATATGCAAAAAAAGAAAATGCAAAAGTTGTCCCTCTATGCTGTAAGGTAGAAGCAGAACTTTGTGAACTTGATGAGGAAGAAAAAAAAGAACTTCTTTCTATGTATGGCCTTGAAAAAAGTGGATTAGATCATTTGATTCAAGCAACTTATGACTTATTAGGGTTAGCAACTTATTTTACTGTAGGAAAAGATGAAGTAAGAGCATGGACTTTTCGAAAAGGAATGAATGCCAAAAAATGTGCTGGAATCATTCACACTGATTTTGAAAAAGGATTTATTAAAGCAGAAGTGATGTCTTATCAAGATTTAATGGAAGCAGGAAATGAATTAAAGGTCAAAGAAAATGGAAAAGCTCGTCTTGAAGGAAAAGATTATGAAATGCAAGATGGAGATATTTGTTTATTTCGATTTAATGTATAAAAAGGGAAATCTCAATTATTGGTGTTTTCCTTTTCTATTGAGATAACAGATGAATTCAAAAGAGATGAACAAACAAGAAAAAAGATTTACAAATTAAGAGAGCTTTGTTATACTATTGGCGAGTATTTGAAATACTCCTTGCTTACTTTCAAGTAAGCCTTATGTCCAAGAGGAGGTGAAAAGATGAACAAATATGAAATTATGTTTATCGTAAAACCTGACCTAGAAGAAGCTGAAATTAAAAAAACAGCAGAAACTATGAAGAAGGTTTTAACAGATAAGGGTGCGAAAGTCACAGAAGAAAAAGCAATGGGACAAAAAGATTTAGCTTATGAAATGAAAAAGTATAAGACAGGATTTTATTTCTTATACACCATTGAAAATGGAAAAAATGCGATCGATGAGTTCGCACGTGTTGCAAAAATCAATGAAAATATCATTCGTCACTTAATTGTAAAAGTGGACGAATAAAAAAGGAGTTATCATGAATAAAGTATTTTTAATCGGAAGATTAACAAGAGATCCAGAATTGCGTTATACAGGAAGCAACACAGCAGTTGCAACTTTTTCAATTGCTGTAAACCGTCCTTTCACAGGACAAAATGGAGAAAGACAAGCTGATTTTATCAATATTGTTGTATGGAGAAAACAAGCTGAAAATGTAAAAAATTATTTAAGTCAAGGAAGTCAAGTTGCGGTAGATGGACGTATTCAATCAAGAAGCTATGATGGGAATGATGGAAAACGTCATTATGTAACAGAAGTAATTGCGGATAATATTGAATTTATTGGAACAAGAAAAAATAATGAATCTATATCTACTCCACAAGAATCCACTTCAATGCAAGAGCCCCCTGTTTTCTCAGACTTTGAATCACAAGAACCTGATTCTACAGACGTTTCAGGAAATCCTTTTGCAGATTTTGGATCTAGTATTGAAATTAGTGATGACGAATTACCATTCTAAAAAGGAGGAGAAAAAATGGCAGAACATTTTCGTAAAAAGAAAAAAGTTTGTTTGATGTGTACAGGGAAAACCATTGATTATAAAGATGTAGAAACATTAAAAAAATATATCAATGAAAAAGGAAAAATACTTCCACGACGCGCAACAGGAAATTGTGCACGTCATCAAAGATTTATTGCTGGACAAATCAAAAGAGCAAGAGCAATTGGATTATTGCCTTATACAAAGTAGAATAACAAAAAAGTTATTCTTTTTTTTCAAAAATCATTCCCTTTAAAAATCATGTTCTTTGTAGTACAATATAGATAGAAAATGATTGAGGAGGAAAAGATGAAAATTATTGAAAAGAAAAAAGCACTCCAAAAAAAGTTTAAAAAAGCAAAAACCATCTTTATTGTAGCGCATAAAGATTTAGATTTAGATGCATTAGGAAGTTCGATAGGAATTTATTCTGTTTTAGAAAAAATGAAAAAGAATTGTTTTCTTATTATTGATGACAAAAGAAATGAAGCAGGTGTATCAAAAGTCTTACAAGAATTAGATGGATGTTTAAATATTATTTCATCACAAATGATCCAAGATTATCTATATCCAAGGATGAAAAAAAATCTTCTTTTAATTCTAGATACTAATAAAAAAGAATTACTTCAGAGTGAGGAGATCTTAGATTTTTTTGAGATAGAGCAAAGAGTCATTTTAGATCATCATGATAAGGGAAAAACTTCCATTGAAACAGGACTTGAACTAATAGATCCAGAAGTTTCTAGTACCTGTGAAATGGTTGCAGCTTTCATTGAAAACTATCAAATTCAAATTGATCCATATTACAGTACTTTGGTATTAGCAGGAATCGTTTTAGATACAAATAATTTCACATTAAAAACAACAGAGGATACCTACTATGCTGCATATTTTTTAGCAAACCAAGGAGCTTCTTCTAAAAAAGTACAGTATTTATTAAAACAAGATCTGAAAGAATATATTGAAAGACAAAAATTACTCCTCAATGTGAAGATCTTTGATAAAACCATTGCAATTTCAAAAGGAGGCGCCTATACTATTTACCGACGAGAAGATTTGGCGAAGGTTGCTGATACACTCCTTTTCTTTAATGATATAGAAACAGCTTTTGTAATTGGAAAAGTATCCGAAAAAACTATTGGAATCAGTGGAAGAAGTCTTGGAAAACTCAACGTAGGAAAAATTTTATCTTCTTTCAATGGAGGAGGAGACGAAAATGGAGGAGCAGCAAGAATTGAAAAAAGTACAATAACAAAAGTAGAAGCAAGTCTTGAAAAACTCTTAAAAGAAATGGAGAGAGAATAGATGCAAGTAATTTTTATTAAAGACTTAAAAGGGCAAGGAAAAAAAGGCGAAATAAAAAATGTAAAAGATGGTTATGCAGAGAATTTTTTAATAAAAAAGGGGTATGCTGTCGTTGCAAATGAAAAAAATAAATCAAAACTAAAAGAGGAACAAAAAAAGAAGCAAAAAGAAACACTTTTGAAAAAAGAACAGGCAGAAGTAATTAAAAAACAACTCGAACAAGAGCTATTTACTTTTTCTGTTAAAACGGGTCAAGGGGATAAAGTTTTTGGAAGTATCAGTATTAAACAAATTAAGGAAGCTTTAATGAAAAAAGGGTATTCAATAGAAAAAACACAAATCAAACCATTGACCCCACTTTCTAGCTTAGGATTTCATGATGTAGAAATTCTTCTCTATCAGGAGGTAAAAGCTAAAATAAAGGTTCATTTAGTGAAGTAGGAGGCGTGTATGGCACTACGAAAATTACCACACAATTTAGAAGCAGAAGAAAGTGTTTTAGGTGCATGTTTTCTTTCTAAAGAGGCATTAAATACAGCAGTTGAAAATTTAACAGAAGAATCTTTTTATGATGAAAAAAATGCAAAGATTTTCCGAGCACTCACCAATCTTGTAGAGCAAAAAATTCCTGTTGATCTAACAACAGTTACTAGTGAATTACAAAATAAAAATTGGTTGCAAGAAGCAGGGGGTGTTCCATATCTTGCTGAAGTTGTTAATTTTGTTCCAACAAGTGCGAATGTAATGTATTATATTAAAGAAGTAGAAGATAATGCTATTTTGAGAAAACTGATTGAGACAGCAACCAACATTGCAACTTCTGGATATAATAAAGAAGAAAATATTAACGAAACATTAGATGAAGCAGAAAGAAAAATATTATCACTTTCAAAGAATCGTAAAACAAGTGAATTTCGTTCTATTCAGGAAGTTTTGATTAAAACACAAAACAATCTAGAACGTCTTGCCTCTTCCAAAGGAGATATAACAGGGCTTCCTACTGGATGGTATGATTTAGATAAATTAACTTCTGGACTTCATGAAAATGAATTGATTATTATAGCAGCGCGTCCTGCAATGGGAAAAACGGCTCTTGCTTTGAATTTGGCTACCAATGTATCCATGAATACTGATAAAACAGTCGCAGTATTTACTCTAGAAATGGGCGCTGAGCAAATTGCCAATCGAATTCTCTCTTCTCTAGGTCAAATAGAAGGATATAAACTTCGCACAGGAAACTTATTGAATCAAGATTGGAAAAGAATCAATGAAGCTGTAAGTCAGTTGGAAAATGCTTCCCTTTATATTGATGATACGCCAGGAATTAGTATTGGAGAAATACGAGCAAAGTGTAGAAGACTTGCTGCTAGTGAACAAGGGTTAGGGCTCGTTGTAATTGATTATTTACAATTGATTTCAGGTGGGAAAAATTATGGAAGCAATCGACAACAAGAGGTTGCAGACATTTCCAGGAGTCTTAAAACATTGGCTATGGAGTTAAAAATACCGATTGTCGCTTTAGCTCAATTATCTCGTGCAGTAGAAGGAAGAGAAGACAAACGTCCTATGATGAGCGATTTAAGAGAATCTGGATCCATTGAACAAGATGCAGATATTGTTGCTTTTCTTTACCGAGATGATTACTATAATAAAGAAGTAAAATTAAATGAAAATACAAGCATTAGTGAACTAATTATAGGGAAACATCGAAACGGATCAACAGCTACCATAGAACTCTTATTTAAAAAGGATACCAGTACATTTTTAAATTTAACAAAGGATAAGAAGGAGGAATAAGAATGAATTTAAAAAACATCTTGCAAGTAAGTATCGCCTTGATTCTTTCAGCATTTTTACTTGCCTTTACACCACAACAAAGAAATAATGAACCTCACCAAGTCTATCGTGTTTATTTAAAAGGAAAATCATTAGGTCTTATTCAATCAAAAAAAGCCTTAGAAGATTATATTGATCAAGAACAACAGGCTTTAAAAGAAAAATACAATGTAAAAAAAGTATATACACCCACCGATTTAGATATTGAGAAAGAAGTTACTTATGATGAAAAAATTATAAGTACAGAAGATATTTATAATCAAATCAAAAACATTACACCTTTTACCATCAATGGGTACAGTATTATTATCAAAGGAATTGAAGATAAAGATGAGGAAGGAAATGAAATTACAACAGAAGATAAAGTAATTTATGTACTTGATAAAAAAATTTTTGAAGAAGCAGTAAACAATACAATTCGTTCTTTTATTGATAATGATGCCTATGAAGCTTATTTAAATAATACACAAGCGGCAATTAAAGAGACCGGAAGTAAAATTGAAAATGTGTATATTAAAAATAAAATATTGATTCGAGAACAAACAATTCCAACAGATGAGACAATTTATCAAACTACAGATGATTTATCTAAATATTTATTATTTGGAACTTTGAAAGAACAAAAAAAGTATACCGTTCAAGAAGGAGATACCATTAGTGATGTATCTTTTAATAATAAGATCTCTAATGAAGAATTTTTAGTTGCCAATCCTCAATTTCAAGATGAAAATAGTTTGCTTTTTCCAGGACAACAAGTAACACTTGGAATTTTACAACCTCAATTTAGTTTGGTAGAGGAAGATCATGTAGTGGAACTTCAAGAAGTAAAATATACAAGAGAAGTTAGATACGATAATAATTTACTGATCGGAACTACCAATGTGATCCAAGAAGGACAAAATGGATTATCAAAGTTAACAAGAAAGACACAAAAAATCAATGGACAAATGACGTCTACAGTTACAGTTTCTACAGAAGAAATTAAGCCAGCAGTAAACGAAATTGTTGTTCGTGGTGGTAGAGAAAGTGAAATTGGAGATGCCGGGTATTGGGCATGGCCAACCAAAACACCTTATACACTTTCATCTGGATTTGGATATCGTTGGGGAACACTTCATGATGGACAAGATATTGCAGGTTGTGGATATGGATCTCCAATTTATGCAGCAAACAATGGAGTTGTTGTAGAAACAGGAAATAGATGGCCGAATGGAATTTATGCAGTAATCAATCACAACAATGGATACTATACAATTTATGCTCATATGTCAGCACTTTATGTCCAAAAAGGGGAGGTTGTTTCTATGAGTCAAGTAATCGGTGCAATGGGTCAAACAGGTTTTGCGACAGGAGTCCATTTGCATTTTGGGGTATGGAAAGGGTACCCATATTTTGGAGGAGTTGCAATCAATCCTCTAAGTTTATACTAAGATGCTACAAATTAAATCATTTTCATCTGGATCAAGCGGAAATTGTTCCTATGTAGAAACATCTTCTGGTAAAATTTTAATTGATGTTGGAATTTCCTATCATCGAATTGTAAAAGGATTAGAACTCCTTTCTAAAACCCTTGATGACTTAGATGGAATTTTAATTACACATACTCATAAAGATCATATTGCAGGTCTTCGTGTTCTAGCAAAGCATACAAAAACCAAATTTTATATTCAAGAGGGTATGTATAAAGAGGTAAAAGAATTGATTCCTAAAGAACAAATAGAATTTTTAATGCAAGAGACTCATATTAAAAAAATGTCTATAACGACAATCCCAACAAGCCATGATATTACGCCTTCTTGTGGATTTCTCATTGAGGAAGGAGAAGAAAGTCTTGTCTATATAACAGATACAGGGTATTTGAAAGAAAAAACACTTCAGAATTTAAAAAATAAAACCATCTATTTTATTGAATCAAATCATGATGAAGAACTTTTGATGAATGGTTCTTATCCTTATCAGTTAAAACAAAGAATTTTAGGAGATAAAGGTCATCTTTCTAATCATTTAACAGCAAGATATTTAAAAGAAATGATTGGAAAAGATACTAAGTATATCATTTTAGCTCACTTAAGTCAAGATAATAATAAAGAAGAGTTAGCTCTTGAAACTGTTTCTTCAGAAATTAAGAAGACTCCATATTCTCCTTTTCTTTCTGTGGCAAGACAAAACGAAGAAACAGAATTGATAGAGGTGTAAAATGAAACTGATTTGTGTTGGAAAATTAAAAGAAAAATATTTACAAGAAGCTGTCGTTGAATATCAAAAGAGAATTTGTCGTTATACAAAATTAGAATTGATTGAAATTGAAGATGTTTCCTTGAAAGACACAAAAAAAGTATTAGAAATAGAAGGACAAAAAATTTTAAATCATATTAAAGAAAAAGACTATGTAATTACTCTTGAAATAGAAGGAGAAATGATGGATTCTATTGCTTTTTCAAAAAATCATGAAGCCAAAGAAATGCAGGGTCCAATTACTTTTGTAATTGGTGGAAGTGAAGGTCTTTCTCCAATGGTCAAGAAAAGGAGCAATCAAGCACTTTCTTTTTCTAAAATGACATTTCCACATCCTTTATTTCGAGTTCTTTTATTAGAGCAAATCTATCGAAGTTATAAAATTAGAAAGAATGAAACATATCATAAATAAAAGGTGAATTTTATGAAAGCAGATTTACACACTCATACCAAACATTCGGATGGTACATTATCTGTTCAAGAACTTGCAGCATATAAGAAAAAAGAAGGGTTTTCCCTGATTGCTATAACGGATCATGATAATGTTGATGGTTATCAACAAATAAAACAGAAAACAGCAATTCCTGTTTTATTGGGCGTTGAACTATCTACGTATTATCGAGGAGAAAATATTCATTTATTAGGATATTTTAAAAAAAATAAGACTCCCTCAAAAGCTGTCCAAAAATTTTTAAAAGAGCAAGCACAAGCAAGATGTGAACGCGTTTTTAAAATAATAGAACTTTTAAAAGAACAAAAGATAGAAATACAGTATGAAGATGTTTTAAAGTATGCAGATGGTGCAGTTGCAAGACCTCATATCGCAAAAGCCATTCAAGAAAAATATAATCTTTCTTGGGAAGAAATATTTAATACCTATCTTGGAGATGATTGTCCATGCTATGTTCCTACGAAATATTTTTCTTTTCTTGATGCTCTTTCTTTTCTTCATGAAAATGATGCAATTGCAGTTGTTGCACATCCTCATTATCTTACTAAAAATCGTATAGAAGATTTAATTCCTTTTGGATTAGATGGGATTGAAATTCACTATCCTACTATGTCACTCAAACAACAAAAAAAATTCTTGAAATTGGCGAAAAAAGAAAATCTTCTAGTAACAGGAGGAAGTGATTTTCATGAAAAACAAAATGAAAAAAAAGAAGTCTATCCTTATGGATTAGAAGGAGATGAACTCCAAAAATTTTTACAAAAATTGGAAGTGAGAATAGATGATTGGAAATAGCTGGGATTCTTATTTAAAAGAAGAATATCAAAAAGAATATTTTCAAAACCTACTAAAATTTATCCACCAAGAATATAAAGAAAAAATAATTTATCCTCCCAAGAATGAAATTTTCAATGCATTTCGCTATACTCCTTACGAAGAAGTAAAAGTTGTCATTTTAGGGCAAGATCCTTATCATGGAGAAGGGCAGGCTCAAGGACTTTCTTTTTCTGTGCGAAATCATGTTGCGAAACCCCCTTCTTTGCAAAATATTTTTAAAGAACTAGAAGCAGATTTGAAAATTCCATATCCAACTAAAAACAGTCTCATTCCATGGACCAAACAAGGAGTGATGCTTTTAAATAGTGTTTTAACCGTTGAAAAAGATAAAGCTGCTTCTCATCGCCAAAAAGGTTGGGAAAAATTCACAGATCGAGTGATTCAACTTTTAAATGAAAGAGAAGATCCTATTGTTTTCTTATTATGGGGAAGTTATGCGAAAGCAAAAAGAGTTTTTATAACCAATCCAAATCATTATGTAATTGAATCAGCACATCCTTCTCCTTTTTCCGCTTATAATGGTTTTTTTGGCAGTAGACCATTTTCCAAAACAAATGAATATTTGAAAAAAATGAATCAAAAAGAAATTGATTGGAGGATTGAATAACTCCAATTTTTTTCTTAAGATTCATTGACGAGTATTTATAATTTTACTATAATTAAATTATTAAAATAGGAGAATAGACCATGAAAAAGAAAATGAAGGTAAAGAGTAAGAAAAAACAGAAAAAAATAAAAAACAGTTTTTCAAATCAAAAAATTATAGCTGGAATCATTGGCGTTTTTTTCTTAATAGGAATTGCTAATTTAGCAACTTCTTTTGCTTCCATTTCTATGAAAGGAACACTGAACGGGTTTTCAGTAGAAGTTAGTTCAAGCAAACAAAATAATACAGCGGAATTGCAAACAACAGTGGCTTCAGATTTAAAAAGTGGTTCTATTGTCTTTCCAGAACAACAATGGGGATACTTAATTTATAAAATAAGTGGTTTAGAGCCAGGAGTTTTCTATGAAGTACAAGTAAAACTTGCAACCAGTGATTTTTCAGCTACTAAAACAGGAGCAGTTCTTGGAACCTATAGAATCAATGATAATATACTAAATTTTTCTTGGTCTAATTCTCTTAATTCTAATAGTTCTGCAGGAAAAACAATGACCCTTGTTATTGTAGCAGATAATAATGGACAAGCAACCTTTACAATTGGAACAGGTTATTCTAATTATGGAGGAACTGTAAAAGGAAAAATTACATTTTCTAATCTATCTATGAGTAGAGTCAGTAATGGTGTGAATCAGCCTTATGAACTCTTTCGTTCTAATAATCAAAAAATTTCAATTGTTATGAACCGAGAAGATTATCAAAAAATAGGAACAAATATAGGTGTCGGAAAAGAAATGTCAGCATCCTTCGCTTATGTGAATGAACTAGAAAAAGTATATAATGCTTATGCAGAACTAATCAATGAAAAAAATGAAGCAGGAATTCCTTATTTATACCCTTTTAAAGGAAGTGCAATTCCAATTACTTATACAAACTATCATTATACAGGTGCTTTAGCTGGTTATCCAATTGAAGTAAGTAGTTGGAGAGCAAATGAGAGCATTACTCAATTTTATCAAAGAAAAACCATGAGTTGGGGAGAAATGCATGAAATAGGTCATGTTTGGGACTTAAGTCTTACAAGTACAGATGGAAGTGTAACAAGAAGTGCTTCTCGATGGAATTTTGATTCGGAATTTTGGGGATCTTTTAAACCTATGTATGCAATCGATAAAGGCATTGTAAAAACAGATACCGATATGTTTGCATCATTTAGAGATACTTATAATAAAACCCTTGGAAATGCATCGAATCGAACTTATACAAATGATGCTTTGGCACACCTTTTTCTACAAACCAAAAATGGAAGTGGAAAAATCGATTGGGATGCATTGAAAAAAACATTTGCTTGGTACAATAGCCTTTCATATATAAGTAATAATAGTACAAACGCTGAAAAATTTGTTAATTTTGTAAAAATCTTTTCAAAAAATGCAAGTAGTGGATATGAAAATATCTATAATGTATTAAAAAAAGATTCTGCTGCATTACAAACAATTTTGGATCATTTTGGATATGTTCCAGTTCAATCTCTTACTTTTGCCCAAAAAAATAAAAGTATAAAGGTTGGCTCTTCCTCAAAACAACTTCCTACTCTCTCAAGTGGGTCTTGCCAAAGTGGGATAGTTTATGAAAGCTCAGCTCCTTCCGTTGCAACGGTAGATGAATTTGGAAATGTAAAAGGAATTTCACAGGGGAATGCAGTTATTACAGCCTATTCATTCTTTGAAAGAACAATCAAAGATACCTATACGGTTAAGGTTGTTGATGAAAAAACAGTAACATTTAAAAACAATACAAACTGGGATGATAATCCTCCTGTTACAGTAGAGAAAGGAACCTCAATTCCTCTTCCAGAACCGTTTAATAATGGATATACTTTTCAAGGATGGTATTTAAATGATGATTTTACTTCTCTTGCAGGAATGGGTGGAGACTCTTATACTGTTCAAGAGAATGTAACTTTGTATGCGAAGTGGACACCCAACCAATATACTTTAAGTTTTGATAGTATGGGAGGAAGTTTTGTTCCAAGTATTACGGCATATTATAAAGATCCAATTCAAGAGCCACCAGCTCCTACCAAACCAGGCTATGTTTTTGCAGGATGGTATCAAGAAAGAGATTGTCTCACAGAGTATATTTTTGATAGAATGCATGCAAGTGATCAAACGGTTTATGCCAAATGGATCGTGAAAAATCAATATACAATTACTTTTGATAGCGAAGGAGGAAGTGATGTTCCAAAAATCACGGCCTACTATGGAGATAAAATTAACAAGCCACCTAATCCAACGAGAACAGGGTACACATTTGTAGATTGGTATGAAGATTTAGAAGATGGAACACCATTTGAATTTACAACGATGCCAGGAGAAAATAAAACGTTACATGCAAAATGGAAGAAGAATGAATATACAATCACCTTTAATAGTGAAGGAGGAAGTGATGTTTCAAAAATCACAGCTTCCTATGGAGATAAAATTAACAAGCCACCTAATCCAACAAAGACAGGTTCTACTTTTGTAAATTGGTATGAGGACTTAGAAAATGGAACACCATTTGAATTTACAACGATGCCAGCCCGAAATGTTGTTCTTTATGCGAAATGGGAACAAAATGAATATACAATCACCTTTGATAGCCAAGGTGGTAGTAAAGTGACTTCAATTGTAGCACATTATGGAGATCGAATCGTAAAACCAGAAAATCCAACGAAGACAGGGTACACATTTGTAGATTGGTATGAAGACTTAGAAAATGGAACACCATTTGAATTTACAACGATGCCAGCAAAAAGCTTTAAGCTTTATGCAAAGTGGCATCAAGAAAGTTATAGTATTACTTTCGATAGTAATGACGGAAGTTTTGTTCCTCCTATCACTGCACATTATGGAGATGAAATAGAGGAACCAACTCCTCCTACCAAAGAAAATTTTGTTTTTGTCGGATGGTATCAAGATGAAACACTTAATCAGCTTTATACATTTAAAACAATGCCTGCGAAGAATTTTACCCTTTATGCAAAATGGAAACAAGCCAATCAATATGTAATTCATTTTAATAGTAATGGTGGAAGTGTTGTGCCAGAAATTACAGCTTATGCAGGAGAAGAAATAGAAGAGCCAATGCCTCCAATTAAGGAAGGAAATAATTTTATCGGTTGGTATGAAGATCAAAAATTAAGTAAAATGTTTGTTTTTGATACCATGCCAAACAATGATATTACTCTTTATGCAAAATGGGAAAAACGTCAGTATAGTATTACCTTTGATAGTCAAGGAGGAAGCGATGTTTCACCTATTACAGCTTATTATGATGATCCTATCTCAAAGCCAAAAGATCCAACGCGTAAGGGCTATCAATTTGTTAATTGGTACGAAGATGAAACCTACCAGAAACTTTATAAGTTTACGACCATGCCGGCAAAAAGCTTTACTCTTTATGCAAAATGGAAACAAAATCAATATACGATTACATTTAATAGTAATGGTGGAAGTGATGTAGAAAGCATCACAGGAGTTTATGAAAGTCAAGTTCAAGAACCTCCTGCTCCAACAAAAGAAGGAAATACTTTTATAGGATGGTATGAAGATATAGATCTTACAAAAAAATTCACTTTTGATACCATGCCGGATAAAAATATTACTTTATATGCAAAATGGAAGAAAAACGAATATACGATTACATTTAATAGCAATGGAGGAAGTCCTGTAGAAAGCAAAAAAGCACTTTATGGTGATCAAATAACAGAACCAGAATCTCCAACAAAAGAAGGTCATATATTTCAAGGATGGTATCTAGAAGAGTCCTTCCAAACAAGATATGAATTTAACAGAATGCCAGCAAAAAGCTTTACTCTTTATGCAAAATGGGAAGTTGGAAAATATACCATTACTTTCAATAGTAATGGAGGAAGTACCATTGGAAATATGATTGCTAATTATGGAGATAAAATAGAAGAACCTCCTGCTCCAACGAAAACAGGATATACTTTTGTTGGATGGTATGAAGATATTTCTTTGGTCAAACCATTTGAATTTACAACGATGCCAGGAGAAAATAAAATTTTATACGCAAAATGGAAAAAGAATCAATATACCATTACATTTGATAGCAATGGAGGAAGTTCCGTAGCTCCTTTGACTGCTTATTATCAAGAAAAAATAGAAGAACCAAAGGCGCCTACTAAATCAGGATATATTTTTGCAGGATGGTATCAAGATCAAAATTTTGTACAAAAATATCTTTTCAATACCATGCCAGCTAGAAATATAACCCTTTATGCGAAATGGTATGTTCAAAAACCATCTCAACCAAATACCACAAAGAAATATACAGTTACATTTGATAGCAATGGTGGAAGTCCTGTAGATAGCATTGTAGTAAAGGAAAATGAACAAATTATAGAACCTAAAATCCCAACGAAAACAGGATATACTTTTGTCGGATGGTATCAAGATCAACAATTCACAAAGCAATATACCTTTAATAGAATCATTCAGTCAAATATAACTCTTTATGCAAGATGGAATAAAAATCAATATCAAATCAGCTTTAATAGCAATGGAGGAAATAGCATTGATAAACTTACTGTTTTCTATCAAGATCAGATTAAAGCTCCAAAAAATCCAACACGTGAAAATTTCAGCTTTATAGGATGGTATCAAGACAAGGAGCTTACAAAACCGTTTATCTTTGATAAGATGCCAGCTAAAAATATTACTTTATATGCAAAATGGGAATTGAAAAAAGTAGAAATAGAAGATGCAACTAAGGAGGGATATATTCAATTAAAGGATCTTCAAAAAAGTCATAGTCCTAGTACCTATAAAAAAGAACTTAATTTGCCAGATTATTATAAAATCAAAATTATTTTTCAAGGAAAAGAACTAGATCAAGAAGATTTTATTCCAACAGGCAGTGTTAGTGTATTTTATGTAGATGAGAAAGAAGTGGAGAAATATACAAATATTGTCAAAGGAGATCCAACAAAAGATGGAAAAGTTGATTTAGAAGATATTAAAGTCATTTCAAAATATATATTATCGAATACAGGATTAAAAGAAAAAATTGAATTTTTAGCAGCGGATGTAAAAGAAGATGGAGAAATTCGTTTGAGTGATCTTGTATCAATTTATGAAGAATTGGAGGGAATTCAATGAAAAAGTTATTTTACTTAGTTCTCCTTCTTCCACTTCTTGTTCCAATCCAATCGCAAGCAGCCATTTTTTCAATTGAAACCTCTTGCAAAAAGACTCAAACAGGTCGTGAATGTCGTTTGTTTTTGATCACCCCAAGAACTCAAGTGAAGGGAATCTCCTATCAATATAAAAACAAAGAAGAAGATTTTCAATTTCTTGCAAATTCAAATTGGGAATTAGATCAATCAAATGAAGAGGGTGTAATTCTTATTAGAAAAAAGATCGAAACAGATAAGCAAATAGAAATAGGAACGATTCAAGTTCCAACGGATGGTTTAGAAAAGTTAGAATTAAAAAATATAGATATAGCTTATTCTTGTGGAAATACTTACTGCGATGATCTGCAAGAGAAATTTACAATCAATTTATTAGAAGATACAAAAAAGAAAGGAACAGATTATACATTTGTAATGCTCTCCATCGCAGCGGTTTTATTGATTCTCTTATTATTTTTAATCTTAAGAAGAAAAAGAAAGAGAAAGTTTGAATCTTATGAAAAGGGACTTCGTTGAAAGAAGGTCTCTTTTTTTGAACTATTTTTCTTTTTCCTTCTTATAAATAAAGCTTTTCTCCTATTTCTTTTCTTAAAAATATTGACAAATAAAAAGATGTTTGCTATTTTAGTTGTAGACACAAGGAAATGTGTTTTTCTTTTGAAAAAAAATCAGTAAAAGGAAGATGAAAATGGCGCAAGTAGAAAAAAGTAAGACTTTTAAAGAGTTAAAAACAAATTCAAAACAAAAAAATACGGTTGCTAAGAAGAAGCAAGTCGAAGAAAAATCAAAAAAGAGCAAGCAAGAGGAAAAGAAAAGTTTCAAAGAGAAATTACAAAGCTTTTTTCATGGAGTTAAAACAGAAACAAAAAGAATTCATTGGCCTACTAAAAAAGAGTTAATTAAATATTCTATCGCAACAATTGTATTTATTCTCTTCTGTGCAATCTTTTTCTATATCATTGATATAATTTTTGCACTAGTTCATTCATTAATTAAATAGAAAGGGGAAGCAAAGATGGAAAAACAATGGTTTGTAGTAAATACTTATTCTGGACATGAAAATAAAGTAAAAGAGAAATTAGAAATGCGAGCTGAATCAATGGGGATGCAGGACTATATTTATCGAGTTGTTGTTCCAGAACAAGAAGAAGTAGAAGTAAAAGATGGAGTTACTAAGAAAAAAATTAAGAAAATGTTTCCTGGATACATTTTAGTAGAGATGATTATGACTGATGAAGCTTGGTATGTTGTAAGGAATACGCCTGGAGTAACAGGGTTTATTGGATCAAGTGGAAAAGGAGCAAAGCCAACTCCTCTTCAACCTTATGAAGTTGATAAAGTCTTAGGAAATATGGGAATTAGTAGAATGGATATAGAAGAAGATCTAAAGGAAGGATCCAAAGTAAAAATTATTGCAGGACCATTCCAAGGAATGTTTGGGACAGTAGATTCTATTGATTTACCAAATCAAAAAATTTTACTTCTTGTTGATTTGTTTGGTCAGGAAACATCAGTGGAAGTAGAATTAAGTCAAATAGAAAATGCTTAAAATAGTTGCAAGAAGCAACAAGGTATGTTATTATTTAAGAGCTATATTCAATGAATATAGATAGATTAAGTGGGAAGCCTAAGCTTTGAAAGCGGACAAAAGCTGTTTGAACCACTCGCGAAGAATTAAAGAAAGGATGTGTTTTTCGTGGCAAAAGAAGTTGTAAAAAAAATTAAATTGCAAATTCCAGCTGGAAAAGCAACCCCAGCACCACCAGTCGGTACTGTACTTGGTCCTGCAGGAATCAATTTACAAGAATTTTGTACCAAGTATAATGATGCAACAAAAGATCGTATGGGAGATATTGTTCCAGTAGAAATTTTTGTTTATGAAGATAGAAGTTTTGATTTTGTTATCAAAACTCCACCGGTTAGTTTCTTATTGAAGAAGTATGCTAAAATTCAAAAAGGATCTGTTAAAGGATCAGGTGAAGTTGTAGCTACTTTAAAACAGGATCAAATCCGTGAGATTGCAGAAATTAAACTTCCAGACTTAAATTGTTATTCAATAGAAGAAGCAATGAAAGTAGTAGAAGGAACTGCAAGAAACATGGGAATTGCAGTAGAAGGAAAGAAAACTACTACAAGCGAAGAAACCAATCAAGAATAAACACATATAGGGAAACCTATGTGGGAGGAAAAAAGTCCGCACGAACAACTTTGTAAAAACATGAAGAAACCACATAAGGAGGATAAAAATGAAAAAGAGAAGTAAAAAATACCAAGAAGCTTTTTCAAAAGTAGAAAAAAATAAACTATATACGAAAGAAGAAGCCATTGCCCTTGTTAAAGCAACTGCAATCACTTCTTTTGACTCTTCTATCGAAGTTGCGATACGTCTTAACTTAGATACAAAGAAAGCAGATCAGCAATTAAGAGGAGCTATTGTTCTTCCAAAGGGAACAGGAAAAGAAGTAAGAGTTCTTGTCGTTGCAAGAGGAGAACAAGCTGTAGCTGCGAAAGAAGCAGGAGCAGACTATGTAGGAGATACAGACATCTTAGAAAAAATCGAAAAAGAAAACTGGTTTGAATTTGATACTATGATCGCAACTCCAGATATGATGCCACTTCTTGGACGTTTGGGTCGTGTTTTAGGACCAAAAGGGTTAATGCCAAATCCTAAAACAGGAACGGTTACAACAGACGTAGCTAAAGCAGTTCAAGATGCCAAAGCAGGACGTGTAGAATACCGTACAGATAGTTTTGGAAATGTGCATGGACTTATTGGAAAAGCAAGTTTTTCAGATCAAGATTTACTTGAGAATTTAAATGCATTTGTTGCACAAATTTTAAAAGTAAAGCCTGCAACAGTAAAAGGAGAATATGTAAAAAATATCTCTGTTGCATCGACGATGGGTCCTGGTATTAAAATTTTAACAAATACCTTTGACAAATAAGAAGTTATCTTATATAATAACAATTGATTTGAGTGCCATAGACAGTAGGTAAAAAAGTAAATCCTACCGAGGACAAATACTTTTCAAAAAAACAAGGAAAAGGATTTTTGGGCATTCCAAGAATCCTTTTTTATAGGCCTCAAAGAAAAAAAGGAGGTGCAGATATGGCCAGTGCAAAAGTTTTAGAAGCCAAGCAAAGAATCATTGATGAAATCAAAGGGCATGTAGAAGCGAGCAATAGTATTGTTTTGTTTGACTATCGTGGAATTACAGATGGGGAAGCAAAAGAATTAAGACGTGCTTTACGAAATGCAGGAGCTAATTATAAAATTTATAAAAATACATTATTGTCTCGTGCCTTTGATGATTTGAAAATCGATTTGAAAGATGCTTTAGAAGGTCCAAGTGCCTTTGCTTATAGCGAAGATCAAATTGCCCCAATTAAAGTTCTTTCAGACTTTGCCAAAGAACATTCTGCTTTAGCACTTAAAGTTGGTTTAGTTGATGGAGAAATTGCAGATGCAACAAAACTTAAAGAGTATGCAACCATTCCATCAAGAGAAGGACTACTTACAATGTTAGCTGGTGGAATGATTGGCTTAGTGCGTGACTTATCTATTTGTTTAGATTTGTATGCACAACAAAAAGAAGAAAAATAAAGTTTAGCAAAAAAGAAGGAGGAATAAAAAATGGCTAAATTAAATAAAGAAGATTTTATTAGTGCTTTAAAAGAGATGAATCTTTTAGAAATTAAAGAATTAGTAGACGCAATGAAAGAGGAGTTTGGAGTAGATCCAAGTGCAGTAGCAGTTGCAGCAGCACCCGCTGCTGGTGATGCACAAGAAGCAGCTGCTCAAACAGTATCTGTTTCTATCACAGATCCAGGAGCTGCAAAGGTTGCTGTTATCAAAGTTGTACGTGAGATTACAGGATTAGGATTAAAAGAATCAAAAGACTTAGTTGATAATGCAGGAACTCCAATTAAGGAAAACATTCCAATGGAAGAAGCAAATGAAATTAAAGCACAACTTGAAGAAGCAGGAGCTACTGTTGAAATTAAGTAAATAAAGTTTGGAAAGCGAAAAAAGTTTTAGAGATTTTCAATTTTGATTGACGATTTTTCAAATTTATAGTATTATACAAGTACGAAAGGAGACAACGATTCATCAGTTTGAAAAGTTGTCTTTTTCTTATTTTTGGAGTGATTCAATGAGTCAATATTTTGAAAATGATTCAAAACTAAAAAGTGAAATACAAGAAAGGGACGTTTTTGTTTTAGAAAAGAAATTTCTCTTTTACACAGATCATGGTGTTTTTTCAAAAAAAGGAGTTGACTATGGAAGTAGACTTTTGCTAGAAAGTCTTTTAAAAGAAGATATAAAAGCTCCATTTTTAGATGTGGGTTGTGGAGTAGGTATCTTAGGGATCGTCTTAAATAAAGTGTATGGTGTAGATGGGGATTTAATAGATGTAAATCGTCGTGCTATTCATCTTACAAAAAGAAATATAAAAGCAAATAATTGTGTTAATTTAGATGTATTTGAAAGCAATTGCTATTCAAATATTACGAAAAAATATCATCTTATTATAACGAATCCACCTATACGAGCAGGAAAAAAGATTGTATACACAATTCTAGAAGAAGCAAAGGAACATCTTTTTCCTGATGGAGTTCTTTATTTTGTCGTTCGAAAAGAACAAGGGGCTAAATCGATTCTATCCGACATGATAAAAAAGTATGATGTAACTATTATAGAAAGAAAAAAAGGTTTTTTTATTGTGAAATGCAAAAATAGATTGACTTGTTGATGATTTTATGCTAATAATATAAATTGGCAACGTATTATTTTTAGAAATAAAAGTGAAGCGAAAATAATGGTATAGGGGTGAATTTTGTGGCATTTAAAATCGTAAACTGTGGCGCTTATCGCAAAAGAAGAAATTATTCAAAAATTAAGAATACGTATGAACTAAAAGACTTATTGGAAATTCAAAAAAAATCTTATGATTGGTTTATTACAAAAGGAATCAAAGAGGTTTTTGAAGATTTATTTCCAGTAGAAAATTTTTCAGGAACTCTTTCTTTAGAATTTGGAGATTATCATTTTGAAGAACCTAGATATTCTATAAAAGAGAGCAAAGATCGTGAAACAACTTTCTCAGCACCACTCAAAGTAGAAGTGCGTCTTTTTAACCATGAAACTGGAGAAGTAAAAGAGCAGGAAATTTTCATGGGTGATATGCCAATTATGACAGACAGTGGAACCTTTGTAATCAATGGGGCAGAACGTGTAATTGTCTCACAATTGGTTCGTTCTCCAAGTGTTTATTTTAATCATGAAATTGATAAAAATGGACGAGAGTTAATTACTTCTCAAATTATTCCAACGCGTGGTACATGGCTTGAATATGAAACAGATGCAAGAGATGTTATGTATGTTAGAATTGATCGAACAAGAAAAGTGGCTTTAACAACTCTTCTTCGTGCCTTTGGTCTTTCAAGTGATGAAGATATTAAAAAAGTTTTTGGAACCGATGAATATTTAGAAAATACCATTGCAAAAGATAGTACTAAAAATACCGATGAAGCATTGATTGAAATTTATGAAAAATTACGCCCAGGAGAGCCTGCAACACTTGATTCATCAAAGAATCAAATCATTACTAGATTTTTTGATGAATTTCGCTATGATTTAGCACGTGTTGGACGTTATAAATTTAATCGTAAATTAAATGTATGTGATCGTCTATTAAACCAAACACTTGCAGAAAATATAAAAGTAGATGGAAAGATTGCTGTTCCAAAAGGAACCCTTATTACTAAAGAAGTTTTAGAAACCCTTCGTCCTATCTTCCAAAGTGGATATGGTGTAAAACAAGTTGCTATTAACGAAGAATTGGATACCTACAATCGCATTCAAGTAGTGATGATTGTTGATCCAAAAGATAAGAAAAAGACACTTGCTGTAATTGGAAATGATCAAACAATTGATGTAAAACGTTTAACAATCAGTGATGTATATGCTTCTATTTCTTATTATTTAAATCTTCTTCATGGAGTAGGAAATTTTGATGAAATCGATCATTTAGGAAACAGACGAATCCGTCAAGTTGGTGAACTTTTACAAAACCAATTCCGGATTGGTGTTTCTAGAATGGAACGTGTGATTCGTGAGAGAATGACTACACAAGAAATGGAAGAAGTAACTCCAAAAACTTTAATCAATATTCGCCCTGTTACTGCAGCGATGAAAGAATTTTTCGGAAGTAGTCAATTGTCTCAATTTATGGATCAAACCAATCCAATTGCAGAACTTACTAATAAACGTCGTTTATCAGCTTTAGGACCAGGAGGACTTTCAAGAGATCGTGCTGGAGTAGAAGTTCGTGATGTTAATACTTCTCACTATGGTCGTATCTGTCCAATTGAATCACCAGAAGGTCCTAACATCGGATTGATTACCTCTCTTGCAAGTTATGCCAAAATTGATGAATATGGATTTATTATGACACCATATCGAAAAGTTATAGATTGCAAAATCACTGATGAAGTAGAATATTTAACAGCAGATGAAGAGTTAGATTTTATTATTTCTCAATCAACAGTAGATACAGATAAAGATAATAAAATTATTCAAGAACAGGTCAATGCAAGATTTCGAGGAGAAAATATTTTAGCAAAACCAGAGCAAGTTGATTATATTGATGTAAGTCCACAACAAGTTGTATCGATCACAACAAGTTGTATTCCTTTCCTTGAACATGATGATGCAACACGTGCTTTGATGGGAGCCAATATGCAACGTCAAGCGATGCCACTTTTAAAGACCGAAGCTCCATATATTGGAACAGGAGTTGAATTTATTGCTGCAAAAGATTCTGGAGTTGAGATTGTTGCAAAAGCGGATGGAATTGTTGAATATGTAGATGCTAAAAAAATAATTGTTAAAAACAAAACAGGAAAAGATACTTATTATCTTGCAAATTTTGAACTTGCAAATTCAGGAATTTGTAATCATCAAAGACCTATTGTAAAAGTAGGAGATAAGGTTGTTGCCAATGAGACAATTCTTGCAGATGGAAACAGTACAGATAAAGGAGAGTTGGCACTTGGTAAAAACGTAGTGGTTGCTTTCATGACATTTGATGGATATAACTATGAAGATGCCGTTATTTTAAACGAAAACTTAGTCAAAGATGATAAATATACTTCTCTTCATTTGGAAGATTATGAAATGCAATGCCGTGAGACAAAACTAGGTCCAGAAGAAATTACAAGAGATATTCCAAATGTCAGTGAAGAAGCTCGTAAAAATTTGGATGAAAACGGAATTGTAACCATTGGAACAGAAGTAAAAGAAGGGGACATTCTTGTTGGAAAAGTAACTCCAAAAGGAATGGCAGAACTCACATCAGAAGAAAAATTGTTACATGCAATTTTTGGAGAGAAGACTCGAGAAGTACGAGATACCTCTCTTCGTGTTCCACATGGAGGAGATGGAATCGTTCATGATATCAAGATTTATTCTCGTAAAGACAACGATGAGCTTCCAGCAGGTGTTTCTAAAGTTATACGTGTATATATCATCCAAAAAAGAAAAATTCAAGTAGGAGATAAAATGTCTGGACGACATGGAAACAAAGGAGTTATTTCCTTAATTCTTCCTCAAGAAGATATGCCATATTTGCCAGATGGAACTCCAGTTGATATCATGTTAAATCCACAAGGTGTTCCTTCCCGTATGAATCTTGGTCAAATTTTAGAGCTTCATATGGGAATGGCGGCAAAAAAATTAGGTGTCCATATTGCAACTCCAGTCTTTGATGGTGCACATATTAGTGATATTGAAGAGATGATGAAAGAAGCAGGAATGGATCCAGATGGAAAGACGGTTCTTTATAATGGTCGTACAGGAGAGCCTTTTGATAATCGTATCGCTGTAGGTGTTATGTATATGATCAAACTTCATCATATGGTTGATGATAAGTTACATGCCAGAAGTACAGGACCTTATTCTCTTGTTACACAACAACCGCTTGGAGGAAAAGCTCAATTTGGTGGACAACGTTTTGGAGAGATGGAAGTTTGGGCGCTTTATGCTTATGGAGCTGCACATACTTTACAAGAAATATTAACGGTAAAATCAGATGATGTAGTTGGACGTGTAAAAGTTTATGAAGCTATTGTTAAAGGGCAAGAAATCAATCAAGCAGGAGTACCAGAATCTTTCCGTGTACTTATGAAAGAGTTCCAAGCTTTAGGACTTGATATTTCTGTGATCAATGATAAAGGAGAAACCGTTGAATTAAAACAAATGGAAGAAGAGGAAGAAGATACAAAAGAAGAATATTCTGAAGTAGAAGTAACTCCAGTTACCTTACCTAAGGAAGAATCTTCTGAAATTGAGGACGCTTCTTTAGGAAGCGATCTTACGAAAGATGAATACTCTTTTGAATTTGAATCAGAAGAGGAAGAAGATATGCCACTCGACTTTGACGAAACTATGATGGAGGGGGATGAAGAATAATGATGGAAGTAAATAAGTTCGAAGCAATCAAAATTGGGATTGCTTCCCCTGAAAAAATTCGCGAATGGTCTTATGGTGAAGTAAAAAAACCAGAGACAATCAACTATCGTACGTTACGACCAGAACGAGATGGACTTTATTGTGAAAAGATTTTTGGACCAACAAAAGATTTTGAATGTGCTTGTGGAAAATATAAAAGAGTTCGTTATAAAAACATTGTTTGTGATCGTTGTGGTGTAGAAGTTACCAAATCAAAAGTAAGACGTGAAAGAATGGGACATATTGAACTTGCAAGCCCAGTTTCTCATATTTGGTTCTTTAAAGGAGTACCTTCTCGTATGGGACTTGTTCTTGATATGAGTCCAAGAGATCTAGAAGAAGTATTATATTTTGTTAGTTATGTTGTTATTGATAAAGGAAATGCTCCTCTTGAAAATAAACAGACGCTTTCTGAAAAAGAATACCGTGCTTATTATGAAAAATATGGGAATGGTTTCAAAGTTGGAATGGGAGCAGAAGCAATTAAAGAGCTTTTGAAAAAAGTAGATTTAGAAAAAGAAATTGAAACTTTAACGAAAGAATTAGAAAATGCACAAGGTCAAAAAAGAACTCGTTTAATAAAAAGATTGGATGTATTAGATGCATTCTATAAATCAGGAAACAAACCAGAATGGATGATTATGGATTGTATTCCAGTTATTCCACCTGATTTGCGTCCAATGATCCAGTTAGATGGAGGACGTTTTGCAACCAGTGATTTAAATGATCTCTATCGTCGTGTTATTAACAGAAATAACCGTTTAAAGAAATTGATTGACTTAGGTGCTCCTGGAATTATTATTCAAAATGAAAAACGTATGTTACAAGAAGCAGTTGACGCTTTATTTGACAATGGTAGACGTGGAAGAAGTGTCACAGGTGCTGGAAATCGTCCTTTGAAGTCAATTTCTAGCATGTTAAAAGGAAAACAAGGACGCTTTCGTCAAAACTTATTAGGAAAACGTGTAGATTATTCAGGACGTTCTGTTATTGTTGTAGGACCTTCTTTAAAAATGTATCAATGTGGAATTCCAAAAGAAATGGCACTCGAATTGTTTAAACCACACGTAATTCATGGACTTGTAGAACGAGACATTGCTCATAATATTAAAGCAGCAAAACGCTTAATTGAAAATCAAGATCCTGTTGTGTGGGATGTAGTAGAAGATGTTATAAAAGAACATCCAGTTTTATTGAACCGTGCTCCAACTCTTCATAGACTTGGAATTCAAGCTTTTGAACCTATTTTAGTAGGAGGAAAAGCAATTCGTCTTCACCCTCTTGTATGTCCAGCTTTTAATGCAGATTTTGATGGAGATCAAATGGCAGTCCATGTACCTCTTTCAGAAGAAGCACAAGCAGAAGCAAGAATGTTAATGCTTGGATCAAACAATATTCTTCATCCAAAATCAGGAGATCCAATTGTAACCCCAAGTCAAGATATGGTTCTTGGAAACTATTATATTACGATGGAAAAAGCAGGTCTTGAAGGGGAAGGTAGAGTTTTTAAAGATTGTAACGAAGCTTTAATGGCCTATGAAAGACGTGAAATTACCCTTCATACAAGAATTGCAATTCCTGTAAATTCATTTAAATACAAATTATTTACAGAAGAACAACATGGAAAATATTTGGTTACAACCGTTGGAAAAATCAAATTCAATGAAATTTTACCAGACTCTTTTCCTTACATCAATGAACCTACTGATGAAAATATTCAACAAATTACACCTAATAAATATTTCTTAGAAAAGGGAACCAATATCAAAGAAGCTATTGCAGCTATGCCTCTTGTAAAACCTTATGCCAAAGGAACTCTTGAAAAAGTTATTGCTCAAGTATTTAAACGTTATAAAACAACAGAAACATCAAGCATGCTCGATAAATTAAAAGATTTGGGATTTAAGTATTCAACAGTGGCAGGAATTACAGTTTCAATGAGTGATGTTGAAACGAGTGATCGAAAACAAGAATTTATTGATGAAGGACAAAGTATGGTTAACAAGATCAATAAACAATATAGTCGTGGTCTAATTACAGAAGAAGAACGACATCAAAAAGTTATTGATACTTGGTATGCGGTAAAAGATAAAGTACAGAATGAATTACAAGAAATTGCTGATCGAAATGTAGACAATCCAATTTTCATGATGATGCATTCAAAAGCACGTGGTAATATTTCAAACTTTACGCAAGTTGCAGGAATGAGAGGTTTGATGCAAAAACCAAATGGAGATCCAATTGAAATCCCAGTTTTATCAAACTTTAAGGAAGGACTTTCTGTTTCGGAATTCTTCTTATCTACACACTCTGCACGTAAAGGTAGTGCTGATACAGCTTTAAAAACAGCTGATTCTGGATATTTAACAAGACGACTTGTTGATGTCAGCCAAGATATGATTGTAAGAGAAGCAGATTGTGGAACTGATCAAGGTGTAGTTGTTCGAGATTTCATCAATGATAAAACAGGAGCAGTTATTGAAGGATTATATGATCGAATTGTTGGACGTTTTGCTAATAAGAAAATTATAGATCCAGAAACAAAGAAAGTTCTTGTAGAAAAAGATGAAATGATTACAGAATCTTTAGCAGAAAAAATTATCAAAGCAGGAATTGAAGAAGTAGAAATTCGTACGATTTTAACATGCAATACGCAAAATGGTGTTTGTCAAAAATGTTATGGTCGAAATCTTGCAACAGGAAATTTAGTAGAAATTGGAGAAGCTGTTGGAGTTATGGCTGCACAATCTATTGGAGAACCTGGAACACAACTTACAATGCGTACTTTCCATACAGGTGGAGTTGCTGGAGGAGAAGATATTACTCAAGGTCTTCCACGTGTACAAGAATTATTTGAAGCTCGAAATCCAAAAGGAAAAGCAACCATTGCAGAAATTGATGGAAAAGTATCTAAGATTAAAGAAGATCATGGAAAATTCAAAATTAGTATTAAAAACAAATTAGAAACCAAAGAACATACTACAAATTATGGTGCAAAACTTTGCGTAGAAGAAGGAGCTACTGTTCACTGTGGTGATAAACTTACAGAAGGAGCTATTTCTCCAAAAGAACTTCTCGATGTAACAGATCCAATTACAACACAAGAATACATTTTGAAAGAAGTGCAAAATACATATCGTTCTCAAGGGGTTGATATTTCAGATAAACATATTGAAATTATAGCTCGTAGAATGATTTCTAAAATTCGAATCGTTGAAAGTGGTGACACTTTATTCTTACCAGGAAGCTTAGTTAATTTCCGTGAGTTTACAGATGGAAATAAAGAAGCTATTATCAAAGGAAAGAAACCTGCTTTAGGACGACCTGTTCTATTAGGAATTACAAAAGCCTCTCTTGAGACTGATTCCTTCTTATCTGCAGCTTCTTTCCAAGAGACAACTCGAATTTTAACAGATGCTGCAATTCGTGGAAAAGTAGATCATTTGGAAGGACTCAAAGAAAATGTCTTACTTGGTAAGTTAATTCCAGCAGGTACAGGAAGTAAGATTTATCGAGATGTTGAATATGAACTAGAAAATGCTTTTGTAGATGAAGAACCTCTTGATAAATTAGAAGATGAATTTATGGAATAGGAGAAATCCTATTCTTTTTTTTAGAAAAAAAGAAGATTTTTTCTTCTAGATAATACTTCAAAAAATAAAATAAATTTGACAAAGAGAAAATACTTTTTGTAAAGTTAAAAGACTTTTTCTTTTTCTTTTTTTAGTGCTTTGATACAATAAGAATAGAAAGGATAGGGGTTATATGCGAATTGGTGTTGATATTGATGGAGTTTTAAATAATATTGCAGAATGGCATTTTAATTATGGAATGAAATTTTGTTTAGAAGAAAAAATCTTTAAAGGATTTAATCCTAATGATTATTTTATGGAACAAGAGTTTTATCTAACCAAAGAAGAAAATGTAAAATTTTGGCATCGTTATATCTTTGATTTATTATGTGCAATTCCAGTACGCCCCTTTGCCAGTGAAGTGCTTCATAAATTAAGAAAAGAAGGGCATACCATTGTAATTTTAACTGCAAGAGATAACCAATATTTAAAGAATCAATATGAAGGAACTATTGATTTTTATGTAAAAGAATGGCTTCATAAGAACAATATAGAATATGATGAGATCATCACAGGTTCTGTGGATAAGTGTGAAAAATGTCTTTCTAATCATTTAGATGTTATGATTGAAGATAAAAGAACCAACATAAAAAAGATTAGTGAACATATTCCTGTACTTTGTTTTGATGCGCCTTATAATAGAGATGTTCATGGGGAAAATATAAAACGTGTTTATACATGGTATGAAATTTACCAACAATTCCAAAAAAATAAAGTTGAGGAGATAGAAGTGCTATAATAGAAGCAGGAGGAACTTATGAAAAAATTAAATAATAAAGGATTAGGAATGGGTATGTTCCTTGCTTTTATCTGTATCTTCTTTTTATTTCTCTTTATTATTTGGTCTATTGCTTTCTATGCCGGAGTAGAAAAAGGATCACCTAAATCAAGATATATAATAGAAAGTGGAAAAATTTATTCAAATGAAGATAAGAAAGTGTGATTGAGATGAAAAGAACAACAGGTTTAAAGAAAGGGAAAAAGTATTGGGTTGCTCTTCTAGGTCTTTTTATAATAGCCATTCTTTTTTCTGTTTTATTTCTTATCTATTATACGCAGTATCAACAAACAAAGAACATAGTAGTTTTTTGTTGGATGCTCCTTATGGCAATTCTCTCTCTTTTTGCAATCATGACTTTATTTCTTCATTTACTTGGAAAAATAAATGGAAAAGAAAAGCAATATGATACAAAAAAGGAAATCATACAAAGTAACCCATATATCTATTATAGAGAATTACCTAATTCTTTTGGAGTAGGAGTTTCTTCTTTACTATTAAATTCAAAAATAAAACAGCAACAAGATATTGTAGCTATTTTATTGAATTTATGTGCTAAAAAGTATTTAAAATTAAAAGAAGAAAATGGAAGTTATACAATTACGGTATTAAAAGGAATTGATCAAAATTTATTATCAAATGAAAAATATATTTTATATCATGTAATGACCAATACATTAAATGAAATCGATTATGAAGAATTCTTCAATTATTGTGTTGAAGATGGAATTCAATTAGGTCTTTATCAACGAAGTCCATTAAAACAAATCAGAAAAAAAGAGATTTCACAAGATACTATTTCAATTGATTTAAAGGGAGTATTTACAGGAGGATATAATAGTGAAATGCTTTCTTATTTAGAGCCTACTAAACTTGGAAAAGCAGAGTTACAAAAGTTGTATTCTTTCAAAAAATTTTTAGAAGACTTTGGAAGTTTTGAAAATAAAAAAGCAGAAGAAGTTATTATTTGGGAATTTTATTTATGTTATGCACAAATTTTTGGATTAACAGAAAAAATTCTAAAAAGTGGGTATGATAAACTTATTAAAAATAGCGCCTTTGAAATAGATGGGATTAAAGAAATTCAACTTGAAAAATTGAACATTATTGATACAACAAAAAATGAAGAAATCTTAAAGTAATAAGTATAAGGGAGGAAAAAATGAATGCAGAACAAATCGCTGAAATCATTTTCGCTTTATCAATTGCACTTGCTTTTTCCATTTTTTTAACGCCTGTTGTCGTAGCTATTAGAAAATTATTCTATGCTCCATCTAAAAATGAAGAGTTAGTTCAAAAAGCTATTGAGAAAAATCATGTTGTTTCAGCAAAGTTGATCAAACATTGGGATTTAGAATCTGTAGATGATCCTGGGAATATGTATAAAGAAATGGGAATTTATCAATATGAATATCATGGAAAAACATATAAATATAGATTTATTGGTACAACCCCTCTTCCAGAAAATCTTACTCGTTATTTTGTTAACAATCCCCGCAAAGTAACTAGTCGAAATGAGCTGTATCTTTTAAAGAGATCTCCTTGGATTAAACTCTTTTTTCTAACCACATTTCTTTTATGGATGATTACTTTTTTCTTAATGAAATCCTTATAAATTGCATAGCAAAAGAAGAAAGAATACAACTTCTCATTTTTTCTTGACTTTCACATAGGATAATGATATAGTATGTTTGCTGATTAAGTAAGTTTTGCAATTCCTGCAAAATTTTATTTAAAAGTTAAAATGACACACCTGGATATGTGTAAAGAAAGGAGCTATATAATATATGCCTACAATTACTCAATTAGTTCGTAAGGGAAGAAAAGATAAGGTTCGTAAAAGTAAAGCGCCAGTTCTTGGAGTTGGAGTGAATACAATTCGTCGTAAACAAACCAACAATCCATCTCCACAAAAGCGAGGAGTTTGTACACGTGTTGGAACAAAAACTCCAAAGAAACCAAACTCAGCATTACGTAAATATGCACGTGTTCGTTTAAGTAACGGAAGAGAAGTAGATACTTATATTCCTGGAATTGGACACAACTTGCAGGAACATAGTGTTGTCTTGGTTCGTGGTGGACGTGTAAAAGACTTAATCGGAGTTCGTTATCACATTGTTCGTGGAACCTTAGATACTGCAGGAGTTAAAGATCGTAAGCAAGGACGTAGTAAATACGGAGCAAAAAAAGGAAAGTAAGAGAATAATCTTGGAAGGAGGATAAAGAAATGCGTAAAAGACGTGCAGTAAAAAGAGATGTATTACCAGATCCAATTTATAAGTCTAAAGTAGTTACAAAACTTATCAATACAATTATGTTAGATGGAAAAAAAGGAACTGCGCAAACAATTCTTTATGAAGCATTTGATATTGTAAAAGAAAAAACAGGAAAAGATCCACTTGAAGTATTTAATCAAGCAATGGAAAATATTAAACCACAACTTGAAGTAAAATCTCGTCGTGTAGGGGGATCAAACTATCAAGTACCAATTGAAGTAAGTCCAGCAAGAAGTCAAGCTTTGGGCCTTCGTTGGTTAGTGAAATATGCTCGTGAGAGAAATGGAAAAGGAATGGCTATTAACTTAGCGAATGAAATTATGGATGCAGCAGAGGGAACAGGGGCTGCTGTTAAGAAACGTGAAGATACACATAGAATGGCAGAAGCAAATAAAGCTTTCGCACATTATCGTTGGTAGGAGGAAAGTACTATGGCAAGAGATACGTCGTTAGAAAAAACAAGAAATATAGGAATTATGGCACATATTGATGCCGGAAAAACCACTTGCACAGAGCGTATTC
>CANQEE010000007.1 GCA_947594595.1 uncultured Bacilli bacterium
GATTATAAGGCAGTGAATGGAGTTGTAAAAATAGGAACCTCTTATTATTATTTTGTAAATCAACTAAAACAATATGCCACAACAGATGGAACCTACTATTACGGAAGATTAAGTGGTACTAGACAATATAATTGTTGGTGGGATGAAAACAAAGATGGACTTTATGATTACTACTTTGGATCTGATGGGAAGAAAGTAATTGGTGATCAATTTATCAATGGAAAATATTATTATTTTGACAACAATGCTCGTTTGCTTTATGGTGTCTTTAAAATAATTGATGGAAAAACTTATTATTATGGTCGTACTAGTGGTACTAGACAATATGGTTGGATTCATTATAATAGTAATACCATTTATTATTTTTTACCAACTACTGGTGAAATGGTTACAGGGTTCCAAACAATTGATGGAGAAGCATATAATTTTGGAACCGATGGAATTTTGAAAACAGGTTGGCAGACAATCAATGGAAAAACTTATTATTTTTATGCAAATGGAACAAGAGCTACCTATCTTAAGAAAATTGCAGGAATTCGATATGAATTTTCTGCTACTGGGGAATTAGAGCATAGTAATATTAAAGTAATTGCAGATGTTTCTGCATGGAATGGAATAATTGATTGGGATACATTATGGAATAGTGGAGAAATAGATGGAGTTATTCTTCGTATTTCTTCAGGTTGTGAAGAACAAGATTCGATGTTTGAAAATTATATCAGTAATGTAAAACGTTTGGGAATTCCATATGGAATTTACATTTATAGTAATGCAGAAAATTACGCAGAAGGGATTTTATATGCTAATTTTACGAATCAAATTATTCAAAAGTATAGTCTAAATCCAACATTAGGTGTTTATCTAGATTTAGAGTCTAATGAAATTACAAGTTATATGGGAACAGCTCAGTATGAGGATGTAATAAGAGGATTTATGTCTATTCTTCCAACTGCTAGAATATATACATATCTGGATTATGCCAATACAGTATTAAATACAGAATATATCCGTTCCTTAATTACATGGATTGCTCAATATAATAATTATTGCTATTATACAGGTTTTTATCGCGGATGGCAGTATACAGAAACGGCAACATTACCAGGAATTTCTAAAAATGTCGATTTAAGTATTTTTTATTCATAAGTAGATAGAAGTTTAAGATTTTAAGTATCAAAAACGTGTTTTCTTTCTGCGACACTTGTTTTTGGATTGCTAAAGAGTTTGTTATTATAAAGATTATGGAAGTAATTGTTCATTTTCTTGTAAAATTTAGAATGGAAATGAAAAAAATGAAAAAGAAACAAAAATATAAAAACAAATTAAAAAGTAGGGTTAATAAAAATAGAAATCTTTATCTCAGAGAAACAGAAAAAGAAAGGGAAGAAAGTTTATCAGCAACAAAACAACAGAAATTTAATTTTGATAGATATCTAGTTGAAGATGAATTAGATACTCGTTATACTAATCAAAGAAAAAAGAAACAAATGAAACTTCCTGTTGTTGAAACAAAAAAACATGCAAAAAAATCTTTAATATTTTTATACCTTTCTCTTTTTTTGTGTTTGGTGAATCTTTTATTCTTTTGTTTTTTTAACTTAAAAAATCAAGAGCAAAAAGAAAAATATACAGCCCCAGAAAATATTGTTTTTTTAGGAGATTCTATTACGGAATTCTATGATTTAAAAAAATATTATCCAAATCATTCTATTGTCAATAGTGGAATTTCTGGAAATAAAACAACAGATATTTTAGAAAATTTAGAAGAAAGAGTTTATCGATATAACCCAAGTAAAATATTTTTAATGATTGGAACTAATGATTTACAAGAATCCATAAAGGAAGAGGAAATTATAGATAATATTATAAAAATTATAGAAAAAATTCAAACAAATAGGAAATTTGCAAAAATTTATGTAGAAAGTATATATCCTGTAAATCACAATGTAGAAAATGAAATATCTCAAAATAGAAAAAATGAATCTATTCAATTTATCAATAAAAAAATAGAATCTTATTGCAAGAAAAAGAAAATAACTTATCTTAATGTTTATAAGGAATTACAAGATCATGATGGAAACTTAAAAGAAATTTATACGAAAGATGGACTCCATCTGAATCAAAAAGGCTATACATTTCTTACAAAATTTTTAAAACCTTATGTAGAAGAGAAGGTGGATGAAACTTAGAAGGAAAATCAACTTTTTTTAAAAAGAGATTTATTTTGTTGTATAATCAAGATATGAGATATCAAGTAGATACTTATATATAAGAATCAATGGAGGTATTATGAAAGTTGCAGTTGCAGGAACAGGATATGTAGGACTTGTTACAGCTGTTTGTTTAGCTGAAATTGGACATACAGTTATTTGTGTAGATGTAGATCAAGAAAAGATAAAAATGTTACAGTCCTTAAAAAGTCCTATTTATGAAAAAAATTTAGAAGAATTTATGAAAAAAAATAAAGATCATATTTTTTATACATTGGATTATAAAAAAGCTTATCAAGAAGCAGAAATCATTTTTATTGGAGTTGGGACACCAGAAAGATATGATGGTTCTGCTAATTTAGATTATGTTTATCATGTTTGCGAACAGATTAAAGGAAGTGTAACAGCTGATAAAACAATTGTTATAAAATCAACAGTTCCAATTGGAACCAATGATGAAGTTGAAAAATTTTTAAATAAAGAAAGTAAGATCCATTTTTCGGTAGCTAGTAATCCAGAATTTTTAGCCCAAGGAACAGCTGTTCATGATACGTTATATGCATCAAGAATCGTTGTTGGAACAAACGATGAAAAAAGTAAAAAAATAATGGAACAGTTATATCTTCCTCTTACCAAAGAGCCTTACAATGTTCCTTATTTGTCTATGAATAGGAGAAGTGCTGAAATGGTAAAATATGCATCGAATGATTTCCTTGCTTTAAAAATATCTTATATCAATGAAATTGCTAATTTTTGCGAGAAAGTAGGAGCTAATATTGATGAAGTAACAAGAGGAATGAGTTATGATTCGAGAATTGGAAATCAATTTCTTAAAGCAGGAATTGGGTATGGAGGAAGTTGCTTTCCGAAAGATACAAAAGCGCTTCATTGGTTAGGAAAAAGTTTGGATTGTGAATTAAAAACAGTGAATGCTACGATAGAAATCAACCGTATACAAAAATTAAAACTTGCTCAAAAAGTGAAAGAAGATTTTCCAAATTTAAAAGGGAAAAAAGCAGCTGTTTTAGGACTTTCATTTAAACCGGGGACTGATGATTTAAGGGAAGCACCTTCTCTTGTTAATATTGATTTTTTGCTAGATTATGGTGTTAATGTTAGTGTATATGATCCTGTTGCACTAGATAAATTTAAATCTTCTTATAAACGAAAAATAAAATATTGTACAACTATTGATGAAGCCATTCAAGATTGTGATTTTGCTTTCATTATGACAGAATGGAAAGAAATAAAAGAGTATGATTTAAATCATTATAGAAAGTATATGAAAACTCCTTTTCTATATGATGGAAGAAATTGTTATTCAATAGAAGCTGCCAAAAAGGCAAAAATAAAATATTATTCAATAGGGAGACCTTCATGAGAAAAGAAAAAATTTGTGTATATACAGCTATTACAGGAAATTATGATTGTTTAAGGGAAATTGAAAAAGAAAATGGAATTGATTACTATTGTTTTACAAATAATAATAAAATTCAATCTCAATCATGGAATGTTATTTATCTAGATTCTAATGATAATCTTTCTAATGTACAACTCGCAAGAAAAATTAAAATTTTAGGACATCCTCTTATCAATGATAAGTATGATATAGCATTATGGATGGATGGAGCTGTTTCATTCAATAAAAAAATTCATGATTTTATTCACGAATATTTAGGATCAGAAGATAATTTTGTTGCTTTCCGACATGGGGAAAGAAAAACTATTAAAGAAGAAGCAATCAGTTGCATTCGTTATAAAAAAGAGACCAAAGAAACTGTTAAAAAACTGTTGGATTTTTATCAAAAAGAAAATTATCACTTTGATAATGGATTGATAGAAAGTACAGTTTTTATAAAGCGTCCTCAAAACAAGTGTGTTATTGACACAATGCATCTATGGTTTGATATGGTTTTAAATTATTCTAAAAGAGATCAATTATCTTTTAACTATTGCATTCAAAAAACAGGACTTAAAGTAAGATGGATCGATGAGAAAGTTTTTGATAATCCTTGGTTTTCTTGGAATGGTCATAATCAGGAAACAAAAATTTTGCGTTATAGAGTCTATTTTGGAGATGAGGAAGATTATCAAATTGAAAATGATATACAAGGAGATTATAAAGTAAAAGATAATACCTATCAATTTAAAATAAAAATCCCTAAAAATACAAATCAAACTATTATAGAAATTACTAACGTTCCTTGTGTTTTTTATGAAAATTTGTCCATAAAGGGATGTATGGAAACAGAATATATAATTTATAATCATATTTCATACCAAGGGAAAGAACTTTTTTATAATAAAGATGCTGTACTTCTTCTTTCGAAGGAACTAAAAGCCAATGATTTTTTGGAATTTAAAGTTGATTTATTTCCTCTTCAAGAAAGTGAGAAAAATTCTTTGATTGAATCTTTTAGTGTTGAAAAAGTGAAATTAGAAAATCAAATGAATGAATTAGAAACAGAATTAAAAATGATGAAAAATAGTATGAGTTGGACTCTTACAAAACCACTTCGTTACTTAAGAAAACTATTCAAGGGAAAAAAAGTATGATATACTATATTTTACAACAGGAGGATTTATGAAAAAAGTTGAAAAAGAATATTCCATTCTAGTAGAGAATGTTTCCAAAAAATTTAAACTTGTATATGATAAACCACTCACTTTAAAAGAACGTCTTGTTTTTTGGAATCGATCAAAAGTAGGATATCATGAGGTTTTAAAAGATATCAATCTCAAAATAAAAAAAGGGGAGACTGTTGCGCTTATTGGTGTTAATGGAAGTGGGAAAAGCACTTTATTAAAACTAATGACAAAAATTATTTATCCTACAAGTGGGAAGATTGTAACACAAGGAAAATTAACGTCTTTACTTGAATTAGGAGCAGGGTTTCATCCTGATTTTACAGGGAGAGAAAATATTTATTTTAATGCTTCTATTTTTGGTTTAACTGCTCAAGAAATTGATGAAAGAGTACAAGATATTATTGATTTCTCTGAGTTAGGAGAATTTATTGAAGCACCTGTTCGAACTTATTCATCTGGAATGTATATGCGACTTGCTTTTGCAGTGGCAATCAATGTAGATGCAGATATTTTATTGATTGATGAAATTTTAGCAGTTGGGGATCAACATTTTCAAGATAAATGTTTTGCAAGATTAGAAGAACTAAAAAATAGTGATAAAACAATTGTGATTGTAAGCCATAACTTATCTTCTATTAAAAAGCTTTGTAATCGTGCAATTTGGCTTTATAATGGGGAAATTCGTGAAGATGGAGATACAAAGCAAGTAATAGAAGACTATTTAAAGGTGTGTGGATAGGATGTTAAAAGAATTATATCAATATAGACAGTTGTTAAAAAGTAATGTACGCAAAGAAATTCGTGGAAAATATAAGGGTTCTTTTTTGGGGGTGCTTTGGTCTTTTGTCAATCCACTTTTAATGACTTTAGTTTATGCGATTGTTTTTCCATTTATTTTAAGAAGTAGTCAGCCTCATTATGTTACATTTATTGTTATAGGAGTCTTACCGTGGACCTTTTTTACTACTACAATTTCACAGGGAACTTCAACGATTCTTGTAAATGGTGGAATTATTAAAAAAGTTTATTTTCCAAGAGAAATTTTACCTATTTCAATAGTAACTAGTGGTGTCATTAACTTTTTAATTTCATGTGTTATTATTCTTTTATTTTTACTTTTTAGTGGAATTGGTTTTTCTTTTAATATTTTATATTTACCATTGATTGTAATTACACAATATATTTTACAATTAGGAATTATTTTAATTACAAGTGCAATCAATGTTTATATAAGAGATGCTGAATATATTATCAATTTCTTTGTTTCTATGTTATTTTATGCAACTCCTATTTTATATTCGATTGAAATGTTTCCAAAAAATATTGCTTGGATTTTAAAATTAAATCCAATGGCAACTATTGTAGAAAGTTATCGAAATATTTTTTATTATCAACAAGCTCCTAATTTTCTGATGTTAGGAATAGTCTTTTTATTTAGTCTTCTTATTTTTGGAATTGGAGTTTTAGTTTTCAAAAAACTAGAAAAAGGATTTGCGGAGGAATTATAATGAAAGAATTGAAATTTGCAGGTGTGGTTACTTTATATAATCCTACAGATGAGGATATTGCTAATATAAAAACATATTTGGAAGATTTATCAATTTTGTATGTGTATGACAATACTGAAGGAATGAATAATCAAAAAAGACTTCCCAAAAGCAAAAAAATTAAATATATTTATCATAATGAAAATAGGGGAGTCGCTACTGCTTTAAACTATGGGGCAGAACAAGCAAGAAAAGCTGGTTATGAATGGCTTTTGACTATGGATCAAGATACTACCTTTAAACCAGGTGTATTTTCTAAAATGAAAGATGTGATTGCAAAAGAAGATACAAGTAAAATTGGAATTGTAACTCCATGGCATCATACAAAATTGCTAGATCCAAAACCAGATACAGAGTTCGATTATCCAGGAGATGTTATGACATCTGGAAATTTAATTAACCTAAAGATCCATGAGAAAATAGGGGGATTTAAAGATTGGATGTTTATTGATGGGATTGATATTGAATATTGCTTAAATTTAAGAAAACATGGTTATAAAATTCTTCGAATCAATTCTATTGAAATAGATCATAATTTAGGAGATTTGTTTTATAAAAAAGTTAGAGGAAGACTTTTTTTATGTACCAATCATGCACCAATTCGTCGATATTATATTATGAGAAATTATCATTACATTTTTGATTTATATAAAGATTTTGACCCTGATTATTGCTATAGATTAGTTAGTCAAAGACACAATATGATCGGAACTCTTTTGTTTGAAAAACAAAAATATAAAAAAATCAGAAATTATTTACGAGGAAGAAGAGATTATAAAAAAGGAATTAAAGGAAAATATCCTTATAGCAATTAAGGAGGTATTTGTATGAGAAAGTTTAAAGAATTACTTGGAAAAATAAAGACAACTTTAAAACAGGAAGGATTGGTGGCACTTTGTAAAAAAAGTATAAAATTTGTATTTTACAAAATCACAGCCTTTCAACGTAAATATGAAAAAGGTTTTAAAGATGTTCTATTTATCAATGGTTGTACACTTCCTCATCCACAAAGATATCGGGTTACCCATCAAATTGAACAGTTAGAAGCTTTTGGTATTTCTTGTGATCGAATTGATTATGATCAATTAAATTTAGATATGCTTCGTTATTATAGAGCATTTATTTTCTATCGTTGTCCTATTCTTCCTGTTATAGAAGAGTTTATTAAGGCTGCAAAAGAAAATAATAAAACTTGTTTTTATGATATAGATGATTTGGTTTTTGATTTAGAATATACAAATCAAATTAAATATTTAAATGGATTGAATCAAGAAGAAAAAGACTTATATAATGATGGTGTTATTAGAATGGGAAAAACACTTGATTTATGTGAATATGGAATTGCATCTACAGAAAGACTTCAAAAAGAAATGAGCAAACATGTAAAAGAAGTTTATATAAATCGAAATGTTGCAAGTGAAGAAATGTTAAAGTATTCTTCTCTTGCATTAAAAACAGTAAAAAAAGAAAAAAATAAAATTATTATTGGATATTTGTCAGGAAGTATCACTCATAATGATGATTTCAAAATGATCATGCCAAGCATTATAAAAATATTAGAAACCTATGAGAATGTGTATTTACAAATTGTAGGATTATTAGAGTTGCCTCCTGAGATGGAAAAAGTAAAAGATAAAGTTATAACAGCACCATTTATGGATTATAGAGAGCTTCCTAAATTACTTCGTTTTGTTGATATAAATTTAGCTCCATTAGAGGATTCAATTTTCAATGAGGCAAAATCTGAGAATAAATGGATGGAAGCAGCTCTTGTAAAAACACCTACTATTGCATCTTCTGTAGGAGCTTTTAAAAGTCAAATAAAAGATGAAAGGACAGGACTTCTTTGCCAAACAGAAAAGGACTGGGAACTTGCTTTAAAAAAACTTATTGAAGATGAAGAATTACGAATTCAAATTGGAGAAGCAGCTTATCAAGAAGTAATGCAGCATCATACGACTCTTCAAAGCGGAAGGGGAATTGCAGAATTTGTAAAAAGTAAATTAAAGAAAAATATATGCTTTGTTATTCCATCAACCAATATTAGTGGTGGAGTTATGGTTACAATTAAACATGGTTTAATTCTAAAGAAAAATGGATATGATGTAACGTTAATCAATATCAATAAAAAAACAAGAAAAATAGATCGTGTTTATGAAAATCAACAATATTTAAATGTTGTATCTGAAATCAAAACAGAATTTTTGGCGACCATTGATACTTTAGTTGCGACTATGTGGTTGACTTTAGATTTTGTTAGAAGATATCCTTCCTGTTTGAAGAGAAAATACCTTGTACAAGGAAGGGAAACAGGTTTTTATGATTACGATGAATTTGAAAAATTGAAAGCAAGTGCTACATATAATCAAGTCATAGGAATTAAATATATTACAATTTCTAAATGGTGCCAAAAATGGTTAAAAGAGGAATATGGAGTAGAAGCAAACTATGCTAGAAACGGAATAGATTTATCTCTTTTTCCATTTAAAGAAAGAAATTTATCTCAAGAAAAAATTCAACTTTTGATTGAAGGAAATAATAAAGATCCTTTTAAAAATGTTGATGAAGCTTTTAAAATTGTAGAAAGATTAGATAAAAATCAATTTGAAATTCATTATTTATCTTATGAACAGGAACCAAAGAGTTGGTATCATGTAGACCATTTTTATCAAAAAGTTCCTCATGAAGAAGTAGGGAAGATTTATCAAAAAACAGATATTTTATTAAAAACGAGTCTTTTAGAGAGCTTTTCGTATCCACCTCTTGAAATGATGGCGACAGGAGGAATTTGTCTTGTTGTACCAAATGAGGGAAATGTCGAATATTTAATTGATCAAAAAAATTGTCTTTTTTATGAACAAGGAAATGTAGAAGATGCAGTTAAAAAATTAAATCAACTTGTGACAGATAAAAAACAATATGATATACTTGTAAAAGAAGGTCTTAAAACTGCAAAAGAGAGAGATTGGAAAAAATTAGAAAAAGAAATTTTAACTTTATATGAAGAATAGGAGTAGAATGAAATATGAAAATAAAAGAAGAAAAGTTGTTTGTATATATCTTTTTAATAGTAGGAGTTCTTTTTACTTTTTTAACACCCCCTTTTTTATCTCCTGATGAAGGTTCACATTTTAAGAGAACTTACATGATTTCTAAAGGGCATCTTTATCCAACAACAAAAAATGAAAAACTAGGAGACTATTTTCCTAAGGAAATGAGAGATTATATCGCAGATAGTGATAAATTTATGGGAAATAGAGATGATAAATATTCCTATGACAAATTTGTTTGGGATCAAGTTAGAACAATGTCTTATGATCCAAAAGTTTTTCTTTTTTATTCAACAGTTAAAGTTCCTCCCATTGCATATTTTGTTCCTGCAAGTGGAATGGTATTTTCAAAAGTAATTGCTAAAATTCTTAGATTGGAAGATGTAACATATACTTATATGCTTTATTTTGCTCGGTTATTTTCTCTGTTCTTTAGTGCTTTCATTCTCTATTGGGCAATCAAAATCACTCCATGTTTAAAAAAAACCATGTTTACAGTTGCACTCATTCCAATGGCAACTTTCTTGTGTTCCATGTTGAGTTATGATAATTTAGTCATTCCTATTTCTTTATTAGCAGCAGCCATTATATTAGATTTGATTTTTAATGAAAAAACAGAGAAAATTACATGGAAACAAATAACTATATTATCTATAATTGGAATTATTCTATTGAATGTAAAAGTTGTTTATTTTTTAATCTTTCTTCTGATGTTTTTTGTTCCAAAGAAAAAATATGGAAATGGAAAAACAAAAGATGTGATCAAAACATGGGCAATTGCATTGGGAGCTATATTAGGGGGTACTTTACTTTTGAAATTACCATATTTTCTAATCAATGCAAAACCAAAAGAGGATCCATTATTTTATAAGCAACTCGCATTTATTCTTTCACATCCAATTAAATATATACAAATTTTAGTCAATAATATTATAACTCAGCGCGGATCTTTATTGATAGGATTGGTTGGAGCTTTGGGCTTAATTGATACATATTTACCGATTTCAATGATTGGATTATTCTTACTATATTTACCAATATTTGCTTTTATAGAAAATTCTCAAGAAAAAATACAGATTTCTTTTAAGATGAAAATTCTTCTTTTAGTTCATATTGTATTTTCTATTATAGGAATTTTTACTTACATGTATTTAGATTGGACAACGAACACTAAAATTGTAGGAGGACCAGATATTCTTGGCGTTCAAGGAAGATACTTTCTTCCATTGGTATTTCCTTGTTGTTTGTTACTATCTAATAAAAGATTTAAAGGAAATAAAATTTTCAAAAATATAATAAATAATTATTATCTAGTTCCATGTTTAATGCTAGTTGTTTCTGTTTCTATGATCATAATTCGATATTGGGGGTAAAGTATGAAGAAAAAGATTTTGTTAATTATTCCAGCGTACAATGAAGAGGATAATATATTAAAAACATATCAAGATATTATTGATTATAATAAAAAGAATAAGACAAATTATGATTGTATTGTAATCAATGATGGTTCAAAAGATGATACAGGAAAAATTTTAGACAAATATAAAATTCCGCATATTGATTTAATACATAATTTAGGGATCGGTGGTGCAGTTCAAACAGGTTATAAATATGCACATCTTCACAATTATGATATTGCTGTACAATATGATGGTGATGGACAACATGATATCAATTATGTAAAAACAATTATAGAACCTCTTTTAGATGGAAAACAAGATTTTGTGATAGGAAGTAGATTTGTAGGAAATATCAATACTTTTCAAACAACAAAATTAAGAAAAGTAGGAATTCGAATTTTATCATTTTTCATTAAAATTTCTTGTGGTTTTAGACTGAGAGATACAACGAGTGGTTTTCGAGCATGTAATAAAAAAATCATAGAGGAATTTGCTTATGAATATCCAGTAGAATATCCTGAACCCATTACGACAGTTGAATTAGTGAAAAAAAATTATAAAATATTGGAAGTGGGTGTCAATATGAAAGAAAGACTTGCTGGAAAATCATCGATTCATACATGGAAAGATGTATATTACATGATAAATGTTTGTCTTTCTATCTTAATTGTTGGAATGAGGAGGTATAAGTAATGTCAAAAAGTTTGATTCTTACAATCTTGATTTTTGCAATTGTTCTATTCTTATCTATTTTCTATTTGCTTAGAAAAGGAAGAATTCCAGTTAAATATGCACTTGTATGGCTGTTCTGTGTTCTTTTGATTTTATTGGTTTCTATCATTCCTAATTTAATGGTTCATTTAGCTAATCTATTAGGATTTGAGCTTCTTTCTAATATGGTTTTAAGTCTTTTTATTGCAATTCTTTTATTTTTAACTTTAGTTTTAACAGTAATGATTGCAGGACAAAAAAAGAAGACAACATTATTGATTCAGGAAATTTCGATTTTAAAAGCAGAAGTAGACGAGGTAAAACATGAAAAAACAAAATAAGACTATAGCTATCTTTTCTGGTTATTTTCTTCCCTTTTTAGGTGGAATTGAAAGATATACTGATAAACTATCAGAACATTTGAAATCATTAGGTTATGATATTATTATTGTAACAAGTAATTATGATCATTTAAAACAGGAGGAAAAAGGAACTTATCATATATTTCGCATTCCAATTTATTCTCTTTTTCATAATAGATATCCTATTCCACATCGAAATAAAGAATATAAAATTATTATGAAGAAGTTAGAACAAGAAAAAATAGATGCTGTTATTTGTAACACAAGATTTCATTTGACTTCTATGATTGGTAGTAAATTTGCAAAAAAGAAAAATATTCCTGTGCTTGTTATTGAACATGGAAGTAATCATTTTACTGTAAATAACAATTTACTAGATTTTTTTGGAGAAAAATATGAACATTTTATAACAAATCGTTTAAAAAAATATGTGACTCAATTTTATGGAGTTTCTGAAAAATGTAACGATTGGCTTCAACATTTTGATATTCAAGCTTCAGGTATTTTTTATAATTCTATTTCAAGAGATAGTTATGAAACATACAAAGAAAAACATTTTTTTAAAAAGAAAAATGATAAAATTGTAATTACATATGCTGGTAGAATGATCCGTGAAAAAGGAGTAGAAGCTCTTTTAGAGGCTTTTCAAAAGATCAAAAAAAAGTATAAAAATACGATACTTGTTTTAGCAGGTGATGGTCCACTTCTTGAAGATTTGCAAAAAAAATATATAGATAACTCTATTCAATTTTTAGGTAAACTTTCTTATGATGAAGTCATGGCACTTTATAATGATACAGATATTTTTGTGCATCCTTCTATGTTTCCAGAAGGTTTACCAACTGTTATTTTGGAAGCGGGGATTATGGAGTGTGCTGTGGTTGCTACAGATCGTGGAGGCACCTGTGAAGTGATTTGTGATGAAAAATATGGTGTAATTGTAAAGGAATCTATAAAAGGTATTCAAGAAGGAATAGAAAGTTTTCTTGAGAATCCAAAAAGAATGGAGTCATGTAAAAAAGCTATTCATGATAGAATTATGAAAAATTTTACATGGGATGTAACTGCAAAACAAGTAGCAAAAGAATTGGAGGAAATGATTGATGAAAGAAATGGTTAATGTATGTATTATAGGAGCTGGAAATATTTCAAATTCAAGACATATACCAGCATTAAAAAAGTTAAAGAATGTAAAGATTATTGGTGCTATTAGTAATCGGCAAAAAAATTTGGATAAAACTTTAAAAAAATGGAAAATTCCAAATCAATTACTTTTGACAGATGGAAAAGATCTTAAAAAGCAATTGGAGTCATGCCCTTTTTGGAAGGAAGTAGATGCAGTTGTCATTGGAACTCCACCGAAACAACATTATCCACTTGTAAAAGCGTGTTTGGAATTAAAAAAACATACTTTAGTAGAAAAACCTATGATGATGAATAAAGAGGAATGTGATGAGTTAATTTCTCTTGCTAAAAAACAAAAAAAACAATTTTGTGTAATGCATAATTTTCAATATGCTAAACAAATGTTAAAACTAAATGAAATTATTGAAAGCAAAAAATATGGAGAAATAGTTTCTATTACAGAAGTACAATTTACAAATCGAAATCGAAGACTTCCTGAATGGTATAATGATTTGCCTCTTGGTCTTTTCTTTGATGAAGCAGCACATTTTATTTATTTGTTGCAAAAACATTGTGGAAAGTTAGAAATTGAGGAATGTCATGCGGTTTATGATACAGTTAAAGAAGCAACTCCAATTACTTTAAATGTAGATGCAAAAGCAGGAACAGTTCCTGTTCATATGATGCTAAATTTTAATACACCAATTTGTGAATGGTATTATATGGTAAGTTTTAAAGAAGTGCTTTATATTTATGATTTTTTTAAGGATATACTTATAAAAGTTCCTACAGATAATGAACATTTAGGAAAAGATATTTTAAAAAATTCATTTACCTATACAAGGCAATATTGGTGGGGATTTATCAAGAATGGATTTAAAATGATCAGTGGAAATCTTCTTTATGGACATAATGTAGTCCTTGGAAAATTTGTAGATGGAATCCTTACAGGAAAATATGATTCTAGTATTCAAGCAGAAAAGGGAAGGGAAACAGTCATTTCAATGAATGACATTGTTGATAAGGTAAATAAGTAATGAATGTAGTATTTATTGTGTTATATGTAATCTTTGCAGTAAGTGGTTCAACATTATTAAAATATGGCGGATTAGAAAAGATAAAAACGTTATTTACTGTACCAGGTGTAAATATGAGTGTTTCCTGGGTTACACTTATTGGTTTTATTTGCTATGGAATTAGTTTTCTTCTTTATACAATTTTATTAAATAAATTTGATTTATCTTTTATTTCTCCTTTAACAGTAGCTCTTGTTTATATACTACTAATGATAACAGCATTTGTTATTTTTAAAGAACCAATAACAACTACTAAAATAATTGGTTGTAGTCTTATCCTAATTGGTATTCTTTTTATGATAAAAGGTAAATAAATTTCTAAGATGGGGGAGGTTTATGAATATAGTTAATGCAAATAAAGTACGAGAGTCAAATTATGAGTTATTAAGAATATTTGCAATGTTTTTTATAGTGCTTCATCATTTGATAACAAAAGGAGAATTGTTAACTTATACAGAAGAAACTACTTGCTTTTTTTTACGGAGCGTTTTATTATTTGGTCTTGTTCATGTAAATTGTTTTATGTTGATTACAGGATATTATCAAAGTAAATCTAAATTTCATATGAAAAAGCTTCTTTCTCTACTTCTTCAAATAGGATTTTATAATTTTATTATCAATACAATTTTGTACTATACAGGTGTTGTAAAATATACAAATGTTGAGTATTTAAAATCAATTTCGTTTTATAATTTGTCTTCTTATTGGTATGTACAATGCTATTTCATTGTTTATCTTTTAAGTCCGTTTTTTAATAAATTTATTGATTTTATTGATAGGAAAACATTTAAAAAATTAGTTTTAGTGCTTCTTCTTTGTTTCGTAATTATTCCGTTTGTTTCAAGAGGATTATTATACGATACGGGGGGGGTATACAGTCTTACAATATATAATGTTCTATTTTGTAGGTGCATATATCCGAAAATATGAACTTAACAAAAACTTACTGAAGAACAGAAATGTATCTCAAAAGAGATTTTTTTACGTATGTTTATTTGTCGCATGTTGGATAATGAATCTTGCAGTTAATTATTTTACTCTTTTTTTATTCCAACAAAATAGCAATATTTTAAATGACATTGCCTTTTTTCTAAGTTATAATCAATTTCATTACAATACACCATTTGCAGTTGTTCAATCTATAGCACTCTTTTTGCTATTTGGGACTTTTCAATTTAAAAATCGCTTTGTCAATCGAATTGCTTCTTTAATGTTAGGTGTCTATCTCATACATGAATTAAAGCCTTTAACAACAATTCTTTATTCTTGGACAGGTATTTATACAGGAGAAATGATTTATGGAAAAAGTATTATATTACATGTTTTTCTAATTACTTTAAGTATTTTTATTGTTTCTGCAGTTATTGAATGGTTACGACAGTTTTTATTTAAGCTATGTTCCAAATTAAAATGGGTTCAAAAATTAGATTTAAAATGTACTCGTTGGTGTCATAATATGATGGATATATAGTGAAGTGAAATAATTAAATAATCATGAAAACTAATTTGTATGCTTGGCTGTATTAGCTAAAGTGATTCAAACTATTCAATTAGATTGAAGTTATATAATTACTCATATTATTGATAAGAGACTATGATAGACTTGTCAAGTCCTGTCAATGCCACAAAGAAGGAGGGGTAACCTTCTTTCTTTTTTGCTTAAAATATAGTATATTTAAAGTAAGAATTGGAGGGAAGAAAATGCAGAAAAAAAGATTGCTTTTGTTTGGAATTTTATTGTTTGCTTTTGCTTTTACTCCAGATGCATTTGCTTTTTCATCTAGTGATTATAGAAATAGAAATTTATGTGGTGCTTATGAAGTTGCAGGCTTTCATACTGATGGAGGAATTGCTACAGTAAGTTGTCATAATTCTTATGAATCTGCTAAAGCTTGGATGAAAAATAATGGAGCAGATGATCTTGCAATTCTTACTAAAATAGGTGGCGTTACTGAAATTATTGATGCCAATGTAGCTTTGTTAGATTTAACAGTTCCACCTGATATGACCTATTTTTATACCAATCCAGAATTGACAGGTTATTCTTATACTTATATGGATACAGGTTCTTTATATGGAGGAGTCGACGGTGCTTTTATTGATGCTGCATATTCTTCTTCCAATGGAACTTGGACAGCAAAAGTTAAAACAGGAAATTGTACGGCATGGATTGCTAAGAGAATGTATGAAATTGTTCCAATTACTTGGGTAAAGTCAAGTAGTAGTTATACGGTTACAAATGAGTCAATTCGTCACAATTACGTTGAAAAAATACAAAATCCATTCTATGGTTCTACAGGAAGTACTATTGGACCAAAACCTTCTATGCTTCCTGTTGGTACTTACTATAGTTATGATGGACACTACTTTTATACCAACCTTACTAAAATGTTAAAAGATTATAAAAACGGAACTTATCAAAATGCAGTCAATGCCAATCAAGTATACTATAATTACTATATGTATTTATCAAATCATACAAGAACAACTTATTCAAGTGTTAACATTGACGAATATATTCGCTCTTCTTTAGGAGTTGTTGGAGATGCGAATGGAACAAGTGCTTATGGAGGAAGATCTCGTCTTTATGGAAAAGGAACTTTCTTCTATTATGCTCAAGAAAAATATGGAGTGAATGCAATTCTTTCCCTCAGCTTAAGTCGAAATGAAACAGGAAATGGAAAAAGTAATTTGGCCGTTAATAAAAACAATGGATTTGGACTCAATGCAGTCGATAGTAATCCAACTCAAGCTGCGAATTGGTATGCTTCTTTTGCAGAAAGTATCTTAGGATATGCTTCTAAGTGGATTACTTATGGATATGCTCATCCAAGAGATTGGCGCTATTTTGGACCACAATTTGGTGATAAATGGAGTGGAATGAATGTAAAATATGCATCTGATACATTCTGGAGTGAAAAAATGGCATCCAACTACTATTTCCTTGATAAGGCAAAAGGACTTCAAGATTATGACTATTATCAATTAGGAGTTGCAACAAGACAGGTCAATGCCATGAGTGATGCATCAAACAGTTCTAAATTCGTCTATTCTTATCCAGAAGCAGAAGATGCAGTTGTCATTGTCGGAGAGAAAAGAGGAGAAACTGTTGGAGGAAGTAATCTTTGGTATGAAGTTGTCAGTGATTTAAATATTGATTCAAATTATAATGAAATTACTTCTGGAAATTATAACTGGAATGGAACCGTTTATGTACCTGCAGCTTATATTAAGAAAATCAATCAAGGAAGAAATGGATATATTTCTCCAAACCAGGTAACAGAATATCAAGATCGAAATTATACCTATGATTTATATGTAGAAAATGCAGTATTAAAGCCAAAAGTAGCCAAAACAATTAAGAATGCAACCTATTATTATGATTCAACTTTAACAAGCCCAAAAGCACAAAATGTAGTAAAAGATCGTTATGTAATGGTTTATTCTGCAGCCTACAATGGAAAAGGAGAAGCTGTTTCTTATTTAATTACTTCAGACTATTTCTATGATCAAAAAGAGTGGGTTAAGGCAGATAGTATTCAGTTTGTAGAAAGTGATTATGGAAAAGTAACGATTTCTACAGGAGCCAATGATTACACTTGGGTCAATTCTGTTGCACAGGAGACAGCCAATACAGTGATTGGTGGACAATTTAATAATTCTTATGTTCCTATTTTAGGAGAGACTCGAGCATCTGATGGTAGAGTTTGGTATAAAGTACCAGTTGATTTAAATGGAACTGAGCAAGTATATGGTTGGACCCTTCAATCCTCTCCAGGTGTTTTAGTAGAAAAATTGCATGTTCAAGTATCTAATCATGCTCCTACGATTACTGCACAAGATAGGCAATTGATTCAAGGAATGAAATGGAATCCATTCGAAGGAGTTTCTGCTTATGATAGTGAAGATGGAGATTTAACTTCTAAGATTACAGTAGAAGGAAGTGTCAATACAGATGTTCCAAATACATATAAAATTACTTATAAAGTCGTTGATAAAGGAAATTTAACAGCAAGCAAAACAATTCAAGTAGTTGTTATAGAAAATCAAAAACCAGAAATTTATGCAGAAGATAAGACCATTACAATTGATAAAACTTTTGATAAAATGAAAGATGTCAAAGCAGTAGATAAAGAAGATGGAGATCTTACTAAAAATATAGAAATAATAGAAGATGATGTTCAAACAAATTCATTAGGAGAGTATCATATTACTTACCAAGTAAAAGATAGTTATGGGCAAGTTACAACAAAACGAATTACAGTTACTGTTGAAAAGGATCAAGAACCAGTGATTACTCTTACGAAAACAGTGATTCCACTTCAAAAAGAATTTGATCCACTCTCTATTGTGAAAGCAGTAGATAAAGAAGATGGAGATCTAACCAAGAAGGTAGAAGTTTCTGATAATCAAGTAAATACTGAAAAAGAAGGGGACTATTCTATAACTTATCAAGTAAGAGATTCCTATGGAAATGAAGTAAAGAAGACTTTTACAATTTCTGTAAGAGAAAAACAATTAGAAGAGAAAAAAGGACTTTTCTACTTTGAATACTTGAAAGAAATCAATCAGAAATTAGTTATAAAAGGATATCATGCAATTCAAGGAATTGATCATAAAAAGAATACACCTCTTACCTACAAACTTCTCTATGAAAATCTACAAACTAAAGAGATCATTGAACAACCGATTGAACGAATTATGGATTCAAGTGAAATGACAAGACCTGTTTATAGTAGTGATGGAAAAGATTATACTTATTCTTGGTTTCAAGGAGAATTAGAAATTGATCAATTAAAACAAGGGGATTATAAAATCTATATTGTAACGGAGTCAGATGATTATTATGCTAAAACTATTGTAAGCAATAAAATATTAAAGACGCAGGCCTCTTCTTACACGAGTAAAAAAACAGTTACTACAAGAAATAATTATCGAGATAGTGATGTGCCTTTAGAGCTTATTGTAAGAGATAAACCTATTGCATCCAAGACAGCAAGTAGTATTTATAATCCATACAATCAGTATCGTACTTTTGATTTTGAAGAGAATCAACTCCATATTATGGGAACTTCTTATTCAATGGGAATGAATCTTGCAAAAGGACAATCAGTCAAACGTCAAATCATTTTTGAAAACACCGAAACCTATGAAAAGTATTCTTATGAAATTGGAAGTACAACGAATGCTTTATATCAAGTAGGAACTACCTTAGAAGATGGATTTGATAAGACAAGAGCTTGGTTTGATGCGAAAATAGATTTGCAAAAATTGAAAAAAGGAAATTATGCAATTTATCTTGCAACACAGAGTAACATCAATGATTATGGTGAGCTTACAGAATTATTACTTCGATCTTTAGATCAAGTAGTATTAAAACAAGATGAAAAAACATATTCTTTTGTCGTTCGAAAAGATTTACGCTATCGAATTGAATTAAATGTCACTTAAAAAATAGTCCGTGGACTATTTTTTTCTTTTCATTTTGTAAAGTCTTTTGTTTCTTAGAAATTGCTCATACTCTTTTTTTTCATTCTCTTGTGGCTTATAATTTTTTAAAAGTTTTTCAGCCGTTAAAATTTGTCCTTCTTCAAATCGTTTTAGAATGATAGAAAAAGTAAGTGTAGGTTCTTCTTTAGAATTCGAAATTTTAGGAAGAGGTTCTTCTACAGGTCTTAATTCAATAGGATCTTCTTCTTTTTTTCGTTTTCTAAGATAGAAAGGAAAATTTATTTGGAACATATTATTTAGTCTTTGCATCTTTTGAAAAACTTCTTTTGCTTCTTGATTTTTCTTAACTTTTCTATAAGATTGTCCTAAGTAGAGAAGACATTTTTGCATTTTTTCTCCACCATGAGAAGCATAATTTTCAAGATAGAAAATTGCTTGTTCAAAATTCATAACAACATAATTTATCTTTCCCAAATAATAATCAAAAATAGGGTGATTTGTTTGGTATTTTGCTGCTTCATAACAGTTCATTGCATAGAAAAAGTGATGATCTCTATAATAGTTAGATCCTTGTTCTTGTAAAGAATAATATTGTTTTTTCTGTTCATTTGTAAATGCTAAAAACAACTCTTTTTCATGAATTTTATTGGTAAGAAATTCAAGCTCTAAGTCATATGTTTCTACATTTATAGTTTGAGTTAGTTCTAGAAGTTTTTCTTTTGCAGAAGTCACGTCTTTTTCAATCATATCATCGATTTGGATCAATTGCTCTTGTATGGTTTGCATAATCTTCTCCTTTTTTTGCATATTATATTCAAAATAAAAAGAAAAAGCAAACTTTTTCTTAATTTTCCTCCTTTACTGTTCCAGGATAAGGGCTAGGAGGGGGTTGTACAACAAAAGAATCAAGAGAAGGAATAGAAATTTGTGGAGGAAGAATTGTATTTGGATCTTCTTCTAAATCTATTTCCTCTTCTTTTTTTTCAATTTTGTTATTTATTTCAACTAAATCAGATAAATCATCATCAATATCAATAATTCGATAAATTTCATCAAAGGAAGTAGTTCCTTCTAAGACTTTTTCAAGACCATCCTGTAATAAAGTGATTACATCAGAAGTATACACCATTTTTCTAAGTTCATCTCGTTCTAGAGTTTCATTATTTAAAGCATCTCGAATAAAGTCGTTAATTACTAAAACTTCTTGAACTGCAATTCTTCCATGATAACCATGAATACAGTGTTCACATCCTTCTTCATTCGCAGCATAGGTCTCTTTAACATCTTTTCCAAGTGCAATTTTAAAAACCTTTTTTTGATAGGCATCTGTTGGAATTTTTTTTCGACAGTGAGGACAAAGCATTTTAGCTAATCGTTGAGAAATAATTCCTGTCAAAGCACTAGATAGTAAGTAACGTTCTACATTCATATCCAAAAGACGTTCAATGGTACTTAAGGAGTTGTTTGTATGGACCGTTGATAAAACTAAATGTCCTGTTATAGAAGCACGTACTGCAATTTTTGCAGTTTCGCTGTCACGAATTTCTCCAATTAAAATAACATTAGGATCTTGTCGTAAAATAGAGCGTAATACGGTTGCAAAATCAAGGCCAATTTCGCTATTTACTTGAACTTGATTCAGTCCTTCAATATTCATTTCAATAGGGTCTTCTACTGTAATAATATTAGTTTCTTGCCGATTGAGTCGTTGTAAAACAGAATATACGGTTGTACTTTTACCAGAACCAGTGGCACCAGTTACTAAAATAATTCCATTTGGAACTTCAATCATTCGTTTTAATTTTTCAAAGTTTGTTGCACTAAAACCAAGAGATTCAATTCCAGCAAGACTTCTTGAATAATCTAAAATACGAATGACACATTTTTCTCCTTCGTTGGTAGGAAGCGTTGAAACACGCATATCTAAAGCAAGTCCCCCAATGGTTCCTTTAATTGCACCATCTTGAGGAAGTCTATTTTCAGTAATATTCATATTTGAAAGTAACTTAATACGAGTAATTAAATTTCTCTCATAAATTTTTGGAATTCGTGTAAAGTCTCTTAAATCACCATCTACACGAAAGCGAACTAGTAAATCCTCATCTCTAGGGTCAAAATGGATATCACTTGCATCCATTTTCGCAGCACGAACAATGATATCATCAACGATTTGAATGACAGGTACTTTTGTAAAATCATATGTAACCATTGAAAAGTGCCTCCTTTTTACCCTAGTATTTTACTATAAAATATTATATAATATTTTTACAAGATAGACAAGAGGTGAAGTAGAATGCATTGTAAAAAAAACAAAGGATTTGTTTTGGTAGAAACTTTAATTGTTAGTGTTTTTATTATGATGACTTTATCTCTTCTTTATGCAAATTTAGTTCCTGTTGTTGCAGAATATGAGCGTAGGGAAAATTATGATTCTGTTTCTATGAAATATATAGCTCATTGGGCTAGAAAAATGTTAATAGATAAAGGAAAAGAAAATGCCTTTTCTTTAGTGGATGGTTATTTAGAAGTCACAGATTGTACAAATTATTATCAAGATCCTACTTTTTGTGAAAACTTTTTAAAAGTCAATGATATCTCAAATATTTATGTAGTTCCGTATTCTCTTACCGAATTTAAAAGTTATGTCAAAACAAGTGGACGTTTTTCAAGAAGTATGCAAGAGTATATTGCAACCCTTCCAAACTATGAGAATAAACCGAATGCCTTTCGTGTCATTGTAGAAGCAAAAGATCCTACAACCGATGTAATTAGTTATGGAACGATAGAGGTGATACGATGAAAAATAAAAAAGGATTTACTTCCATTGAATTAGTAGTTTCTTTTGTGATTGTTTCTGCCATTGTGATAGGGCTTTTTGATGTCATTTTAAATTATCAAAACAAACAACAAATTTCCTCTTATGAATCTTCAATCAATGCTTATATAAACGAAATGACAAAATTATTAGAAGATGATTTTATTATGAGAAAATTAGAAAGTGTTACAATTACCAGTACAAGTAGTGCAACTTTTACTTATGCCAATCAAAAAGATGGAAGCACAACAAGTCAACTTTTTGTTCAAATAGCAGATGGTGCCATTCGATATGGAAAAACAGGAGAGCTTCTTCGTTATTCAATCCCAAAGATTCCTGATTTAAAAATTTCATCTTGTACTTTACAAATTCAAAATCAATTTTTTCTTCTAGAAATTATCTTTACACACCCAAACTTTCAAGTGGATAAAAAATTAAAAATAGCAGCTCCTATTCAGTATAGAGCATAAAAGGAAAAGCAAAATAGCAAAGAGGGTCGCAAGCAATCGTCCCTTTAAAAAGTTTTTGTAAGAAAGCATACTCCCTTTTAAAGTATTTAGCACTTGTAGATGAACAGAAAAACCACCAAAAGTTACAAAGATAGTAGCAAGCATTCCTTTTAAGAAAAGAGATAGATTTGCACTTTTTAAAGAAAAAATTCCACTTGTTAAATCAAAAATTCCTGTAAAAATACTTTTTATGATAGGAGATTGAATCCATTGCGTACACATTTTGGCAAGTAACATAAAGAAAGAAATGGAACCCAACATAAAAAGCATGGTAGAAATGGCACTTTGAATTGCCTCTAAAAAAGAAAATCCAAAGGAAGAAAATTGGGTAATATTTTCTTTCCAAGCTTGCTTTAAAGAAGTAGTTTGACCTAAAACAGAACTTCTTTTTCTTTTTACTAAAGCAACAAGAAAATTAGATCCGATATGGGCAAATAAAATCAAAAAGGGAATTCGTCTATTTTGAAGAACTAAATAGATGGTTCCTAAAATAAAAAGTGGATTTGAAAAATGAACGAGAAAAAGGAGATGATTTGCTTCTTCCAAAGAAATTTCCTTTTTTTCATAAAGACATCTTGTATATTTAGGTCCACTAGGAAATCCTGAGAAAAGGCTCATGAAAAGGACAAAAGATGCTTTTCCACTCAAGTGAAATCCTTTTTGAAATGGTTTTTCAAGGAAATTTGCTAAGTAACCTGGAATTCCTAGTGCAATAAAAATTTCACCTAAGACTAAAAAAGGAAAAAGAGTGGGAAATAAGTTTTCTCTCCATAAAGTAAGAGCATTTTGCATGACCTCTATTGTTACGAGTCTTTCTTTTAAAAGAAAAATGAAAAAACAAAGGAATAGAGATAAAATTGTCAAATAATAGAAGTTTTTTTTCATATTTATAATTCCTTTTGCTATAATAAAGTAGAAAGTTGAAAAGGAGAAATTATGATACGAAACAAATTAAAAGCATTCTATATTTATCTCAAAGAAAATCTTCGCTTTTTCTTGTTCCTTCTTTTCCTTTTTCTTGTTTTTGCACTTCCTCTTCCATATTATATTTACACGGGAGGAGGAATTATTCCCATTGATAAGAGAATTGAGATTGAAAATAGCAAGAAAGAGAAAGGAAGTTTTAATCTTGCCTATGTAACAGAAAGAAAAGCAACTCCTTTTCTTTTCCTTCTTGCTCAATTTCGAAAAGATTTTGAAATAGTGAAAGAAGAAACTTTTAAATTAAATGAAGAAGAAAGTGAAGAAGAAATTTTATTTCGGGATAAAATAGCTTTGGAAGAAGCAAATCAAACGGCTGTTTTTTATGCTTATCAAAAAGCAGGAAAAAAGTACACAGTAAAAAGAAAACATTTTTATGTTCTCTATATTGATTCCAAAAAGAAATCTCCTTTAAAAGTAGGAGATGATCTTCTTGAAGTAAATGGAAAGGAAATTACATCTATTTCAATGCTACAAGAAGAAATTTTAAAAAAAGAGGTTGGTGATTCTCTTCCTTTTCTTGTTCAAAGAGGGAAAAAGAAATTGAAAATGAATGTAGAAGTCTTTTTAAAAGACACAACTAAAATGATTGGTACTTCTATTCGAGAAGTAGATGAAATCAAGACAGAACCTAAAATTTCTTTTCATTTTAAAAGTGCAGAAAGTGGCCCATCTGGTGGACTTATGATGACTCTTGCAATCTATAATCGTATTACTCAAACAGATTATACATATGGGAAAAAAATTGTAGGAACAGGGACCATTGAAAAAGATGGATCCATAGGTTCTATTGGAGGTGTTCTATTTAAATTAAGAGGAGCAGTTTCCGAAAAAGCAGATGTTTTTCTTGTTCCAAGTGGAGAAAATTATAAGGATTGTCTAAAAGAGATTCAAAGAAAAAAGTATCAGATAAAACTTTTGCCAGTAGATACTTTTGATGATGCTGTTGAAAAATTAAAAACCCTTCAAAATTCTTAGAAAAGACTTTTCCTCTCTTGCGAAAGGAAGCCTTTTTGAAGTACAATAAATAAAGGAAACGGAAGGAATCATATGAAAAGAAGTGAAGTAGATTTAGAGAAAGTAAGTCCTATGATGCGACAGTACTTAGAAATAAAAGCAAAGTATGAAGATAGTATTCTCTTCTTTCGTTTGGGAGATTTCTATGAAATGTTTTTTGAAGATGCAATAACAGCTTCAAAAGAACTAGAGCTTGCTTTAACAGGAAAGCAGGCAGGACTTGCAGAGAAAGTACCTATGTGTGGCGTTCCATTTAAAGCTTATAGTGGGTATTTAGATAAATTGATAGAAAAAGGATATAAAGTTGCCATTTGTGAGCAATTGGAAGATCCAAAAACAACCAAAGAAATGGTAAAACGTGATGTCATTCAAGTCATTACAAGAGGAACTAGATTGGATCATTCTCTTGATGCGAAAGAAAATAATTTCATTGCAAGTATTTATGATTTTACTTACTGTTATGTTTTATCTTATGCCGATGTTTCAACAGGGGAGTTTTATTGTATGCTCCTTGATAGTGATGAAAACAAATTGATAAGAGAATTACAACGTTTTGGAGTCAAAGAAATTCTTGTAAATTCCCAATTTGATCGAGCGCTTCTTTTAAAATTAAGAAAACAATATCAGTTATTGGTAACCATCCAGGAACAGTTCTATGAAGGTGAAGAGTATCAAGAAATATATAAAGACATTCAAGATGTAAGAATGCAAACAGGAATTTGCCATTTGCTATTTTATTTAATTGAGATGAAAAAAGGAGATTTATCTCATCTACAAAAGGTAAAAATCGTAAAAGAAGGGGATCATTTACTTTTTAATTCTAATACGATGCGAAACCTAGAGCTAGTAGAAACCATGCGAACTAGAGAAAAACAAAATAGTCTTCTCTGGCTCCTTGATAAAAATAAAACAGCAATGGGAAGTCGTTTTTTAAGACAATCTATAGAAAGCCCATTGACCAATCGAGATGAAATAGAGAGAAGATATGACTTTGTAGATAAATTGCGAATTGAATTTATCTTACGAGATGATTTAAAAGAAGCTCTTGATCAAGTATATGATTTAGAACGTCTTTCAGGAAGAGTTGCCTATGGAAATTTGAATGCAAGAGATCTTTTACAATTAAAAAGTTCTCTCAAAGTTTTACCTAAAATTCAATCTATTTTAAAAGATTTGGATTATGATAGACAAATTGAGACTTTTGAAGAATTATATCTTCTTCTTGAAAAATCAATTGAAGAGGATGCTCCTTTATCCATAAAAGAGGGGAATTTAATTAAGAAAGGATATCAAGAAGAATTAGATGAATTAAGAAGTGTTCGAAGTGGTTCCAAAGACTTTTTATTACAATTTGAACAAGAAGAAAAAGAAAGAACAGGAATTCGAACTCTAAAAGTAGGATACAATAAAATTTTTGGATATTATATTGAAGTTAGCAAGGGTCAAATTTCACAAATCAAAGAAGAATTTGGATATGAAAGAAGACAGACTCTTAGCAATTGTGAACGTTTTGTAACCCCTCTTTTAAAAGAGAAAGAAAATATTATTTTGGGTGCTGAAGAGAAAATTATTCAGCTTGAATATCGTCTTTTTATGGAGATTCGAGAAGTGGTAAAACGCTATATTTCTCCCCTTCAGAAGACTGCTAAGATTATAGCAGAGGTAGATATGTTACAAGCCTTTTCCCAAATTGCAGATGAATATCATTTTGTAAGACCTGTTTTAACTGAAAAAAAGGAAGTCAAGTTGATTGGAAGTAGGCATCCTGTGGTAGAACATGTGATGCAAGAAAAATATATTGAAAATGATATTCTCATGGAAGAAAATATAGACATTCTTCTTATTACAGGACCTAATATGGCTGGGAAATCCACTTATATGAGACAATTTGCTATTATTGTTATTTTGGCTCAAATTGGTTGCTTTGTTCCTTGTACTTCTTGTTCTATGCCTATTTTTGATAAAATTTTTACAAGAATTGGAGCAAGTGATGATTTGGTAAGTGGCGAATCTACATTTATGGTTGAGATGAAAGAAGCCAATGAAGCATTACAAGAAGCAACAGAAAATAGCCTTATTTTATTTGATGAATTAGGAAGAGGAACTGCTACTTATGATGGAATGAGTTTAGCACAAGCAATCTTAGAATATATTCATGATAAGGTTCATTGTAAGACTTTATTTTCAACGCATTATCATGAACTTACAACCTTAGAATCTACACTTCCAAGACTTCGTAATGTTCATGTCGCAGCCAAAGAAGAAGAAGGAAACATTATCTTTTTACATAAAGTAAAAAAAGGTGCAGTTGACAAAAGTTATGGAATTCATGTAGCTTCTCTTGCAATGCTTCCTACTAGTCTTATAACAAGAGCCAAAGAAATTCTTTCTTGTTATGAAAAAGAAGAAACCAAAGAAAAAGTCTTTACACAGACAAGTTTATTTACGGAAATAGAAGAAGAGGCTCCTAAGAAAGATCTAATTCGAGACCAATTAGAAGAAGTAGATCTCTTTCATCTTACTCCTCTTGATGCATTAAATCTTTTATACCAATTAAAAGAAGAAATCAAACAAGAAAAAGACTAATCGAAAAAGAAAAAAGTTTTCTTTTTCCAAATTCTAAAAAAAATATATAAATTCTTCCTTTTTTCTTTTGTAGAAATGAAAAATTTGATATGATAAAAGTGGTGATAACATGAAAAATAGAAGCGAGTTAAGAGAGAGTATTGTAAGAATTCTCTATCAGATTTTAATTTATGAAGAGACAAAAAATTCGTATGATCTTTCCTCTTTAATTCAAGAAGAAATAAAAGTCAAAAATGAGTTTGTAACAGATTGTGTAACGGGAATTTTAAATCATCGAAAGGAAATAGAGACTCTTGCGAATCAATACTTAGTAGATTGGGAAATGAAACGTTTATCTAAAGTAGATCAAGGAATTTTATCTTTAGGAATTTATGAGCTTCTATATACAGATACACCCAGTATTGTTGCAATCAATGAAGCTGTAGAACTTTCTAAGAAATATAGTGAAGAGAAAGTATCCAGTATGATCAATGCAGTTTTAGATAGCATTTTTCATGACGAAGAAAAGAAAGCTGAGTGACTTTTATGAAGGAAGAATATATTAGTGTAAGTGAGTTAAATCGATATATTAAGTATAGATTAGATAATGACGAAAACTTACAGGGAATTTTTCTTCGAGGAGAAATTTCTAATTTTAAAGCTCATACAAGAGGGCATTTCTATTTTACTTTAAAAGATGAAACTTCAAGAATTAGTGCAATTATGTTTGCCTCTCAAGCAAGTAAAATCAAGTTTAGTCCAATGGATGGGATGAAAGTTTTAGTAACAGGGAAAGTAAACGTTTATGAAGCAAATGGAGCTTATCAAATCTATGTCAATACGATGCAAGAAGATGGAGTAGGGAACTTATATATTGCCTTTGAACAATTAAAAAAGAAATTGCAAGAAGAAGGCTTTTTTGCAGAAGAACACAAAAAGAAAATTCCACGAATTCCTCACCGAATTGGTGTTGTTACAGCGAAAACAGGAGCTGCAATTCGAGATATTGTATCGACCATTCAAAGACGATTTCCTCTTGCAGAAGTTTTGCTTTTTCCATCTTTGGTACAAGGAGAAGAGGCGAAAGAGGATATTGTTAGACAAATCAAAAGGGCAGAACAATATGATTTAGATGTCCTAATCGTAGGACGTGGTGGTGGAAGTATAGAAGACCTTTGGGCTTTTAATGAAGAAATTGTCGCAAAAGCAATTTATGAATGTCCTATTCCAATCATTAGTGCTGTTGGACATGAAATTGATTATACAATTGCAGATTTTGTTGCTGATTTAAGAGCTCCTACTCCAACAGGTGCGGCAGAACTTGCTGTTCCCAATAAGGAAGATGTTCTCAATTATCTTGAACAGTTAGTGATTCGTTCTAAAAAAGCCATGGTTCATCGTCTTTCTGCTCAGAAAGAAAAAGTAGAACAAATATTATCAAGACCTATATTTCAACAACCTCTTCGTCTTTATGAAGCAAAAGAACAACAATTTGATTTGCTTTATGAAAAGCTAGTACAATCGATGCAAAAATTAGTGGAGAGAAAAAGACAAAAATATCTTCTTTTAAAACAGAGCGCTTTATTTCAAAAACCCTTGCAAATTTTTGAAAAGAAAAAGCAAAGATATGTAGTTCTTTTAGAAAAATTGGAAGTTTTAAATCCAATGCATACATTAAAAAGAGGTTATACCATTGTAAAAAAAGAAAATCGTGCAATTACAACAATCAAAGATCTTTCAATTGGAGATCAAATTGAGCTTGATTTTCAAGATGGATCTATTCTTACAAAAGTATTAGAAAAAGGAAAGTAGAAAGGATAAAGTAGTATGGAAAAAAACAAGAAAACATTTGAAGAAAATTTAGAAGAATTAGAGCAATTGGTTAAGAAATTAGAAAGTGGAGAAGTTCCTTTAGATGATGCCATTGAAAGTTTTAATCAGGCGATGAGACTTGCAAGAGTTTGTGATGAAAAATTAAAAAAAGCAGAAACAACGCTTTCTAAAATTGTACAAGAAGATGGAAGTATAGAAGAATATTCCCAACAAGAAAACAAAGAGTAGAAAGGGGATTTGTATGATAGAACAGTTAAATTTATTACCATTAGAAGAGTTTCTTAGAAAAAACATCAACATTCAAGAAGCAGAAAAAAAAGGACTGATTGAAAATGGTAATTATGAGAAATATCAACTTGTAGAAAGTCTATATAGAAAAGTGTTTGAAACTTATATAGAAAGTATCTTTTCTTTTGAAAAAATAGATCAAAAACTAAAGAATTCTCCTTTAGAATATACAAAAATTGAAGAAGAAAAAAGAGATATCTATCAAAAAACATCTTATATAAAATCTGAATATATATTTATTAGAAATTTTTATTATATTGAACGATTGAATGAGGAGCAATTGAAAATTTTTATCAATCATCTAAACAACTACACTCAAGATTTTGAGTCAGAGTTGTTAGAAATTGTCAAAAATACATTCAAAACCATCCTTCAAGAAACGACAGAAGATGGAAAAAAACCTTTAAAAGTTTTTTATGGATCCATTGATCCAAGTTATTGTTTTTCAAATGGTGCGTTAGCTTTATTTATCAATTATGGTAGAAATCAAAGCTCTTTAGAGGAACAATCATTTATGGAAAATAAAATAAAAAAGGAAGAGTATTTAGATACCCTTGCATTATCCATAGAAAAAGAACTAAGTTATCAACTTGATCTTCCAGTGGAAATGAAACATTATAAAGGAAAAATTTAGTAAGGGGGAGAATATGAAACTTAATTCAGTAAAAAAAACGATTCATTTTGATAAAAAGAAAATAGATAATTCTAACATAGAGAAAAAAATCAAATTAGAATCCACTGTATCTAAAAATATGGATTATTTTGAAAAAGAAAGTGCTACAAAAAAAGAAAATTTTAATTATGATCAAAGTACAGAAAAAAAAGAGTCCGTTTCAGTTGAAGCACTTAAAAATCGTAATTCACGTTTTTTTGGTGATTTATATCTATATGATGTTTTTGATGCAAAACACACTGTTTTTGATGACTGGAATACAAAGTCTGAACAATATGGTGGAAACCAAAGAGTTTTTCGAGAAAAAAATCAAATTTTATTAAAAGATCCTGCGATAAGACGAATTATCAAAAACTATTATCCTAAAGCAACTTTGGAAGATATGGAAGCTATTTTGTTTTCATTATGTAATGTTGGTTGTGGATACACGGCTGTTATAAATACTATTTTTGCTCAATATGCTGGAAGAGAAGAAGAATTTCAAAGAACCTTTGGCTTTCCTATGTATCAACAGGATCGTGATGGAAAAGTTGATTTTAATTATGAATATTTAATACTTGATTTATTTTGTTATCGTCATAAAAAATATAAAGATTTAACTGGAAAATTTTCTAATATTGATATTATTGCTGAACATCCATCTTCTTATAGAGACTGGTTGGTTTTAAATATGGATTGGGCAAGTGAATGGTTTCATGAAAAAGGAGTGGATGCAACCGTTTCAGTCGAAGCGTTTTTTGACAAAGATCTATACTACGATTCAAGTATCAATCCACCTTACTATTCACAAGAAGGTTGTTTTGTAAAAGATGAGGAAACTATTTTTAAAGAATTAGAATCTCTCTTGCAAGATTCTTCGAAAGAAGTAATTATAAACGTAGGTTTACCTAACTTAAAAGGAACATGGCAATTGTATGATTATGAAACAGGAGAACTTTATATAGATACAAATGAGGGACATGCCATGTCAGTAATTGGAATTACAGAAGATAAGGATTTAATTGTTTCTTCTTGGGGAAGAAAGTTTCGACTTCATGTAACTGATATTGAACAATATGAAACCTTTACAATTGTAGAATATAAAAAATAAAAATTATAAAGCTTTTATAAAAGGCATCTCAAAATGAGATGCCCTTTAATTACTTTGATTTTCACTTTCACTGTCTTCTAGCATTTTTGTAATAAAAATTCCGTACCCACGTTTTGCATCGTTTACAATAACATGAGTAACTGCTCCTATAATTTTATGATTTTGCAGAATTGGAGAACCGCTCATTCCTTGAACGACTCCACCTGTTTCTGATAAAAGATCTTGGTCTGTTATTTCAAAGAGAATATTTTTAACTTCTTCTAAAGGATTTACTTTTAAAATGGTAATTTCATATTCTTTCACGGTGTTGTCAGAAGATACAGTATAAATCGAAGCAGTTCCTGTTTTTACTTCCTCTGGTGTAGCTACTTCCAAAGGCTCTTTATTAGGTAATGTTTTTTCGTAAATTCCAAAGATACCAGATTTTAAATTCTTGTCAATACTTCCGTAGACTTCGTTTTTATAGTAAGTCGCATTTTTTTCTCCTGGAGATCCACTTTCACTTTTAGTAATTCCAACGACATCTGCTTTAAAAATCTCTCCATCTTTGATTTCAAATTTTTTTGCAGTTGTTTTTTCTAAAATTTCATGTCCTAAAGCACCAAATGTTTTTGTTTCAGGATCAATATAAGTAAGAGTCCCAAGACCTGTGATAGAATCTTTAACATAAAGTCCTGTCTTAAAAATTTGATTTTCATCTTTTACAATAGGAAGAGAGAGAGTCAAATTTTTATTTTCTCGGGAAATTTCAATAGAAATTGCATCTTGTTCCTTATTTTTATTTACTTCTTTTACCATCTCATCGATGGTACTTACTTCTTTCTGATTGATTGCTAAAATTTTATCTCCTACTGAAAATCCTGCTTCTTTTGCTAAATAATTGTCATTTACTTTATAAAAACCTACTACTAAAACACCATTTGAATTTACTTCAATTCCGACAGTTTCTCCGCCTGGGATTAAGTTTTTTGTATAAGCATAGACATTTAGTGGCAAAATAAGTAAAAAGGATAATATGAAAATTGTAATTGATTTTTTAAATTTCAAAAAATAACCTCCTTTCTTATTAGCTACATTTTTAGTATCTTCCAAAAAGTTTTTTCAATGTGTGAAAATATTTGGTAAAACAGGAAAAAGTTGTAAAAAAAACTTTGAAACTATAAGAAATTAGGTTATAATAAATAACTGTTAATTGGAGGAAATAAGAATGAAGGTTTGGACCAAAGTAAAAGTTGAACAAAAAAATAAAACCATTGATGAACTGATTAAAGCTTACATTAACTATTTATTAAAAGATAATGATTTAGCAAGAATTGCTGCGAAATATCATATTCAAGAAGATGAAATTGAAAAAGTGTATGAACAGCTTGCTTCTCGAATTGCAGGAATTTTGATTTTATATATTGGAAATGATCGGAAACGTCTTCGAGATATTATCAATCGCTATCATGGAGAAAGTGCATATTTAAAGCAAATTTTTCCAGAAGTAGAAGGATATGTAGAAAGATAAAAAGTGCTTTCTTTAAAAGAAAACACTTACAACCATACTAAACATACTAATCACTAGTGCAGCAATTAAAACAATTGCTACAATTTTGACAACTTTTTCGTTCATAGAATCACCTCTTTTTTAATTATATCCTTGAAATCGAATTTTGTAAAATGAATCTCTTTCTAAACTTGTTCTTTTCTGAATAGGGTAGAGTAAGGGTGATTGAAATGAATTTAAAAGGACAAACAAAAAAAGTTAAAGATTCGATTGCAGCACAAAAAAGATATTATATAATTCTTACAATTTTAATGGGAATTGGTATTTTAGTTGGAGTTTTTTTTGCACTTATTTTATCTCAAAGCGATAAAAAAATTATTGCTTCTAGTTTAGATGCTTTTTTTAAGAATGTAAAGGTGGATCAAATAGATTATCTTTCTGCATTTATTCAAAGTATTATCAATCTTTTAATTCCTGCAATTCTAATATGGATTCTTGGAATTTCAATTATTGGAGTTCCTTTTATTCTTTTCTTTGATTTTTTAAAAGGATTTCTTGTAGGATTTAGTTTTAGTTCTGTTTTAATAACTTACCAATGGAAAGGAATTTTAAAAGCTATTTTTTATGTGTTTCCTCATCAAATTATAGGTCTTTTTCTTTCCGTTTTTCTATGTTTTTATGCCCTTCGTTTCTCAAAAAAATTACTATCTTTTCTTTTTTTTAAAAAAGAACTTGATTTAAAAAAAGCAATGAAAAAATATAGTAAAGTCCTAGGAATTGTCGTTATAGGATTTTGTTTTTTATCTCTTTTGGAAGTTTTCTTAGCTCCTATGCTATTAAGAGTTTTTTGCTAATTTGTCATCAATTTTTGCTTAATAAAGTTGATAAAATACTATTTTTCTATATTGAATGGAAAATTAAATAGAAAGAAATCTAGTATAAATTTGGAAAATAAAGTATAATAAGCATGAGGTGATTCCTGATGCAAAAAGGAAAGGTAATTGTTGGAATTTCAGGTGGAGTTGATTCTTCTGTAGCAGCTTATTTATTAAAAGAAGAAGGATATGAAGTGGAAGGCCTTTTCATGAGAAATTGGGATAGTTCAATCAATCAAGATATTTTGGGAAATCCAAATTTGAATCATCCAATTTGTCCTCAAGAAGAAGATTATAATGATGCCAAAGCAGTTTGTGATGCTTTGAATATTCCTCTTCATCGGGTTGATTTTATTAAGGAGTATTGGGATTTTGTTTTTACCTATTTTTTAGAAGAATTAAAAAAAGGAAGAACACCCAATCCTGATATTTTTTGTAACAAATATATTAAATTTGATGCTTTTTCTAAAGCTGCAGAAAAATTAGGAGCTACTTATATTGCTACTGGACATTATGCTAAAATAGAAAATGGACTTTTAATGCGTGCAAAAGATACGAATAAAGATCAAACTTATTTTCTCTCTCAAGTATCTAAAGAACAATTGAAAAACGTTTTATTTCCTTTAGGTAATTTTGATAAAACAGAAGTAAGAAAATTAGCCAAACAGCAAAATTTGATCACTGCAGAAAAGAAAGATTCAACAGGAATCTGCTTTATTGGAGAGCGTAATTTTAAACAGTTTTTAAAAAATTATCTTCCAAATCAAAAAGGAAGAATAATCAATATAGAAACCAATGAAGATTTAGGAGAACATATAGGCCTTATGTATTATACAATTGGGCAGAGAAGGGGGCTTGATATAGGAGGAACCAAAGAAAGGCTTTTTGCAGTAGGAAAGGATTTAAAAAAGAATATTTTATATGTAGCAGAAGGAGAAGAAAATTCATATCTTTTATCAGATAGTTGTATTGTAGATGAAATCAATTGGAATGGAGAAGAAAGACCAAAAGAATGTATGGCAAAATTCCGCTATCGTGATCAAGATCATCCTGTGAAATTAACATATCAAGAAGATGGAAAGCTTCTTGTTTCCTATCAAAATGGAAAAGCAATTACACCAGGGCAAGCATGTGTTTTTTATTTAAATGAAAGATGTTTAGGTGGAGGAATCATACAAGAAGTACGAAAAAACGGAAAGAAACTTTGGTATTTATTGTAAAGTAATTTGTAAACAAAGCTCTTGACTATTTACAGAAACAACTATAAAATGATAATAGGAGGGTATGAGAAATGGAATCATTAAATGAATTACTTATAAAATTAGGAGTTTCTAAAGTAAGACTTGCAAAATATTTAGGAGTCTCAAGACAAATGTTATATAATTATTTGGCCCTTTCTACTTTAAATGAATGGCCTAAAGAAAAAGCAACTAAATTACTTGGACTTCTTAATTTAGAAGGGGAAGAGAACTTTGCAAGCGTAAAAGTAGATGGAGAATATATTATTGAAGTTGAAAATAGATTAAATGAAGGAGTAAGAGATTCTTCCAATCGAGAAGTCCTTGCAGATTTAAAAGGATTTAACAAAAAAGAACAAGAAATCTTATCTGATATTGTGAACTTATTAAAAGAAAAGTTGCAAGAAGATAAAACAAAGACAACCTATAATACGTACTGTTATTTATACCATTATTTACAGTCTATGGAAACAACAGAAGAATTGCGTTATATTTTAGTTTACATGTCAAAATCTTTGGGATTTACACCACCAATGGAATTTGTATTTAATCGAGATAAACAATTTATTTTTGAAAGTATTTTATTTTCTGCAATGACTCTTTATAATAGTGGGGGAGCTTCAAAGAATAAGATTGCAGAAACACATAAACGTTTTGTAAAAGATATTGAATTAAAAAATGAAGAAAAATTAAGTCGTACGCAAGAATTAAATACAGCTAAAGTTCAAGCATTAAGAGAATTAGGATATACAGAAATTAGTGAAAGTAATGCCAAAGAAGTTTTAGAAAAAATTGCAGAAATTCAGTCAAGAAAAGTATAAGAACTACCCTTTTAATGAGTTTAGATAAATAGGGGAGAAAGAGAGGCTTTCTTCTCTTTTTCTTTGATAGATCATCCAATGGACTTTAAAAATTTTAATATTAAAAAGAAGATCAAACTATATATATATTAAAAGTAATAAAAAAAAGTTAATGAAAATTCTAATGAAAAAAAATTAATAAAAAAGTATATTTAAAATTTAAGTTGTGTTAAACAAAATGACTGATAAATAAAAAAGTGCTATAATAAGAGTGCCAAATAAAAATTGTAGAAAG
>CANQEE010000008.1 GCA_947594595.1 uncultured Bacilli bacterium
TCCTTTTCTAATTCCCCTTCATAATAAAAATTAAACTTTACTTTCCTTTGATTCTCATTCCTTACTCTAATCTTAATTTCTTTGGTTTTATTTCCTTCTACTGTTATAACTTTCTTTTCATAAGATGGATCTTCTGACTCTATTGTTGCGATTAAATTCCCTGTAGTAATTCTAATTGCATTTTTATGTTCTTCTTCTACTGTAAAATATGCATAACTTATATATCCAACCATTAAAAATATACTGGTTAATCCTAATGCAAGTAGATAACTATTTTCTATTTTTTTGTGTAAGATTTTTTTCATTTGATCACACCCTATTCTCTTTTATTTTACTATACCTAAATGACCTCTTGTTTTTTTATGCTTATTTTGCATAGCTAGTCAAATTTCTTCTTCTATTTATTTATTTTTCTCTAAAAAACTTAAAATTATGAGAAGAGAGATCGTGTTTTTTTATTCTTTTTCCGTTATAATAAAAAAAGGAGGTACATATGACTTATTTAAAACGATGGATTCCCTATTTACTTGGAATCATGCTTCTATTTCCTTTTTTATTTCCACTTACTAAAATAGGAATCATTCCTTTTCTTTTATTATTCATAGGAATTTGGTTTTTCGTAAAAAAAACAAAAATAAAACAGTTTGCTTTTTTCCTTTTTATTTTTTCTTTTCTTCTTAGATTTCTTGCAATTCTTTTGATTGATACACCGATTGTATCTGATTTTAAAACAATGTTTGAAGCAGCCATTGAAATCAATCGTGGCAATCTTGCTCTTGTACAATCATCTTCATATTTCTCTCTTTGGTCTTACCAATTTGGACATACTCTTTATATGAGTCTCTTTTTAAAACTCATTCCAAATGTATTTTTCTTAAAATTTTTAAATGCCTTATTCTCATCAGGTTCCATTGTTCTTCTTTATCTAATTGGAAAAGACTTTGTAAAAGAAAGAACAGCAAGATTTCTCTGTCTTCTTTATAGTTTTTTTCCATTTTCTCTTCTTTTAAATACAGTTCTTACAAATCAACACCATTCTACCTTCTTTTGTCTTCTTGCACTCTATTTTTTGATAGGAAAAAAATTTGAAAAGATCTCTCCCATAAAAAAAGGAATCCTTGTTGGTAGTATGCTTGCAATAAGTCAAATATTAAGACCCGAAGGAATTGTATTTCTTGTAGCACTTCTTGTATATATCTTATTGACTCTAAAGAAGAAAGAAGAAAAAAAATCGTTCCTTTTACTAGCTTTTATTTTTCTTGTCTACTTTGCTCTTACAACTTCTACTTCTTTTCTTCTTCAAAAAGCAAAAATCAGTGAAACTGGTTTAAAAAATAATGACTTCTATTGGAAATTTGTAACAGGACTAAATGTGAAAACCAATGGACAATATAGTGAAGAAGATGCTCTTATTTATCCATTTGGGCAAAAAAAAGAGGGACTTGCTTTTCTAAAAAGACGGATTTCACAAGACTTAACAAAATATCCAACTCTCTTTTTAAAGAAAGAAACCATTCTATGGATGCAATCTGATCTTTCTTGGTCTATTGGACATTTTCCTGAAAAAGGCAAGACTGAACTCTACCAATTTCTTACTTCTTTCAATCAAATCTTCCTATTCTTTTTTGTAGCCATCGGAATTATTGGATGTTTTTGTAAAGAAAAAAGAAAAGAATTCCTCTTTCTTATTCTATTCTTGGGAGCTTATTTTGGTGTTTATTTATTCATTGAAATCATGCCTCGCTATGCATATACTCCTCAAATGATTTTACTTCTAATTGGGATGATAGGATTTGAACAAATTGAAAAACAATTCAAAGAAAAAAAAGCATAAAAAAACAGGAGAACTTCTCTTGTTTTACTTTTGTTTCATTCCTTTTATACCCTTTAATCCTTTTATTCCAGCATTTTGGGCAAAACCTTCTAAAATATTAGTTTGAAAAGAATGAGTTTTTGCACCTCTTTTTTTATAATCACGAATTCCTATGGTAATCATTTCATCTAACAGATCTGTATAATCTTTTCCTGCAGGCTCCCATAGATAGAAAGCAAGACTTCCAGGAATAGAGTTAATTTCGTTCAAATATAGTTTTTTTGTTTTATTATCAATCAATAAATCTACTCTTGCAACACCACTACTTCCAAGTGTTTTAAAAGCTTTCTTTCCATACTCTTGCACTTCTTTTTCAAGTTTTTCTGAAAGATCAGCAGGAATTTTACGATCTAAAGATGCCATTCCTTTGGATCCCTTCACTGGATATTTTGCTCCTAACTTTCCCTTCACTTTTGAAGAACCTACATATTTATCTTCATAAGTTAAAATCTTATCTTTTGAAAAGACTTCTTCAATCACACTGACTTCTTGTGTTTCATAGTTTCCAAGAACACTAATATTTACCTCTTTTAAATTTTGAACCATCTCTTCTACAATAACTTTATGATCATATGAAATTGCATCATCGATCGCTTCAGTAAGTTCTTTTTCATTATTTGCAGTTCCTATTCCAATACTGCTTCCTGTTGTTGCAGGTTTTACAATAACAGGATATTTTAAAGTATTGATTTTCTTAAGAACTTCTTGTTCTTCATTCTTATAATCGGTATCATAAAACCAAACGTACTTTGTAATAGGAAGCCCTGCCTCTTTAAAAAGTGCTTTCATATAAACTTTATCTTGACCTACTACAGACGCATAAACATTACTTCCTACATATGGAACACCTACTGTTTGCAAATATCCTTGCAAAACTCCATCTTCCACATTTGTACCATGTGTAATTGGAAAAATAAGATCCACTTCTCCTACTTCTCTTTTAAAGAACCCTGTTCCTTGTAATACAAACCGTCCTCCTTTCTCTATTAAATTGACATTTTTCGCATATTTTTTCAAAAGATGCAAATCCTGATAAATTTCGATATCTCTTAGAATCTCTCCTGTATACCATTTCCCATCTTTAGTAATATAAAGAGGAATAATTTCATATTTTTCCCCGTTCATTTTATTCATGGCTTGAATGGCAGAAATAATAGAAACTTCATGTTCTACACTTTTCCCACCAAAAACAACACCTACTTTTACTTGCATGAATTTCTCTCCTCCTATTCATTATATGTATCTGGCAAGTCATTTTCGAATAAAGCATATATTTCTTTTTTCGTTTTTAACTCTCGAAGAAATACATAAGCATCTCGAACATCATTATAGACAATCACATTTTTCATGTCAAACTTTTTATTTTCCAATCCTTTTAAAATTGGTTTTGTCTTCTTTTCTCCAATTAGAAGAACATAATCAGCAACTTCTGCAATTTCTTCTCCAAATGTTTCATTATAGGCATCTTCCTTCTTACCTAATTCAACCATTCCAGGAGTAACTACCACTTTAACTCCTTTCATCATTCCTAATACTTGTAAAGCAGAAGAGGCTCCTATTGGATTCGAATTATAAGCATCATCAATTTGATAAAAATTTCCCAATCGCTTTAATTCAAGGCGATGTTCTACTGGTCTTACAAGACGAACTGCTTGTTGAAGTTTTTCAATCGAAATTCCAAATTCCCGTCCCAATGCAAGAGATGCTAAAATATTATAGACATTATGTTCTCCTAAAAGTTTTGTCTCAAAAGTATACTTTTTCTTATCCCCTTTAAAAGTCACTTGAAAAGAAGTTCCATTAGAAGAATATTTTAAATGAGAGGCACGTACATCTACTTCTTTTTCATGAATTCCAATCCAAAGAATTTTACAAGAATTTTGAAGTGGATAAGTAACTTGTTTTGGATCATCCCTATTTAACACACCAACACCATCTAATGGAAGAGATTCAATCAATTCAAATTTTGTTTTTTGAATGTTTTCTTCACTTCCAAAACTTTCAAGATGAGCCGTTCCTATTTTTGTTAAAATTCCATATTTAGGATGTACCAAATCGCAAAGTTCTTTTATTTCTCCAACTTGATAGGCACCCATTTCTGCAATTAAAATTTCATCAAATTTATCCAAATGATTATTGATGGTAAAAATCAGACCATAAGGTGTATTTAAATTTTTTGGAGTTGGACATGCAATATACTTACAATTTAAAATGTCACTTAAAATATTCTTGCTCGATGTTTTTCCATAACTTCCTGTAATTCCTACTACTTTCAGATGATTCATTGTATGTAATTTTTTCATTGCAAGTCTTTTAAAATGATGATAAACATATTTTTCTGTGGTATATTTATTGATTGTATTAGCAAAGAGAAAAACAAAAGCATTGGCATAGAGAAAAAGAGAAAAAACAAAAACACAGATCGATGCAGAATGTATATTTTGATAAGATAGAGCAAAGAAAACAAGGGGTATTAAATAGAAAATAGTTGTTGTTACCAATAATCTTTTTACTCTTGCTGTAATAACTAAAGGTTTTTTCTGTTGATCTTTCTTTAAAAGCTGATAAAAATTTACTATATAAATAGCATAAAGAAAGGCTACCAAAATCAATACAATTTGAAAGAAAGATTCATCCTTATAAAAAACAAAAGCATTAAGACCTAATAGGAAAAGGCAGAGAAGATCTATTTTAAAAAAAAGTTGTTTATTTTTTAAAATCCACTTTATATAACGATTGTTTTCATTATATAAATTTTGTTGTAACATATGAAGATATTTTTTTGATTTAATTAAAATAGCAAGCACCATAATAAGAATTAAAAAAAACATTGTAATCATTTTGATTCCTCCAAAAATTCATTTAAAATGACAAGAACTCTTTGTAAGTTTTCTAAATAAGCATAATGAGTTCCTGGTAAAACAATTAAAGCACCATCCTCTAATAATTTTTCCAAAAGTTTCGCATCTTCTAAAGGAGCTTCTTGATCCTGATCTCCCCAAATTAACAAGGTAGGAACTTTGATTTTTTTAGCAGCTTCTGAAAGATCTAAATTCACTGTATTAACAAGAATATTACGCATAACTGGGGTCGCATTTTTATAATCTTCTGATCCAATATACTTTTTCATTTTCTCTGCAATTTGTGCCATTCCAGGAAGATTTTTAGCTGTTTTCAAAAGTTTTTCTTTGAAAGTCAAACCTTTTTTAGTTCGAACACAAGGAGATCCAAAAAGAACAATTTTTTGAACGGAATACATAGAAGCATATAAGATAATAATTCTTCCTCCAAAGGAGTGACCTATTAAAATTGGTTTCTTTATTTTTAGTTGTTTAAAAAACTCATGTAGAAAATCAACGTATTCTTCTAAAGTCCAGGAAGAAACTGGCTCACTGCTTTCTCCAAACCCTGGTAGATCTAAAATAGTCACTCGATATTTTTGACTTAGGAAATCTCCTAGTGGCTTCATCATTTCTATCTTTTGACCCCATCCATGAAGAAGCACTACATCTCGACCCTTACCATATTGTATGTAAGAAAGGTCTATATTTTTCACACAGGTTTTCATATATCCTCCTTTTATTAGTATATCATATTTTTTCTTGAAAAAGTTAAAACAGTGAAAGTTGATTTGAATCTGGTAAATTACTGATAATTCCCATCGTAATCATCTTATCAATCAAAGTTTTTGAAACTTTTCCACGTACTTGCAAATCTTCTTTAGACAAGAAGGGGCGTTTTTCTCGCTCTTCCACGATTGCTTGAGCCACTGTTGCACCAAGGCCTGAGATGGCAGAAAAAGGAGGAATTAAAGTATTTTCCTTCGTCTCATCAATTACAAATTTAGTAGCTTCACTTCTTTCCAAATCAATAGGTCCAAAAGAAATACCTCTAGCTGTTGCTTCTAAAGCAATTCGAAGAGTTTCTATAATATTCCCCTCTTTATTAGTAGCCTCAAATCCTTTGGCAAGTAAATCTTCTAGAATTTTTTTAATTTCTTCTTTTCCTTTAATCATGGTATCAATGTCAAAATCATCTACACGAACAGAAAAATACGTTGCATAATAGTAAAGAGGTTGATACACTTTAAACCAAGCAATTCGAAGAGCACTCATAACATAAGCACAAGCATGAGCCTTTGGAAACATGTATTTAATTTTATGGCAAGATTCTATATACCAATCTGGAATTTTTGCTTGCTCCATTTTTTCTTTCCACATAGCCCATGTCTCAGGATCTTTACTTGCTCTTCCTTTTCGGACAAATTCCATAATTTTAAAGGCATCTTTGGGCTCCATTCCTTCATTCATTAAAGTGACCATAATATCATCACGACATCCAATAACATCTTTAAATGGAACAACATTATTGCGAATCAACTCACTTGCATTTCCTGACCAAACATCAGTTCCGTGTGAAAGTCCTGATATTTTAACAAGTTCAGAAAACGTTTTTGGTTTTGTTTCTACCAACATTTGAATGACAAATCTTGTTCCTAATTCAGGAAGTCCCAGTGTTCCTGTAGGACATAGAATATCATTTTCTTCAACTCCTAAAGCGGAAGGAGAGCAAAGAAGAGAAAAGACTTTTTCATCATCCATAGGAAGCTTTGTAACATCAAGTCCTGATAAATCTTGTAACATTCGAAGCATTGTTGGATCATCATGTCCTAGAATATCTAATTTTAATACATCTTGATCAATGGCATGATAATCAAAGTGAGTGGTTCTCCAACGAGAAGTATTATCATCTGCCGGATATTGGAAAGGTGTAAAATCAAAGACATCCATATATCCTGGAATTACAACGATTCCACCTGGATGTTGTCCTGTTGTTCGTTTGACTCCTGTACAGCCAAGTGCAAGACGTTCTATTTCTGCTGCTCTCACATTTAAAATATTTTGTTCTTCTAAATAACCTCGTACATACCCAAAGGCTGTTTTCTCAGCTACAGTTCCAATTGTTCCTGCACGATAAACATTATCCACACCAAATAATTCTTTTGTATATTCATGAGCTTTCCATTGATATTCCCCTGAAAAATTCAAATCAATATCTGGAACTTTATCTGCATTGAATCCCAAGAAAGTAGCAAAAGGCATATCTTGTCCTTCTTTTCCTAATTTTTTTCCACACATAGGACAATTTTTATCTGGTAAATCATATCCAGAAGAATATTCTTTTCCATAAGCTTCCCCTTCACTATTTTCAAACTCAGAATATTTGCAATGAGGGCAAAGATAGTGAGCTGGAAGCGGATTGACTTCTGTAATTCCCATCATCGTTGCAACAAAACTAGATCCAACAGAACCTCTGGATCCTACAATATATCCATCATCATTAGAATGTTTCACCAATTTTTGAGCAATTAAATAAATGACATCAAATCCTCCATTGATAATTCCTGTTAACTCTTGTTCAATTCTCTCTTCAATAATTTTAGGTAAAACTTCTCCATACATTGCATGAGCTCTTCCATACACAAGATCTTTTACAGTTTGCTCTGAATTTTCAATTTTAGGAGAAAACGGAATACCTCCTGTATCAATAATAACTTCAATTTCTTCAGCCATATCTAAGATACGATTTGGATTGGTTATGACAATTTCTTCTTTTGTTGCATCATCTAGAAAAGAAAAAGCTTCCAACATTTCTTCTGTAGTTCTAAGATGATTGGATGGAATTTCTGTAATTCCATTTTTAGATAGAGGATGTCTTCCTCCTCCTGGTACTCGTTGATGAATAATAATTTCACGATAAATTTTATCTTCTCTTTTAATATGATGAACATCTCCTGTTGCAACAATCCATTTTCCTGCCTCTTTTGTTGTTCGAATAATTTTTTCAAGATGAGCTTGTAATTCAAGTTGATTTCCAAAATCTCCTAATTCAATTAAATGTTGATAACATTCCATTGGTTGAACTTCTATATAATCATAGAAACGAATAATATTGGTAAGCTCCTCTTCACTTTTACTCTTTGCTTCATTAAAAACTTCACTTTCATAACAACCACTTCCAATAAGAAGTCCTTCACGTAACTCTTCTACTTTACTTCGAATAATTCGAGGTGTCTTATAAAGATAAGTGGTATTCGCATAAGAAATCAGCTTAAATAAATTTTTTAAACCCGTCTTATTTAAAGCCAATAGATTGATATGATGTCCTCTTCCAAATTTATAAATTTCTTTCGTATCTACTAATTGATCTAATTCATTCATTTTAGAAATATTACGATTATCTAATTTCTTTAACATTTTCCAAAAGACAAGTGCAGTTCCTTCTGCATCATAATCTCCTCGGTGATGAGCTGATTCATCCCATGGAACATCATAACGTTTTACAAGAGCAGAAAGAGAATGTCTTGCATAACCACTATCTAGGGTTCTTGATATTTCTAAAGTATCTAAAACAGGATTTGTAAAAGAGCCTAACTGATATTTTTTCATAGCCATTTCTAAGAAAGAAACATCAAATTTTGCATTATGTGCTACCATAGGAAGATCTCCTACCCATGAAAGAAACCGTTTCACAGCATTTTCTTCTGTATCTTTATCTATTAACATAGCGTCTGTAATATTGGTAACTTCTACAATTTTTTGTGGAAGAGTTCTTCCTGGGTTAATAAGTTCATCATATCGTTCTTGAATTTCTCCATCTTTGATTTTAACAGCACCAATTTCAATAATTGAATCGGCCCCTCCTGCATTAAATCCTGTGGTTTCAAAATCAAAGACAACATACTCTTGCTCTAACAAAACTTTCTCATTTGGACGTATTACAATATCAACACTATCATCAATCATCAAAAGTTCTGTTCCATAAAGAACTTTAAAAGGTTCTTCTCCTGCATTCAATTTTTTATTATATCCTCTTACATAATTATAAACATGAGGAAAAGCTTGAGCTCCATTATGATCTGTAATTGCAATTCCACGATGTCCAAATTCAATGGCTTGTTGTACTAATTTAACTTCATCTGCAACCCCATCCATTTGACTCATCATGGTATGAGCATGTAATTCTACTCGCTTTTTAGGGGCTTGATCCAATATTTTTTCTTCTTTTTTAGAAATGGATAAAATATCACGTGCATTTAAGACAAGCTCTTTCGCAAAAGCATCATTTTTAGTATATCCTCTTATTTTTAACCAATTTCCTACTTTTAACAATTTACAAAGTCTTACATATTCATCTTTTTCACGAACAAAAACTTTACAGTAAATACTATCTGTATAATCTGTAATTTTTAAAGTAATAATCTTAAAATCTGATTTACTAGACTCAAAATAATCAACTCCAAATACAAAAGCTTCTACAACAACATCATTATCTTCTCCTTGTAAAGAAGAAATTGGAAGAGCAGGCGCAGAAATTCCTCTTCCAAGAATACATCCTTCTTCCGTTTCACTTTTTCTATTTCTTTTAGAATTTTTCGGATTTTTTGTTTCTACTTTTTTAGAAGAAGATTGTTGTTCTATGAGTTCTTTTGTACTTTCTAATTCTTTTTGAATCTCATCTTGAATAGGATCCTTGGAGTGACGAATTAGTATGGGGATTTCTTCTCGATATCCAAACTTAATATATTGCTTTTCAATTTCTTTTTGAACTTCTTTTAATCGTTGTGCTTCGATTTTATTCTCAGCAATCAAACGAAGTTCTCCTTCTTCTTCTACCAAGGAAGAAAGATAACGTTCTTTTAACGGAAGGGCATCAATTTGATCTAGAATTTCTCCAAATCCTTCTACAAGATTGGTTAAATCTTTTCCTTTTACAGTATAGTAAAAAGTAACTTCCTTTTCTGTTAGATTGTGCTTTAATCGTTCTAATTCCATAAACAATGAAATGGGTAAATAATTCTCTAACTCGATACAAACCAACCATTCTCTTTGATTTTTACTAACAACAATTTTAGTAAGCTTAGCCTTTTGAAAAAGAGGATAATTTTCCTCCTTCATTTGTAACTGATCAAGTAAAATTTTTAAATGATGATCCATACTACCACTTCCTGTTAAATAATTTCTAATTCTGCAATTTTAACAATTCTTTTTTGATTTCGAACACAAAAATCAATAAATGTATAAAAATCTACTTTTCCTAATTCTTTTTCATAGGTATAAGCATCTAAATCAAATACAATTTTATCTCGCATCATATAAGTAAGACATTCTTCTTTCGTCGCTCCTAAATACATTAAAAAATAAGGGTAAATTTGTCTTTTTAAAAAAGCAAGGGATGCTTCACCTTTTAAATACTGACTTTTCTTCTCAATTCTTGTATATAATTCATTATCAATTGCAAGTTCTACAATCGCTTCTACGATTTCATGATACTCACTTTGATAATCTTTTAATTCTTTTTTGACAATACTAGAAATAATTTTTATAAGAGTTTCTATGGAATTGTCATTTTTTTTCGCACATCCCCAAGTAATGGTATTTACCTTTTTTCCTTTAATTGTTTCTACATCGATCACATCTAACTTAGGATGAACCACTAAAACATGATAAAGACGAATATCCATTCGTAAAATTTCTTTACATTCTTTTATAATTTCTTTTTTATTTTGATCCCATGTCTGCATTAAAGAAAGGCGGAAATTTTCTGTTTCTTCGAATAATTGCTTATAGGTCTCTGTTTTTTTTACCATATCATAGATTGTATCATCAGAGGGAATATAATTTTTTGGATCTTTCAATAAAACTTCTTTTTCTTGATACATAGCATGATAACTTTTACGATAATTTTTCCACAATTTCTGTTTTAAAGCATGAATTTCTGGTGTAATAGATGCTTGAAAAAGTAAATTCCAAATCAATGCATATTCGTTCAGTACAAACTTTAAATTCATATCTTTCCCCTGCCTTTACTTCTATTATTACTATATCATAGTCTACTTCTTTTTGAAAAGAAAAAGCTTCTATTTCTAGAAACTTTTCACAATAAAGTATGCTCCTACAATCACAACCACCATTAAGATAAGAAGAAGGAAAATTTTAAGAAGAATAATGGCTTTTGAATCTTTTGTTTCTTCTTCAAGTTCATCATCCATATCAAAATCTTTATCAGATAAATCCATTGATCTTGTGTAAAAAGAAGAATCCAAATCTTGCACCAGCCTTTGATCATCAATTCCCTTCAAAGTAATTTCTTCTTCTTTTTCTTCTATTTTAGGAGCGATCTTATCAGATGCTGAAGTTGCCATTAAATCAGCAAGAAGTCCTCCTTCTTGAGCTTCATCTATTTCTTTTCTTAAGTTATGAGAGGTAATGGTATCAATTAGCTCCTGTAATTCTTCTTGGTCTTTTTCCTCCTGAAAGAGGTTCTTTTTCTTTTTCAAAGCTTCTAATTCTTTTTCATTAGAATGAGATAATATATTATATTTTTCATTTTTTAAATTTCTTTTCTTCTCTTTTTCATCAATCATTGTTCTTTCTTTTTTTGCTTGTTCTAGAATACTATTGATATCATAAACTTTTGCACCTTCTAAATCATAAAGAGAATGTAGTGCCTGTAGTTCTTTCTTAGATTCCTTTATTTCTTCATCAAAAAGATTCGCAAATTCTTTTCCTTGATGGTATCCTTCTCTTGTTCGATAATTTTTTCGAACTTCATCTAAAGGAACTGCAGGAATTTCTCTTGAGATGGTTGTATATTTCATTGTAGTTCCTAAATCTTCATAAAGTTCTTCATTTTTAGCAAGGCGACTCATTGGTCGTTTTGTTGAAGTTGTTTCTTGATTTTGATATCGATCCATACGACTTTTCACACTATCACCTTCCTATTATTATCATCATAACATAGAATTATTTTTTTGGCAAAAAAATAGGGAAGAAAACACTGTCAAAATCTTTGAAAAGGGATTGTAAAGTAAAAAAAGTTGCGTATAATAGGAAGTAGAAAGGAAGTATTATGAAAGTAAAAGTAAATCAAGATGCTTGTATCGGTTGTGGAGCTTGTGCTTCTATTGCCGAAGATGTATTTGAATTAAATGAAGAAGGACTTTCTACTGCAAAGAAAGAGGAAGTTCAAAAAGAAGAAGAACAAGAAAAAGTAAAAGATGCTGCTGATTCTTGTCCTACTGGTGCCATTGAAGTAGAAGAGTAACTACTTCTTTTTTTTCATCTTAAGAGCATACACTTTAGAAACTTCTTTGGGGGTAAGAGGTCGATAAGCTCCACTTTTAAGTCCTGTGGTATCAAAAAATCCATATTGTTTTCTCGTTAATTTGATAACTTCAAAACCAATCGCTTTAAAAAGTTCTTTTACTTCATGATTTTTTCCTTCTTGAAGAGCTATTTCTACAAAAGAAGTTTGCGTCTTAGAATCCACTTTTTTTATTTTCACTTTTGTTGGATAAACTTTCTCTTTTCCTATTTGAATTCCCTTCTTTAAAGTTTGAATAGAAGAGCCTTTAATGATTCCTTTTAATTTTGCAAGATATATTTTCTCAACTCCATAAGATGGATGCATTAAAAGATTGGCAAATTCTCCATCATTTGTTAACAATAAAACTCCTGTGGTATCATAATCAAGTCTCCCTACAGGATAAATACGTTCAGAGCAAGGGATTAAATCCACAACAGTTTTTCTCTTCTTTTCATCTTTTGTTGTTGTTACGACACCTCTTGGTTTATTCAATAAATAATAAACTTTTTTTTCTTTCAAAAGAAGTTTTTGATCTACTTCAATTCGATCTTTGGAAGAGACTTTTACACCCAATTCTGTAACAACTTTTCCATTGACTGTAACCTGTCCTTTTTGAATGAGTTCTTCTGCCTTTCTACGAGACATCAGTCCACTTTGAGCAATTCTTTTTTGTAACCGTTCCATAAGATCCCTCTTTTTCTATATCTCTAAATTCTTATCTGAAGATGGATGAATAAATAAAATTGATTTTGTAAATAGAAAGAGCACTCAACCTAGAGTAAGTGCTTTCAACAATTTCACTATATCATAAACTTAGTGACTTGACAAGTTTCATCCGTTCTAAAAAGAGGACTTTTAATTAGTCCTCGCTTTCTATATTATAATATTCCCTTACCTTTTTCTCTAATTCATCTCTTAACTCTACCTGCTCCTTCAAAAGTAGTTTTACATTTTCTTTTCCTTGTCCTAACTTTTCTCCTTGATAACTATACCAAGCTCCTGCTTTTTCAATAATATTCGCATCACTTGCTAAATCCACAATTTCTCCTTCTCTTGAAATTCCTTCTCCATACATGATATCCACAACAGCTGTTTTAAAGGGAGGAGCAACTTTATTTTTTACAACTTTGACAGTTGTTTTATTTCCAACAACACCATCTCCCATTTTTAACTGTTCATTTCTACGAATATCAAGACGAATACTAGAGTAAAATTTTAAAGCTCTTCCTCCAGGTGTTGTCTCAGGATTTCCATATAGAACTCCTACTTTTTCTCGCAATTGATTGATAAAAATGGCAATGGTGTTCGTCTTACTAATGGTTCCCGATAATTTTCGTAAAGCTTGACTCATTAAACGTGCCTGCAAACCTACATGTGAATCTCCCATTTCACCATCAATTTCTGCCTGTGGGACAAGAGCTGCCACAGAATCTATAACAACAATACTTACTGCTTCACTTCGAACAAGTGCTTCACAAATTTCTAAAGCTTGTTCTCCTGTATCCGGTTGTGATAATAAAAGTGAATTCGTATCTACTCCTAATCGTTTTGCATAAACAGGATCCAATGCATGCTCTGCATCAATAAAAGCAGCCCGTCCTCCTTTTTTTTGAACTTCTGCAATCGCTTGTAAGGCAAACGTAGTTTTTCCACTAGATTCAGGTCCATAAATTTCAATAATTCTTCCTTTCGGATATCCTCCAACTCCAAGGGCAATATCAAGAGCTAAACATCCACTTGAAATAACATCTATTTTCATATGTGGATTTTCTCCTAAACACATAATAGAACCTTTTCCAAATTGTTTTTCAATATCTGCTAACACTTGTTCCAATGCTTTATCTTTTGTTTCTTTTTTATTTGCGACAGTTTTTGCCATAAATACCTCCTAGTAATCTTTACATGTTCATTCTATCATTATAAATTGGAAGAAGTCAAGCATTTTTTCAAACAATTGTTTGTTATTTTTATATCCCTTTCAGTTCCCTTTTTAAATTTATGAAAGAAAATAGAGAAAAACTTTAAATATCTTCTAAAAAATCCTTATAAATACTTCTTTTTCATCTTATCTACAAAAAGAAAAAAAAGTGCTACAACACTTCCTCTTCCACCTCTTTTTGTGGCAAAATTGCTTCTTTATTTAAAGTGAAATACTCAATCATAGAAACAACACTCATAATAGTTGCAAAATAAAGAAGAAAATCAGATATTCGGATTCCTTTTAATTCAAATGGTAAATTATAAAAGAAAGTGAATACAAGACCTGTCATCATAGAAGCTGTTTTAATCTTTCCAGAAGAAATAGCTGCCTGAACTTTTCCTTTTCGAACAGCTTCCATTTTAATGGCATCTACTACAATATCTCTAAAAATAATAATGACTGGAATAAAAGATGGAATAAACCCTTGAATTGCTAAAACAATTAAAACTGGATTTACCAATAGCTTATCTGCGATAGCATCTAACATTTTTCCGAGATCAGTCACTTGCTTATTCTTTCTTGCAAGATATCCATCTAGAAAATCTGTAAAAGAAGCAATCAAGAATATTCCTCCTGCTATAAAATACTCTGTTTTTATATAAATACCCTGAATGAAAATTCTTGGAAACTCAATTCCTACTTCATAAAATGGAAACAATAGTAAAATAAGAATAAGGATCGTAAGAAAAATTCTTAAAATGGTTAATTTAGTAGGTGTATTCATCTATAATACTTCCTTTCAATTCACTGGTACGGATTGGTTCTTTATTGATTTCTCTTACAATTAAAATTGCAAGAAGAATACATAAAAAAAGGATTAAAATAGCAAGAACGATTGGAGCTATATTGATTTTCTTTTTATGTGGAATGGTATAGGGAGAGGCAATTTTCTTTTCTTCTTCTGTTTTGATTTTTTTGGCTTCTAAAATATCTTCTAAAGAAATTTTAGAGGTATGTTCAAATAAAAAATCATTAAATTCTTCAGTCACTTCTTCCTTGTTAAGTCCTAAATATTTTGCATAATCTTGTAACAAATGTCTTAAATGATAGATGTCTTTAAAAGCTCTTGTGTTTCCACTTTCCATATTTTCAAGTTCCATAACAGAAAGTCCTAAATCATCACTAGCTTCTTCTAAACTCACACCATGACTTTTTCGAACCTCTTTTAAATAGGCTCCTAACTCTTTCATGTGTCACCTCTTCTCAAATAAAAAACATTTCATAAGCCATGTTCTGTCCCTATTTCTAGGTGGCAAACATTTATCTACCATAACTGGTCCCTAACGCCATTCTGATTCTTTTGTTAGAGTTCCCCTACCAAAATTTGGGTTTCTCACTCGCGGGGTTTACCTCGTTTCACTTCTTCGTTTCCAAAGAATTCGTCACTGTGGCACGTTACTAAGGATGCATGGATTCCTCTTTAGCATTCCTTTTTTGCCGTTAGATTTCTCTACCCTAGGTTATTTTTTCCCTAGGCACGAACACGACTGCCATCACAGGTCAGTGTGAGCATGGACTTTCCTCTACTTCCATGAAAGAAGCAGCGTTTGCCGAAATGTTTTATTCTTCTTTTCCATAGACCATCTTTTCAAGTTGAGATAGTCGACGCAATATATCTACATTGGTTACTTCTCCCCCTTGATTTTCTTGGTTTTTAGCAATTTCCACATTCATTCTTGCATTTCTAAGTTCTTGTTTAAGATTCATATTTTCTTTTAAAAGCTCTGCTTTTTCCTGTTCCATTTGATCAACAATTTGAAAAAACTGTTCATAATCTCCAATCACAGTATCCAAAAATTGATCTACTTCTTTTAAACGATATCCTCTTGTATCAATTTTAAACTCTTTCTCAAGAATTTCTTGTGGAGAAAGTGTAATTTTATTCTGGTACATATTCTCTCACCAATCCCTTTGTCCAAATTTATTTTACGAAAAATTGGACTATTTGTCAATTGATTTGCTAGAAAGACAATCAAGTATTTTTCGCGTCTTTTCTTCAATTAAAATTTCTTTAATTTCTTCATGCATTTTATTCAATAAAAAAATTACTTCTTTTGTTTTCATAGAATCACCTATCTACAATGTAATAGATTTCATTAGAATTTGCAATTCTTTCGACAAAAGTAGCAATTTTTCGAAAAAGAAAAGAGTTGATCAAGAAACCAATATCAATCTCTTATTTTTTTAACGACTCCCTATTTTTTTTTGAAGAGTTCCTTTAACTTCTAAAGACTTATCTGCTTGTTTAATTACATAAGAATAATCTGGAATTTTAAGAATAATTCCATCTTCCAATTCTACTTCTTTCGTATCTCCTGGCAGTAAATTGAATGCATTTTTTCGTAATGTTTCATCCTCTTCTTTTAAAATATTTAATTCTACTCGTCCTACAAATAGATCAGCTCTTCTATCATCAAATACATTCTGAAATCTAGATAAAATAGATTCAAACATAGCATCTTGTGTGATACCATCTAAAGAAAGGAGTCTGATGTAGTCTTTTGCTATTTCAATAGTAGGAGCATTTTGTATATGCTTTAGAATATTCAAAGGAAACCTAGTTTGCTGAAAAATTGGAGTTTCAAAAAGTTTCACTCTTTCTTGAAGAATTTGTAAATCCTCCGTTTTTAGATAAGAAAGATACTCTTCTTGTAACTCTTTATCTTCTTGAAAGGAAGCATCCTCTATAAGTTTTCCTGTTAAGAAAGGATATCTTGCATCAAAAAGTTCCTGTTCTTGGTAAATCTTACTATTTTCATAGATATCTTTTATTAAAGATCTTTTCCAAATGGAAGTACCTTCCAAAAAACTAGGAGAGCAAAGAATCTTCCATGTATTTTTTGCAAGTTGGGTATTTCCTCTTCCAGAAAAAACATCTTTTACAATTTCTACATCATCCTCTTCCTTAATATTACAGAATTGATCTATTTCATTTAAAACATCTACATAATCTTTGTTCTGCTCTTTTATAAATGCTTCATTGAGAAAAGAAAAAGTATCCATATTACATTTTCCAAAAAGAGAAAGAAGTTTCTTTCGATGATTACATGGAACTTTATTAAGAAAATAGCAATAAAACTCTTCTGCATAAACAATAGAATAAAACCCCGTTTGAATTTTAAAAGATCCTAGAAAAGTTTTCATATCTTTTAATTCCTCTAAAGAATAAGAAAGACTAAAAGAAAAAGAAAAGAAGTTTTTCAAAAAGCCATTCTTACATAATTCTGTTAAAATTTGGATTTGATCTTCTCCTAAATTTTTAATAGCATCTCTTAAAGGTGTTTTTTCTCTTTCTATGAATTCATGATACATTGACACTGGAAAATTTTGAAGAATATTGGTATCTAAAAGAGGAAGGATTTTTGGATTTTTTTTCATCATGGAAAGTTCTATAGAAAGCTTTATGATACCTGCTTCATCATAACAAGGTGCTAAAAGAGAAGAATCCTTTTCTAAATCTAAATCTGGTATTTTTTTTAAAAGAGATTTTTTTTGATAATATAGAGAAGAAGCGGCTTCTTTGTCTACTATATTGCAGTAAGTTGTTAAGTGACGAAATAAAAATCTCCTTTCTTTTTCTGTTCGAAGTTTTAAAAAATCGAAATCAGAACGAATGAGTTTTCGAGCGATAGAATAATTACTAGAATACTTCTTTAATTCTTTTCTCATGCCCCTTTTTAAAAAATATTTATCTATTAAATTCATAAAAATCCCTTACTGATTTTGTAACATTTCCTTCAATTTTTCATTAGCGATTTTTGGATTGATTGTCCCTTTTGCTTCTTTCATTACTTGTCCCATTAAATATTTTAAAGCACGATCTTTTCCCTGATGATAATCTTTTACACTCTCTTGATTTTGATCAAGAACTTTTTGAATCACTTCTTCTACAAAAGAAACATCTGTAATATTTTGAATATGATTTTCTTTCATAATAGTTTCAATAGAAGAGTCTTTTTCTAAAATCTCTTCCAAAATATCTTTCACATTTTTATTTGAGAGTTCTCCTACCTCTAATTTTTTTACTAAATCCAAGAATTTTTCATCGGTTAGTTTAGTCTTTTCTAGGGAAAGAAAATTTTTATTTAAATAAGAAGAGATATCTCCCAACAATAAGTTTGCTGCAATAACAAAGTTTAATGGAGTAGAAAGGAATCTATTAAGATAATCTGACAATGCTTTATTCGCAAGAATTTTTTCAATGCTAAGCTCCTTCATTCCTTTTTCTTGATATTGTCTTCTTCTTTCATCTGGAGTCATTGGAAGGAGGGAAATTGCTTTTGTGATTTGTTCTTGAGAAAGAGTAATCATTGGAATATCTGGTTCTGGAAAATATCGATAATCATTTCCTGTTTCCTTCATTCTCATTAAAATCGTATCTCCGATTTTATCATCAAATCGTCTTGTCTCTTCTTTTAAGGTTTCTCCCTTTTCTAAAAGAGTTGTTTGTCTTTCAATTTCTTTTTCAATCGCAATTCCTACGTTATGAATCGATCCAATATTCTTAATTTCACACTTTGTTCCTAATGTCTTACTTCCGATCGGAGCAATCGAAACATTGGCATCACAACGCATACTTCCCTCTTCTATTTTACAATCACTAATTTCTCCATAAAAGAAAGTTTCTCGCAACTTTTCAAGATATAAAACAGCTTCTTCTTTGGTATGCATGCAAGGCTTACTGACAATTTCAATTAAAGGAACCCCTGCTCGATTAAAATCTAAGAGACTTACTGTTCCTCGATGAGCACTTTTACAAGTATCTTCTTCTAAGTGCATCTCTTCAATTTCTATTTTTTTCAAACCTAAAGAAGTTTTAATTTCCAGATACCCTTCTCTTCCAATAGGTGTTCTATTTTGAGTAATTTGATAGTTTTTAGGATTATCAGGATAGAAATAATTTTTTCGATCAAAGTGCATTTTCTTAGTTAGCTTACAATGAGTTAAATGAACGGCTCTAATTCCCTGATTGATTACTTCTTCATTGATCGTTGGAAGGGTTCCTGGATAACCTAAATCAACTACTGTACAAGAAGCATTGGCATTTTTTCCATATCCATTTTCACTAGAAGAAAAGAACTTACTTTTTGTTTTTACCTCTACATGAACTTCAATTCCAATCGTTGCTTCGTACTTGGTCATTGTCTTTTTCCTCCTTCTAAATCAAGATCTAGCATCTTTTCAAGAAAACTAGCCAATTGATACATCTTTCCTTCTTGAAAAGGAGCTCCTATAATTTGCATTCCAATAGGAAGATTTTCTTTACTAAATCCTGCTGGAAGATTCATTGCAGGAAGTCCTGCCATATTCGCTGGAATAACTAAGATATCATCCATAAATCCCTTTAATGGATCATCAAGGCCTTGTCCTAAAGGATAAGCAGCTGTCGTTGTAGTAGGCGCAATTAACAAATCATAATCTTTAAAAGCAGCAAGAAAACTTGATCGCATATCATCCCTAATTGAAAGAGCCTTATCATAATATTTTTTTGCATTTTCTCCTGATAAAAGACTAGATCCCACCATAATTCTTCTTTTTACTTCCTCTCCAAACCCTTCTTTTCTGGTTTGTTCATAAAGAAAGTCTATATTTTTAGAATCTTCTATTCGATAACCATACCGAATTCCATCAAATCTTGCTAAATTACTACTAGCTTCTGCCATAGCAAGAATTTGATAAAGTGGAACCGCTTGTTCTAAATATGAAACTTCCACCATTTCTACGGTATTTCCATGTTTCTTTAAAAGGTCAACCACATGATTAAAAACATCTCTTACTTCTTCACTTACTACTTCACTTACTAAATAAGATGGAATTCCAATCTTTAAAGATTGAGTCTCTTTTCCAAGATAAGCTGTATAGTCTTCTACTTTTTTCTTGGAACTGGTTAAATCCTTTTCATCAAATCCTGCAATCACATTTAAAAGTACTGCATTTTCATACACAGTTCTAGTCATGGGTCCAATTTGATCAAGACTCGAAGCAAAAGCAACCAAACCATAGCGAGAAACTCTTCCATAGGTTGGTTTCATTCCAACAAGACCTGTATAACTTGCAGGTTGACGAATAGATCCTCCTGTATCACTTCCGAGTGCAAAAGGAACCATCCTAGAAGCAACAGCACCTGCACTTCCTCCACTAGATCCTCCTGTGATATAGATAGGATTCCATGGGTTTTTAGGGGGACCAAAATAAGAGGTTTCACTGGTAGATCCCATAGCAAATTCATCCATATTTGTTTTTCCAACAATGATCATACCTGCTTTTAAAATTTTATCTATTACTGTTGCTTGATAAATTGGTATAAAGTTTTCTAGCATTTTAGAAGCACAAGTAGTTCGAATTTGCTTTGTAATAATATTGTCTTTGATTACAATTGGAATTCCCCATAAGGGACCCCCTACTTCTTCTTTGGAAAGTTCCTCTGCTCTTTGATAAGCTTCTTCTTTGGTAGCTGTAATGATACAATTTAAATCTTGACATGCATCCATTCTTTCAAAAACTTCATCCAAAAGCATTTTAGGTGTAAGTTCTTTTTTTAAGTATGCAACATGAATTTCATCAATGGTTAAATCTAAATACTTATTCATTAACAACCACCGGTACTTCTATAAATTTTCCATTTTTACGAGGAGCATTCAAAAGAACTTCTTCAAAAGAAAGCATAGGTCCTACCTCATCTTTTCTAAGAGAAGGCTCTTCATCAAATGGAGTAATCATCATATCATCATTATATCCTTTTATCTCATGGATTTGATCAATCATTTCATAAAGAGCACCAAGACGAACTTGATACTTTTCGATTTCTTCTTCTGAAATTGCAATACGTGCAAGATGTGCTACATGTTTTACTTCTTCTACACTTAATTTTTTCATAAATTCCTCCTTTTTTATTGTACCAAACAAAAAGAATCTTGCCAAAATTTTTAAGAATCTTTTTCTAATATTTTTTGTTGTACTATAGAAATATCTCTATGTTCTTTCAAATAAAATTGAATCTTTTCTGCAAGCTCATAAGAGAGAAAGGAAAGTAACCTAGGATGTTCTAGAATGACTTGTTCATAATTAGAAAAACAAAGAGAACCAATTGTAATAAGAGTCTCCTCTAAATCACTTTCTTTTTTCTGTTTTAAGAAAGGATCATTTTGAAGAAGTTCTAAAAGATCCTTCTTTTTAAATTGAAATTTTTCATGCCATGGTGAAATTTTATTTTTCACGGTATCCCCCCTATGGCAATTATCCTATCATAGAAAAGAAAAAAAGAAAACAAAAAGTGACTGTTTGAAAGAAAAGAGAGCTCCTTTTCTTTTTGTTTCATAAAAAATGCATAAAAACAAACATTGTTTTTACACATTGATTTACTCTACTCCTTCATCATCTATACAGATGAGTTCATATTCTCTTGTTCCAAGATGTAGAAGGCTTGCTGCTTCAACCGTATGAATGGCATGTTTTTCTCTCATTCTCTCTACCAAAGAGGCTTTTCCCTCATCTTGAGAAGCAAGAATTTGATCATAACAACACTGATCAAGAGCAACAGGATCAAGGCTTGCAAAAATACCAATATCTTTCATTTCAGGATCTTTTGGATTTGAATCACAATCACAGTCAATAGAAAGATTGTTTGCAACGTTAATATAGGCAAGGTTTTCTTTACCAAAATATTCAATGACTGCTTTATCTGCTTCTGCCATACTTTCTAAAAAACCATCTTGATCTTGCACATGATTCCACATCTCATCTGGATCTTTTGTAATTCCTACAGAATGAATCCAAGCTTTTCCTTCTCTTGATGCAACTCCAATGCTCATATTCTTAAGAGCTCCACCAAATCCACCCATAGCATGTCCTTTAAAATGAGACAAGAGTAGCATAGAGTTATAATGAGTTAGATGACTTCCTACATAGTTGACCCCTTTTAAATGTGTTCCTCCTTCAAAATGAAGAGGAATTTGTCCTTCTTCGTCTAAAAGATCACAAGGAGCAATTTCATAAAATCCATGATCTTTAATAGCTTGCCAATGACTTTCAGGATCAAATCTTTTCCCACGGTAAGCAGTACAACACTCTACAATCGTCCCATTTAATTGATGAACAAGTTTTTGAATGAGTTGAGGGTTTAAAAAATTATGCCCACCAGGTTCTCCTGTAGAAATTTTTACAGCAACTTTTTCTTGTAAGGTAATTCCTAACCTTTCATAAATTCTAACAAGTGCTTCTGCACTAATTTCTTTTGTAAAATAAACACGAGCTTTTTCCATTTTATTTTTCTCCTTTTTTATTTTATATTTTTGGTTTTCTAAATGCTAGATAGACAAAGCCTCCTCCTAAAATCAGAATAAGAGCTCCTACCAAATAAATATATATTGGAATAGTAGCATTTGTATTAGGAACAGGAATTTCTGGAACATTTTTCATCTCTACTTCTATTTTTTCTCCTGCAACTACTTGAAACTCTATTTTAGAAGAAAAACGTACATATCCATCTGGAGCCTTTTCTTCCTGTAAAAAGTAAGTTCCTTTTGGAAGAGCAATCACATAAGGTTCATCTGTTGAAGTAAAACGAGCAATTTCTTTTTCATCTTCATCTAAAAGAACTAAAGTCGCTCCCTCTATCTTTTTTCCAGTTGTTGCATCTATCTTTATGATTTGAGCTGTTCCATAAGGTTCATTCTTCATCTCTACTGGGGTGGTTTTTCCTGCTGTTATTGTAAAGGAAACTGTTTCTACATTTTTTACGTATCCTATAGGAGCAAGAATTTCTGTTAAGGTATATTCTCCATCTGGAAGAGAGAATACATGAGCTTCTTCTGTAGAAATAAAGCGTTCTACTTCTTCTCCTTTGCTATTTTTTATAAGAAGAGTGGCTCCTTTCACTTCCTTTCCTGTTACCAAATCTGTCTTTCGAATGCTTGCCTTTCCCTGCTCTTGATTTTCCATTTCAATTTGTTTTGTTTTTCCTGCTTCAATTTGAACAGAAATAGTTTCCTGATTGAGCTGATATCCATCAGGTGCTTTCTTTTCTTTTAGAGTATAAGTTCCCTTTGGAAGAGAGACTTTATGTGCTTCTTTATTTGTTGTCCACTCATCTACTTGATGTTGCTCCTGATCAAGAAGAAGTAAAGTGGCTCCTTCTAATGGTTGTCTAGTTGTAGCATCTATTTTTATGATTTGAGCTGTTCCATAAGGTTCATTCTTCATCTCTACTGGAGTGGTTTTTCCTGCTGCTACTGTAAAGGAAACTGCTGTTGTGTTTTTGACATATCCATCAGGTGCGATTTCTTCTTTCAAAGTATACTCTCCATCTGGAAGAGCATCAATCTCATGAGGTGTTTTAGTAGAAACCCATCGAGCAATTTCTCTTCCTTCTTGATTGGTAATCACAAGGGTGGCTCCTTCAACTTCACTTCCTGTTACCAAATCTGTCTTTCGAATGATTATTTTTCCAAGCTCTTGATTTTCCATTTCAATTTGTTTTGTTTGTCCTGCTTCAATTTGAACAGAAATAGTTTCCTGATTGAGCTGATATCCATCAGGAGCCTTCTTTTCTTTTAGAGTATAAGTTCCCTTTGGAAGAGAGACTCTATGTGCTTCTTTAGTTGTTGTCCACTCATCTACTTGATGCTGCTCCTGATCAAGAAGAAGTAAGGTGGCTCCTTCTAAAGGTTGTCTAGTTGTAGCATCTACTTTTAAAATACTGGCTATTCCATAGGGCTCATTTTGCATCTCTACTTCCTCTACTTCACCAGACTCTACAGAACAAGTAAGAGTTTGCGTATTTAAAATATACCCATCAGGTGCAGAGATTTCTGTTAAAGTATAAGTTCCTACTTGAATAGGATCAATGACATATGGTTCAGTAGTAGAAGTCCATCTGGCAACTTCTTTTCCTGCCGCATCTTTCAAAAGCAAAACGGCACCTTTTACTGCTTCATTTGTAACTGAATTTTTCTTACTAATTCGAAGACTTCCCATTGGATCATCAATGACCAAATGAACCTCTTTATCTAAAGGAGTTAACTGCATTACTCCTACTAAAGCTCTTTGAACTTCACTACTTTCAGGCAAATAATAGTAAGCATCTTTGGAGGAAAAAGTTCCTTTTACAGTAACATTTAAAGAAAGTTTTCCTGCACTTCGAATTGTTTCAATAGGCACTCGAATTTTAAATTTAGTTCCTGGATCTACTTCGCTGCCAGATAAAATTTGTTCTCCATTTTCCTTATAAAAGGTAACTTGATCATTAGAAGTTGTTAATACATAATGTAAAAAATTGCTTCCACTTGTTTGCACTGAAATCAAATTACTTTCCATAAATTGTTTATCTTCTGTAAGAGAAAAATGTACTTGAGAAGGATCTAGTGAAACTTCATAATTTCTATCTTCCTGATAATTCATAGCAGCAGTTAAAATTTGCTCCATCTCGCTCCAATATTCACTTTCTCTAATCTTCTTCTTTTCTTCTTTTAATAAAGAATTCTTCCAATAATGTGTAATTTCATCAACTGGATCCAAGCAAGTATCTTGGATTGCTGTAGGATGATTAACAAGATCACATTGATCAGCTGCATCATCTTGATACCCTGCTTTTCTATCTTGATAATACCAAATCAAAATTTGGGAAATATAGCGTTTTTCATCCTCACTTTTTCCTGCTAAAAATTGATCGTTATTGGGATAAATTTGAGAGAGCAAATAAGCCATTCCCTTATCTTCAATAGGTTGATCTTGTTTGGTATATTTTTTTCCACGAATTTGAACAAGCCAACGATCCAGACAATAAATATCAAATTCATTTCCACCACTTTCACTATCATTATCAACAGTATAAAAACGTTTAATTAAAGAAATACCATCAATAAATTCTGATCGAATGGGTGCCATAACTCCTGCTGCATAAGAAGTATCTTCTGTTCTTGAATAAAGAATTTTAGGAAGAGATTCCACAGGAGAAAGAGCAGCGTAACTACTTCTTACATATTGAATAATTTGTGCACCTGTTATCATTATAAGAATTAAAAAAAGGCCCAACAACATACTTTTAACGGCTTTGTCTCTTCTTAAAGCATCCCTTTTTTTTCGCTTTTTCATTATCTTCATAAAGTCACCTTACTTTCTTTGATTATATCGAATTGTCTTAAGATTGTAAAGAATTGCTAAGACGAATTTTTTTTAATTTTAGGAAAAGATTGTTTCATTTTTTTGCCCATGTTATAATAAGGAAAAGCAGGTGATTCAATGGAACTAAGAAAAGAAAGTGCTTCCTTCTTAGAAGAGCAAGAAGAACAAGAAGTTCTTGCACTTTTTCATAAAACGTTAGAAAAAAAAGAAAATCAAATTTTTCTTGTGGATACAATTTCAAAACAAGAAAGAAAAATACAAGATCTTTCTCAACAAAATCTTCCTACTGAAATAAAAATTGAAACAGAAGATTTGTTATTCTTTTTAAATAAAGATCCTATCGAAAAAAAATTTCATTTGACTCGAATTTTCTTCTCAAAAAAAGATGGAATCTATGAAAGTTCTTTGCACATACAAAAAAAGCATTTCTTTTCCATGCAATTCCTTGGTGAAACAGATATAAGTCAAGAACCTATTTTTTATATCTTTGATCTTTCAAAAAAACAAATCAACTTTTCCATTACAAATTCTGAAGAATTACATAATTACTTCTTTGCTATTTATACGAAAGAAGAAGATGCTTGGGGAACTAAAAGTGCAGCGATGCGTTTTATTTTAAAAAAGGCCTGGCAAAAAGCACCTACTATCATGCAATATTTAGAAGAGAAAGAACCCATTCTTCAAACAGCAAGAGAACAATTACTCCCACATCTTTTTGAAGAAAAACAAGAAAAACCCATAAAATTTCAGGTTCTTTCTGGAGGATTGGATCCAACCTCATCAAAATTAAAAGAAAGTGGAAAAAATTCTCATAAAAAAGGATAAAAAAGGAAAAGAATTCGTATACTTTCTATGGAAAAAAGATCTAAGTTATGCTATGATAAAAAATAGGTGAGGGAATGAATTATCCAAATGGAGTCAAAAAACAACAAAAACAAAACATCAATTATAAAAATAGGGGAATGTGTTTAGAAGATGATTTAAATGAAACCAATCTTTATTATAGGCAACAAGATATTGCTTATATCTACAAAAAACCAACTCCTATTCAAATTACAAAAGTAGATTATCCTTCTAGAGAAAAAGCAATTATCAAAGAAGCTTATTTTAAAGAGCCATCTACTACTGATTACAATGGACTTTACAAAGGATATTACATAGACTTTGAAGCAAAAGAGACAAAAATAAAGACTGCTTTTCCACTTTCGAACATTCATCCACACCAAATAGAACATATTCGAAATGGAATTCGTCATGGTGGAATTTGTTTTTTAATTGTTCGATTCACCTTTCAAAACGAAACGTATTTATTATGGGGAGAAGATTTTATAAATTTTCTAGATCAAACAAAAAGAAAATCTATTCCCTATACCTATTTTAAAGAAAAAGCGATAGAAATTCCTTTTATGTATCAGCCAAGATTACCCTATTTAACTATAATCGATAAAAGGATAGGAGGACATTATGAAAATGAAAAAAACGGGGGCTAAACAGAAACAAACAAGGACAGCAACAAAACCAAGAAGAGAAAAAAGACAGACAAAGACAACTTCTTCTGAGAATTTTTCAACAATCAAATGGATTCTTCTGATTGCTTTTCTTATTCTTTTAGTTGTATGCTATTTTTCAATTGGAGCTATTTTAACTATTTTCTTTGGAGTTGGAATTCTCTTAATTGTTGGAATGGCAAGACTTCTTGATAAATTAAGGAATAAACCAAAGCAAAGAAAGATTGTCAATATTTTTCTCATTCTCTTTCTTTCTTTAGCTATTCTCTTTCTTATTTTAGTTTGTTGTTTCTTTATCTATATTGCTATTACAGCTCCTTCTTTTGATCCTAAAGAATTAGAAAGAAAAGAAATGACAATTCTCTATGATAAAGATGGAAATGAATTTGCTAAATTAGGGGCAGAAATGAGAACCAAAATTACCTATGAAGAATTACCTCAAGTCTTTATTGATGCTTTAGTAGCAACAGAAGATTCAAGATTCTTCCAACACAATGGTTTTGATGCACCTCGCTTCTTAAAAGCATCTGTTGGACAAGTCTTAGGACATAGTGATGCTGGAGGAGCTTCTACTATTTCAATGCAAGTTATTAAAAATAGTTATACTGGTTCTGAAAGTCATGGAATCGCTGGAATCATTCGAAAATTTACAGACATTTATCTAGCGATCTTTAAATTAGAAAAAAATTATACCAAAGAGCAAATTTTAGAATTTTATGTCAATAACCATTTATTAGGAGGAAATGTTTGGGGAGTTCAACAAGCATCACGTGCTTACTTCAATAAAGATGTTCAAGATCTAAATTTAAGTGAAGCAGCTACTTTAGCTGGTATGTTTAAATCTCCTAACTATTATCGACCTCATGTCAATCCAAAAAATGCAACTGCAAGAAGATCTACTGTTCTTTATTTGATGAAAACACACGGATATATTACAGAAGAAGAAAAGAAAATCGCGGAAAGCATTCCAATGGAAGATTTGGTGAATGTCAATGCCAAAGAAATGGCAACTGGAAATGCAGAATATCAAAGTTATATTGATACTGTTGTAGAAGAGCTTTCTGACAAATATAACGTAAATCCTTATACAACACCTCTTCTCGTCTATACCAATATGGATCGTTCCAAACAAGATGGTGTAAATCGTGTGATGAATGGAGATGGATTTAATTGGCCAGATGATGTAATTCAAAGTGGTGTAACTGTTCTTGATACAGGAAGTGGAAAAATTCAAGCCATCGGTGCAGGGCGTGCAATCGGAGAAAAAGCTGTTGGAGTTAATACACTAAATTATGCAACAGGAATTTGGAGACAACCTGGGTCTACTGCAAAACCATTATTTGATTACGGACCTGGAATGGAATTTTATAACTGGTCTACCTATGGAATTAACGATGGAGAAGATAATTATAGTCCAATCACAGATGAGCCTTATTCTTATAGCAATGGGCAACCTATTCACAACTGGGATTTAGGATACATGGGAACAATGACAATTCGAAGAGCGCTTGCTCTTTCTAGAAATATTCCTGCACTAAAAGCTTTCCAAACAGTTAGCACAAGTGAAAATGGTGCTGGAAATAGAAAGATTTCTGAATTTGTACAAAATTTAGGAATCACACCAGAAACAGATGAAAGCACAACTAAGCTACATGAAGCTCATGCAATTGGAGCTTTCAATCCTGGTGTTTCTCCAATGGAATTAAGTGCCGCTTATGCAGCATTCTCAAATGGAGGAACTTACTATGAACCTTATTCTGTAGAACGATTTATCTATAGAAGTGATGCAAAAGAGATCAAGCACAAAGAAGTCAAACGTGAAGTAATGAGTGATGCAACAGCTTATATGATTACAAGTATTTTACAAAATGTAGCAATTTATGGAAGCCCTATTCCAGGAGTTGCAGCAAAAACTGGAACAACAAACTGGGATGAAAATCAAAAAGCAATGTTTGGTATGAGTGATGATGCAATTCGAGATTCTTGGGTCGTTGGATATACAACAAAAACCTTAATTGGTATGTGGTATGGTTATCCAGAAGCAGACACAGCAAGAGAAGGATATTATTGTCATAACCTTGCTTGTTCTAATCAAAAAGACAAACTTTATAGAGCTTTGGCTGATAATATTTTTGAGAAAAATAAAGAGGAATTTAAAACTCCTGATAGTGTTGTTGGAATTGAGATGGGTGGAAATTTAGAATACTTTAAAAAAGGTCATGAACCAAAAAATAAAGTAGCATCTAAATTGGCTACTCCAACGGGTCTTACTGTTAGTTATTCTGGAGGAAAAGCATCCATTTCATGGAATGCGGTAGATCCACAAGAAACAGATGAAAACTATGGTTCTTTTGGATACAATGTGTACTTTAATGACTCTTTATTAGGATTTACAACCAAAACAAGTTATACCATGAATACAAATGATCCTTATGGAACATATAAAGTAATAGCTACCTATCAAAAATATAATGCCAATCAAAGTGATCCTGCTACATATACACTTTCTAAACCAAAAGCAAATCTTACCATCAGTCCTTCTTCCTTTACTGTGAACTTTGGAACCACTGTCGGAGAATTAGAAAATCAAATTAAAGTAAAAGAAGATGGCGCAGTTGTCTCTGTTACGGTGACAGCGATTAGTGTTGACAATCAAAACATGGCATTTTCTAATATCTTATCTCCTGGAAAACACAGTGTTAAATTTACTTTTACCTATAAAGGTGAAAGCAGAACAAGTGCTTCCATTATTGTAACAGTCTTAGAAGATTCTAGCGGTGGAGAAGAAGAGGACAATAATCCAGAAGAAAACACATAAAAGAGAGGACAGCCTCTCTTTATTTTTTCTTTTTATTTTGAATTTTCTTCTCCCTACAACTTTTCTGTAATGGACACTCATCACACATTGGTTTTACCGCCTTACAATAATATCGTCCAAAAAGAACAAGTTGTAAATGTCTTTTTCCCCAAGTTTCTTTCGAAAACTTTTTCATTAGTTTTTTCTCAACTTCTAAAGGGCTATCCTTTATTGCAGCAAGATAAAGTCTTTTACTAATTCTCTCTACGTGAGTATCCACCGCAATTGCAGGATATTGATACAATTCTGACAAAACTACATTTACTGTTTTTCTTCCAACTCCAGGAAAACTTTCTAAAACCTCCCTTTCTTTTGGAAGTATTCCACCATACTTTTCTTCTAAAATTGTAGCAATTGATTTTACATAACTTGCTTTTTTTCGAAAAGAACCAATAGGTTTTAAAATGGATTCTAACTCTACAAGTTCTGCATTAGAAAGAGCCTTTAAAGTAGGATATTTTGAAAATAAAATGGGAGTTACTTGATTTACTCTTTTATCAGTTGTTTGTGCACTCAACACAACGGCTATTAAGAATTGCCAATCTTTATGATAGATGAGTTCACAATGTGGATTAGGAAACAAAAAATCTAAATATTCTTCTAATTGTTTTACTTTCTCATTCATCTATCTCATCCTCAAACCAATTATATTCAAACATTTCAATCGATTGATCTTCTTCTTTTTTTCGATACTGATTTCTCTTCTCTACTTCTTTTTTAGTATGAATTCCCTTTTTATTCCACTCATACAAAATTTTATCAATATAACGCAAATTAGATACCCCATTAAAAGTTGCTTCTTTAATAGCCGCTTCAATTAACTCTTCCTTAAATCCATCTTCTAACCATGCTTTTATAATTTCCATCTCAATAGGGCTCAATGTTCTTCCAAATTCTTGTTCAATCATATCAAAGATTGTAGAATTAGAAACATGGTTCTCTTCTAAATCTTCCCTGACCTTTTCCATATAACGTCGATAAAAGTCTTCTAAAGATAAAAAATCTTCTAAAATACCTTTTTCATTTTTCTTTGTTTCCATCCTCAAAAAATGTTTATTTTCTAAATCTCCTATATATTTCATAACTTCTTTCGAAGAAATTGATAAATCTTCTTCAATTTCCCTAGGATTAAAAGGCACATACTTCCCTTTATCTTTTAAATACATTAAAAGGATAAATTCAGGATAATCTAGTTTCCAACTTTCTCTAAAAGAATACATAGAAAAAGGAATCTGTATACTTCTCCCACATAAATGTTTTTGTAAATTTTCTTGATTCATAAAATCACCTTTTTCTTTTGTTATCCTATCATAAATTGATGTTCTAAACAATAAGAAAGCAGCGCTTCTTTTTGATTAGCAACATGTCCTTTAACTACTTCTTCTTCCAGAAAAGAAAGTGTTTTATGAACATAAGGACCTGGTTCTTTTTTGAATGCTTTCATCAAATCTTTCCCATTGATAGCAAGCTCTCTACGACTATGAATGGGAAGAGATTCATATTTTTGAGCAATCTCTTTTTTAGAAATTCCTACAAGTTCTCCTGCAACACTACTTGCATAAAGTCCATTTTCATAAAGAGAAAGCTCTGACAAAACTGCTTTGCTGGCTTTCCGAATTGATTTCATAAGAGCCTCTTCATTTTTGGAAAAAGGGTATTGTTTTTCTACTTCTAAAAAAGACCAAATTCCAATACTAGGTGGGAAATGTTTCAGCTTTTTCAATTTAGGAAGTTGTAACACTTCATCGAGTCCATAGATAAGTAAATAGGAAATTCCTTTCTGAACATTTGAAGAAGAAAAAATTTTATCAAGTTCCTCTTTTTTTCTTTCTTGAGACAAATTTTTTAATAATCCTTTCTTTCTATAGATGGCTTGTTCAATTTCTTGACTCAGAGAAAAATCTAATAAAGTTGCAAAACGAATTGCCCTTAAAATACGAAGGGCATCTTCTTCAAAACTCTCAAGACTAGGTTTTACTGTCTCAAGAATTTTTGCTTCCAGTGCTTTTTTTCCTCCTAATAAGTCAATAATTTCACCATGAGAATTCATACAAAGAGTGTTTACAATAAAATCACGACGAAGAAGATCTTCTTTCAAGTCTTGTATGTACATAACCTTAGTAGGTCTCCTATTTCCTTCATAACTAAATTCTTTTCGAAATGTGGTAATTTCAAAATGAATTTGATTGACTGATAATGTGACTGATCCATATTCTTTAGAAGGAAGAATAGCATCTGGAAAAATTTTGCATAATTGTTGTGGTGTAGCATTGGTAGTAATATCAATATCATTTGTTGTAATTTTTAATAAAGAATCTCGTACAAATCCACCTACTATATAGGCTTTATATCCTTCATTTTCAATTTTTTCTAATAATTTTAAAGCCGTTTCTTTCATAAGATCTCCTCTAATTTTATTATACATTTAAAAGACAAATAAAAAAAGCCTTAGGCTTTTTAATTTACTGCATCTTTTAATGCTGAACCAGCTTTGAATGAAACAGCGTTTCTAGCAGCGATTTTAACAGTTTCTCCAGTTCTTGGATTACGTCCTTCACGAGCTGCTCTTTTTGAAACTGCAAATGTTCCAAATCCAACTAGTGGCACTTTATCTCCTTTTACCAAAGCTTCTTTGATTGATTCGATTGTAGCATCAATTGCACGAGTAGCATCTGCTTTTGTAAGTCCAGCTTTTTCGGCAACTGCTTCTACTAATTCAACTTTTTTCATTGTAATACTCCTCCCTAAATGTTTTAAGCATACTATGCTTACATATTAAGAATAGCATGTTACTTTTTAAAAAGCAATATAAAATAAAGGAATTTTTAACTTTTTGTTGGATTAGGGAAGAAAAAAGAAAAATTTTTATCTTGATTTTTTCAAAAAATCTTTTCTTTGAAAAGTAAAATAACTTCTTCTAAGGTAGAATTTTAATTGTTGATTTTTCTCTATTAAATTCAATGATTTCGAGTATTTATCTACTTCATTGTTTTTCATCTTAATTACTACTATATTGATTATAAGATTTCAGATAAGATGTAAACTTATTATTCCGTAGAATTTCCATTATGATACTCTCCTTCAATATTTGATATTATTGAATGAGTTACAAGTTTATGATTTACATCAATGTTATTTTTTCTTTCCTCATCCAGTTTGTAATCAATCATCATATCTACGTGATCTTCGATCATTTGTGCATCGTATCTATCTTTTGATCTAGAATTTTTCTTAAAATTATAAATACTTTCTAAACTCATCATTCTATATGGTATACCATTATGTTCTCTTATTTGATTAGAAAAAGACATTTCTGTATATTCCTTAGAAAAATGATGCTCATCAACATATAATTGATTTTGATTTTCAAAGTAATACTCTTTCACAGTTATACTATTATCAAGTTGTCTTTCAAATAAGAATAATCCAATACTCATAGGAGTATCTTTATATACAATTTTATATTCATGACCATGAACTTCTTTATGACTCATATTACTGACAAAAGCAAAATCATGACTAGAATCCACTAATTTTTTTAAAGCAACTAATTGCTCTTCATTGACAAATAAATCTAAGTCTCCATGATATCTTTCTAACTGATGATTGATTGCTAAATATCCCACTAAACCACCCGTATAATAACAATCAAAATTGTCATTTAATAACTCATTAAATTTATCAAAAACTTCCATGACTATTTGATGATTTTCAGATAATGACATCTTAGGATATTCCATATTCATGTCTTTAATCCAATTGAGTCTTTCGATTAAATTACTAGCAGATGTATATTTCTCAGAATTTAAACTTATAATAGCATCAATATTTGAAAAAATATCCTCCTTAGTTATCATTTTTCTATCTAATAAATCATTTAATGAAACTAAAATAGCATCAATAGCATCATTTATATTCATTGAACATAATCTATGAATGGTATAAATAATTTCGTCTTGATTGGTTATATTTGCTTTTTGAGCAAATGTATGAACGAATTGAGTAATGATTCGTTTTTGATCTTCATTCATATTATATAACCTACTTTCTTTCATCATTATATCACATTAGCAAATTATACTTTTAAAATTTATTTATCTATTTTGTTTATGAAAAAATAATTAGCCTCTTAGGTTGTTTTAATATTTATGTCAAAATAACTTATTGAGAAATAATAAAAATTATTCAATGTTCGATTATTTATAATATCAATTATAGTATAATATTTTATAGGAACATTTGATGTGAGTGTGATCCTCCAATCTTGAGAAAGAAAGAAGAAATATAATGAAAAAAGAACTTTTTGCAAGTTCTCTATATAAAAGTTCGAACAGAAACATCAATGGTACCCTAACGAAAGGAGTATGACAACTTTTGCTTTATATGTTTTTTAATTTTCTAATTTTGAGTAACTTTCACTAATTCTTTTTGTATTGAAGATTCTATTTCCCATTGTTGAGGTCTTAACTTATGCATCTGTTTGCAAAATTGTATTTCATTCCATATTCTATCAGTAGTCTTTTTATGACCATAAAATCTTAACAGTTCTTCATAAGAATATTCATACATTTGAAATTTATCAAATTGCGGCAATGCTTCTCCTTTATAATTAGCACTATCATTAGCTACGCCCCATTCCCACTGTTCCAAAACTTCATCATACACATCATCATCAGCCCAGAAATCCATAATTAACTTTTGCTTTTCGTCCAAAGTCCAGTTTGGATTTCTAAGTATCCAATATCTAATATCAAAATCCCCATGTCCATGAGCTTGAGTATTACTTAATGAAGCAAAAACACTTGCCATATACATACTACCTGTTTTAGCCCCAACAGGATTTATAGACCCACTAAATTCAGTATACATCGTTTGCTCATCTGTAATTCCTTTTTCATCAAGTTTTTTGGAATAATTATTCATATCATTTTCATATCTAGTAGTCCCTATTTTATTCATTGCTTCATGAACTGCAAAAGCTTTTTGCTTTTCAGTTAATTTTATATTATAGTTCCATAAACTCATCAATAAGTAAGAATTACCACCATTACTTGCACCATCTATAACAATCCGAGCTATATCCGTATTTGTATAAATATTTTGAATCAATTCATTGTATGCTATTTGATCTACATTGCTAAAATCAGTTAACATTGCATCACAAATTGTTAATCCATTCACTATATCTCCATTATCCCATTTGTTTCTTTTGATTTTTACAGCTTCTCTTAATATTTCTGGTTTGTTTTTAATTGTTTCCCATATGATATGAGCATCTCCAATTCTTGGCACTCCATACATCGCTCTATATAATTCATCATCTACTTTTTTAATTTCTAACATAATAAACCCTCCCTTAAATAATTAAAAAATTTATACAATCTAAAATGATTACCACTTCACACATATTGTTTGACAATATACAAGTGTGTTTTCTAAACTGACAATGATCATTTAGTTTCAATTAAATATTTATCAATATTTTCTAATTCTTTTATTTCATTATTATTCTTTAAGATTTCCATTTGATTTCTAGCAGAATCATTAAGTTTTATTAATCTTTCTTTTTGTGACATTCCTAGTTTAATAAATTCTGCATTTGAATTTTCTAGATTATTCAATATAACTAAATGTACTAAATCTGTGTAATCTCTAATATTTCCTTCTTTAGCCAGTTCGGGATTAACTTCTCTCCATTCTTTTGCTGTCATACCAAATAAAGCAACATTTAAAACATCAGCCTCTTCTGCATATACATATTGTTTTTGTTTTTCTGTTAAGGTTGGAACAATATAATTTTTTATAGCATCCGTGTGAATTAAATAATTTGTTTTAGCTAAAACTCTGTTAGCATGCCATTCAATTTTCTCTTGATATGCTTCATTCTTTTTTAATCTTTCAAATTCTTTAATCAAATATAATTTAAA
>CANQEE010000009.1 GCA_947594595.1 uncultured Bacilli bacterium
CTTGTTAAAATTCATCCTTTTGTTGATGGAAATGGGAGAACATCAAGATTAATTATGAATTTAGATTTGATGAAACACGGCTTTAATCCTGTAATTATAAAAAAAGAAAATAGATTACAATATTATGAAGCTTTAGATAAAGCACATACAACGCAAGATTATACTGATTTTATCAAATTAATAAATGGATTAGAGATAGAAATGTTAAAGAAATATTTAGAATTATTGTAACAGGATTTTTTAATAAGTTATAATAAGTATATGTTGGGAAAAGAGATATTTCTAAACAATTAACAAAATAGTACATTGTGATAGTAAACGGATGCAAACAAAGTTTGCAAAATGTTTGCAAATGAAAAAAATTTATAGTAACAATAATAACACAAATACCATAAATACTATAAATACTGGAGTATGCTCAACATGTGGAAGTGGTAAGAAGTATAAGAATTGTTGCGGAAAATGAGAATGAATAAATGGTTTTAGAAAATTTTAATTACTAAAAAATTTAATCTAATTTAAATTTTGACCACCAAAAAATTCAAAAAGTAATAAAAAACTCCGTAAAATAAAGGATGTCACGATATTATAATGGTTGACATCTTTTAAATTTAAAGAGGTATATTAATGGAGAACAAGTATGATTCTAATAATATAGTAATTTATCAATCTGATGATGGAGAAACTAAAATTGATGTAAAATTGGAAAATGAAACTGTTTGATTATCTTAACAAAAAATGGCATTGCTTTTTAAAACTTCAAGAACAAATATTGTTGAACATATAAATAATATATATTTAGAGGTAGAATCAGATAAAATTTCAACATGTCAAAATTTTCGACAAGTTCGAAAAGAAGGAAATAGAGAGGTATCACGGGAAATTCCGTTTTATAATTTAGATATGATTATTTTTTTAAGATATCGTATTAAATCTAAAATAGCTACTAATTTTAGAAAATGGGCTACCGAAAGATTAAAAGATACATGATTAAAGAATTCACATTAGATGATGAACGTCTTAAAGGCAATGCTGGTGACAATTACTGGAAGGAATTACTAGCTAGAATAAAGGATATAAGATCTTCAGAAAAAGTTCTCTACCGCCAAGTTTTAGATTTATATGCCACTGCAGTTGATTATAATCCAAAGGATGAAAAATCTATTGAGTTTTTTAAAATTGTGCAAAATAAACTTCATTTTGTAACAGATGACCATACTGCTTCAGAAATAATCTACGAAAGAGCTAATTCAGAAAAACCATTTATGGGACTTATGACCTTTAGTAGTGATATTCCAGTTATAAGTGATGTAGTCATTGCTAAGAATTATTTAACAGAAGAAGAATTAAAAATTTTAAATAATTTAGTATCAGGATATTTTGATTTTGCTGAAATTCAAGCAATTAGGCATAAACAAATGTATATGGAAGATTATATAAGAGAACTTGATTCCATTTTATTTACTACAGAAGGAAAGACATTAATTGGTGCGGATACTAAAGTCACGATGAAGCAATAAAAAAAGCAAAAAGTGAATATAGGAAATATCAAGTAAAGAAATTAGCCCTGTGGAAAAGCATATTTAGAAACATTAAAAGACATTAGTAAAAAATTGATGACAAAGAGAGTTAACAAAATAATTTTGCAACCCTCTTTTTATTAAAAAATAATATTCCTTTTACAACGCCCTTTTTACTTACATGTTATCCTGTAAAAGTAAATTTTATCTAATTTTGCTTTCTTTTCTTAATTTTTATTATAAGTGACTTATTAAGATCAATAAAGTAGTTATATTCTTTTACTTAAAAACGCTTGCGAAATATCCTCACAAGCGTAATCTATAAGAAGAGGAACAAAATAACCTTCGTTTTTTGTTTCCTCAATGATAGTTTATGTAAAAATAAATGAAGTATACATACAAAATCTTTGTTAGAAATAATTTTCTCGTGTATAATAAGAATAGAAACTAGGTGAAAAAATGGAACAAATTGAATTGAAAAAAAAATATGAATCACTTCAAGAAGAAATTGAGATAATATGGAGGTCACTTTGACTGTGCTAAGAAAGAAAGAGAAATTAGAGAATTAGAAGAAAAGATGAGTGCCCCTGATTTTTGGAATCAAAAAAGAGAAAATACAGAAGCAGTAACATCTAAGATTTCCACATTGAAAAATCAAGTAAACAAAATCAAAAAAATAAGAGAACAAGTTCATTCAAATATAGAATTTTTAGAACTATTAGAGACTGAAAAAGATATGACTATTTTTTCTTCTTTAGAAAAGGAATATGAAGAGATAAAAAAACAAGTAGAAAAAGAAAGTATAGCACTTCTTCTTGGAAAAGAATATGATCAAAATGATTGCATCTTAGAAATTCATGCAGGTGCAGGAGGAACAGAAGCTTGTGATTGGGCAGAAATGCTATATCGAATGTATTTAAGATATTTGGAAAAAACTAGAAGAAAGGTGACTCTTTTAGATTATCAAGCAGGAGAAGAAGCAGGAATAAAAAGTGTAACAATTAAAGTGGAAGGGAATTATGCTTATGGATATCTAAAGAGTGAAAAAGGAGTTCATCGTTTAGTACGTCTTTCTCCTTTTGATTCATCGAATCGTAGACATACCTCCTTCGCTTCTGTTGATGTGACTCCTGAAATTTTAGAAGATGTGTCTATACATATAGATGAAAAGGATTTAAAAATCGATGTATATCGTTCGCAAGGAGCAGGTGGACAAGGGGTCAATACGACAGATAGTGCAGTTCGAATTACCCATCTTCCTACCAAAACTGTTGTTACCTGTCAAAATGAAAGAAGCCAAATTCAAAATAAGGAACAAGCTTTAAAAGTGTTAAAAAGTAAACTTTATGTATTAGAACAACAAAAAAGAGAACAAGAGTTAGCTTCTTTGAAAGGAGAACAACAAAATATTGAATTTGGTTCACAAATTAGAAGTTATGTAATGCATCCATATTCTATGGTAAAAGATCATAGAACCAATTATGAAACAAGTAATGTAAGTGCAGTTTTAGATGGGGAACTAGATAAAATAATTGAAAGTTATTTGAAAGGAGTAGAATAAAATGGGGTTTTTTAGTAAAGTTAAAGTAGATGATATATTAAAAGAAATTTATAAAAAGACTAGAATAAAACGTTATCTTCTTTTAGCATTTGGGTGTTTCTTAGTAGCACTTTCCTTCAACCTTTTTTATCAACCCAATGATTTAGTGGTTGGTGGGGTAAGTGGAATTTCTTTAATTATAAAGCATTTTTTTGGAACAGATCCGTCTCTTGTGATTCTAATCATTTCATTACTTTTAGTGATACTTTCTTATTTCTTATTAGGAAAAGAAGCAACAAAGGCTACCATATTAGGAACGATTCTTTATCCTGTTTTTGTAAAACTTACTGCCAATGTTGCAGTATATATTGATTTAGATGCAAGTGAAATGTTACTCTCAGCTGTTTTTGGTGGATTGTTGAATGGGTTTGGTTCAGGTTTGATCTTTAAAGCAGGATTTACAACAGGTGGAACAGATATTTTAAATCAGATTGTAGCAAAATATGGAAAAGTAAGTATGGGAAAAGCAATTATTTTAATTGATGGACTTATTGTTTTGGCTGGAGGACTAACATTTGGATTTACGAAATTGATGTATGCAATGATTGTACTTTATATTATTTCACTTATGACAGATCGAGTTCTTTTGGGAATTTCTGATAGTAAGGCTTTCTATATTATTACCGAAGAAGAAAAAGAAGTGAAAGAATTTATTTTGAAGTACTTGCATCATGGAGTTACGGTTTTTAATGCACATGGAGGATATAATGAAAAAAAACAAACTGTTTTAATGTGTGTTATACCAACAAAAGAATATTTCAAATTGAAAGAAGGAATTCACAAATTAGATCCATCTGCTTTCTTTGTAGTTACGGATGCTTATGAAGTGTTTGGGGGTGAGTAAATGCCTTTTAATGAAATAATCAATGAAAAAAATTTGGTGGGACGTTATTTTATTTTACTTCTTTGCTTATTTCTTTCTGCCATACTATTTAATATTTTTCTTCTACCAACTAATCTAGTAATTGGTGGAGTAAATGGTGTTGCTGTTTTGTTACATCATTTGTTTGATTTTGATCCTTCTCTTGTTATTTTATTGATATCAATTAGTATGCTTATTTTCAGTTTTTTCTTTTTAGGTTTGGAAAAAACAATGGGAAGTTTAGTAGCTACTATTGTTTATCCTTTTTTTGTCAGTATTACAGCACCAATTGTAGTAAGATTTCATGTGGATAGTAATGAATTATTGCTTCTCTCTCTTATAATTGGAGTTATTTCTGGAATTACAAATGGACTCGTTTATCGTGTTGGATTTAGTAATGGTGGATTAAACATTATCAATCAAATTTTATATAAATATTTTCATATTTCTTATAGTAAAAGTAGTTTTGTTATCAATGGTTTAATTGTATTTTTAGGAGGTATTTATATTGGATTTAATATGGTTCTTTATGCCATTTTAATTCTTTATATCAATAGTTTGATTATGGATCGAGTTATGCTTGGAATTTCTAGGAATAAAGCCTTTTATATTGTGACACAAGAGGATGAAAAAATTAAGAATTTTATTATTGAAGAGTTACACCATTCTGCGACAGTTTTTGATGTAAAAGGAGGCTTTTTAGAAAAAAGAAAACGTGTTATTTTAGCAGTCGTTCCAACTCAAGAATATTTTACATTGAAAGAAGCAATAAAAATGTTAGATCCCGCTGCTTTTTTTGTTGCAAGTGATGCTTATCAGACAGAAGGAGGAAGTTAAAAAGTCCTTTTCTTTTTTATTTATTTGTGATATAATCAGCTTGTCTTGGGGATGATTTGGTTTCGACGGGAGAATCTTCGAAATAAATTGCAGGTCGAGTGCTTACGTAATAAGCAAACAACAATAAATGCAAAAAATGTAAAAAATGTACTTGCTAACATGTTTGGTGGAAACCAAGCTGTAGCTTTTGCCTAATTTAAGGAAGGTACAACTCTCCACTTCTTTTCCTACGAAGTTGTGCGAGGGTTCATATTAGTAGGATATATACCTTTTTCTGCCAAAAAAAGATATGAATGTTTAGGCTAGTATTACATTTTGTTCGTTAACTACTTGAATGTAATATGAGAAAAATAAGTTAACTAAACCTGTAGAAATTTATCTAGAAATCTTTCGGACAGGAGTTCAATTCTCCTCATCTCCACCAGATTGATACCAAGCTCGAACTTTTATAGTTTGAGTTTTAATATGTTTGACCAATAAGGTCAAACAAAAATCTACCGGCTATGCCGGTATGAATATAAAAGCAGTAGCGTCGTAGTAATAAATCATTTAATTCTCCTTTTGATATAATGAAAATGGTCGGTCAACCAAATTCAATCAAGAGGAGGATTAAATGAAAAAACTAAAATCAGGTAGAGAAGCAGATGAAAGTAGTTTATCTCATACCAAATGGAAATTGTATGTATCATATAGTTTTTTTTATGCTTAAATTTATGTTATAATAAGAACTAACTTTTAAATTGAAATCTGTCAATTTAGAAAACACACTTGCATATTGGAAACCAATATGTGTTTATGGAGGTAATTTAATGGACGATATAATAAATAAAATATATGATGAAGTAAAAAAAGATGTATGTTACCATCCAATACTTATGGAATTGGAGCTTGGGATCATCATATTGAATTAGTTTATAAAATAGCTATAGAAATTTGTTCCGAATATGGAGCAAATCACGATGTAGTTGCTTTAGCCGCTTTATTACATGATGTTGCATCTATTACCGATAAGTCTTATACTGAACAACATCATATAATTGGAGCTCAAATTGCTGAAGAATTATTAACTCCTTATCCAATTACTAAAGAAGATATAGAATTAATAAAAAAATGTATTTTGAATCATCGAGGAAGTAGATTAGTTAAAAAAACTACCCCAGAGGAAATATGTATAGCTGATGCGGATGCTATGGCTCATTTTTATAGTGTACCTTCCTTACTTCGAATGGTATATATAGAAAAAAATATGTCTATAGATGAGGGAGAAAAATTTGTTTATAATAAATTACAAAGAAGTTATAACAAATTGTCAGACAAAGGAAAAGAAATCATTTTACCTCATTATCAAGCATCAAAAATTTTATTATTAAAAAAATAGTTGTTGTACGTCTTCCTTTAGGGCACCAGTGACGTTTCTATTCGAACTTTTTCGAATATTGATATAAATAGATATTCCCTTAGGTCATTTTGATACACTTGTCAAAATACCTAGGGGGTTAATTATTTTGACATAGATAATGAAATAATAAAATAAAAGAAAATAATTATTTAGTTATTTTTTTGAGTTCCGGTAAAATTTTATAGAATTATTGAAATAGCAATAAAAAATATTATGGATACTAAACAATTTGTCTTTATTGTATTCTGTTGATATTTACTGACTAATTTTGCAACTGTTGTAAAAAAATACCGAAACTCAAAAGTTATTTTAAGTAGACTTTTATGTAAAATTTTGATAATATATCTACTCAAAGAAACAAATAACTAGATGGAAAATAATGATTTTGCAATAGTATTTAGGAAGAAGGTGGCCTATGAAATGTTTTAGATCTACATCTATTAATACAATAGAAAAAGTTTTTACTGAAGGTATAGTCCCTTCTTGTGGTCGAAATTCTAGGTTAATTGGTGATAATAGAAAAAAAGTATTTTTTTCAGAAGGTTTTCATGGTACAATTGCTCTTTTAATTGATTTTAATATTGTATATAATAAAATTAAAAAAAATCAGATGCAACTTTCTGATGAAGAACTATACTCAAAAGTTATTAATTCCAAAAATATCAGAGAATATTTAGGAGAAGGTGTTTATTTAACATTTGAGAGTGAAAATGTAGTGAATGAAAATAATGAAGTCGATGGATTTACAAGTAAAAAAATAAATCCAAATTTATTAGAAGTTGCAATGATTGTAAACATTGATGATAGTACTTTTTCATATTCAAGATTTGATGTAGTCCACTTTATGATGGCTCAAACAAATTATGAAGATATAAGATATAGTGGTATTAAATGGCCAAATACTTTATTGCATGAAAGACATAACAAAAAGTCGGAAGAAGAAAAAATTAGAATAAATCAATCAAAAATTAGGCAATATTATGAAGAAAATGAAGAATTGATAAATAAATTTAGAATGAATCAATATAAGTTAATATATATTCCATTAAATGTATTTGTTAATGAAATATATGTAAATAAAGTAAAACCAACAAAATTTCAAAAAGTATTAACTAAAGAAAATTAAAAATCAAAAAAAAATTAATAAAAAATATGAAAATAGTTAATTTTGTGAAAAGTTGTAAATGACCTCTTAGTTCCATTGTTTAAGAGAATTGCTAAAAAATTTAAGAACCCATTTATAGAAAGGTAGGATAAAATTGTTTAATAATATTAAACCTTTAAAAACTGAATTTGGATTTTGTTTCCCTTATAATTTAAATGATAAAAAATATACCCTTGAAATTCATTATCCCACTATTCAAAGTGCTTATAATATTCCATATATTCTTGTTTTACCGGAACAATTAGATGAAAAATGTTTTCTTTCAGTAGAAGTTAATAATTTAGAAATAGAAGATTCATATGAGTTATTAAAGAATGGCCTTCTTACTGCTCGTAATTTAATAAATAAGTTAAAAGGATGGAATTGTCCAATTTTAATTCCAATATTACCTAGTGTTTCTTCACAAGACCCTTACTATCAACAACTTTCTAAAGGATGCTTTAATATCTCAAAAGATAATCTTTACTATCGTATAGATTTACAAGTTTTAAATATTATAAATGAAGTAAAACAAAGAATGAGCAAGCAAATCAAAATAAAAGAGAAAATATTTTTAAATGGATATTCTTCTTCTGGTGTTTTTGCTCAAAGATTTGTACTCTTACATCCTGAAATTGTAGAAATGGCTTGTATTGGTGGAGCAAGTGGAAGTATTCCAATGCCCCTTTTCCAATTAGAATATCCCTTAGGTATAAAAGACTATAGAAAGATTACAGGCAAAGAATTTAATAATGAAAGTTATTCGAAAGTTAAATTTCGCTACTATGTTGGAGAGTTGGAAGATCAGAAAAAAGCATCCAAGCGATTCGATGAAGAAGGAAAGGCAGTTTCAATGCATGATATGAGCTTTTTTGAGCGAAGTGTTCCAAGTGCTGTTGGAGCTATCCAAAGAAAATTATTTGGAAAAAATATATTAGAAAGATCAATCAATCAAATTACTCTCTTAAAAAAAATGGGAATAGATATTAAACAAAAAATAGTAATAGGTCGAACACACAGTAATCAAGAAGGAGACGGAGTAAATGAGATTGGAGATCAATTTGTAAACGATTGTTATCGAGAAATATATTATAGAGTAGAAAATAATCAATAATGATTTACATTGCTTTGATTTAAATTTTCTCTATTAAATGCTATTTACACGTACATTTATTCGTGTTATAATAAACGCGTTTAGAGGTGAACAGTATGGATCAAATTATTGTAAAAGGAGCAAGAGAAAATAACTTAAAAAATGTAGATATTACACTTCCTAAAAATAAGATGATTGTAATGACAGGAGTTTCTGGAAGTGGAAAGAGTTCTTTAGCTTTCGATACTATTTATGCAGAAGGACAACGCCGTTATGTAGAAAGTTTATCAAGTTATGCAAGACAATTTTTAGGAGGAACAGAAAAACCAGATGTTGATAGTATAGAAGGGCTTTCTCCAGCTATTAGCATAGATCAAAAAACAACCTCTAAAAATCCAAGAAGTACAGTAGGAACAGTAACAGAGATTTATGATTATTTGCGTCTTTTATATGCAAGAGTAGGAGTGCCTTATTGTCCAAATCACCATATTCCTATTCAAAGACAGAGTGTGGAAGAGATGGCTGATAAAGTAATGGAATATCCAATTGGAACAAAGTTAATTATATTAAGTCCTGTTGTTCATGGAGAAAAAGGAACTCATAAAGATTTGTTAGAAACCTTACAAAAAGATGGATACGTAAGAATTCGTATCAATGGAGAAATGCACGATTTAGATGAAGAAATAAAACTAGATAAGAATAAGAAAGATAATATTGATGTAGTTATAGATAGGATCGTATTAAAGGAAGAAAGTAAAGGAAGGCTTAGTGAATCTATTGAAGTAGCAACTAAGCTTTCTCATGGAAAAGTTGTCATTCAAATTTTAGGAGAGGAAGCCAAAGAATTGGTATTTTCTGAAGCTTTTGCTTGTCCTTATTGTGAGTTTTCTCTTCCTGAATTAGAACCAAGAATTTTTAGTTTTAATGCTCCTTTTGGTGCTTGTCCAGACTGTAAAGGATTAGGGATCAAGTTGCGAATGGATGAAGATTTAGTGATTCCAAATAAAGAATTAAGCTTAAATCAGTTTGCAATTACAACAATGGGAGATGATCATGATAATATTTATTTTAAGCAATTAGAATGTGTTTGTAATCATTACAAAATTGATATGGATAAGCCTTATAAGAAACTTTCTAAGAAACAAAAAGATATTCTGCTTTATGGAAGCGTAGAACCCATTTCCTTTCATTATGCCTCAAAAAGTGGAAACATAACAAATCGAAAAGATTATTATGAAGGAATTTTAAATAACTTAGAAAGAAGATATATGGAAACAACATCCACCTGGATAAGAGAGTGGTTAGAACGTTTCATGGTGGAGCAAGTTTGTGAAACCTGTCATGGTGCAAGATTAAAAGAAGATATTTTATCAGTTTTAATTGGTGGAAAAAATATTTATGAAGTTACTTGCATGAGTATAAAAGATTTAATACCATTTTTTGAAAATTTGGAACTAGGAAAAGAACAAAAACAAATTGCAGATTTATTATTAAAAGAAATTTTATCTCGTCTTACTTTTTTATCCAATGTAGGACTTACCTATTTAACTCTTGCTCGAAGTGCAGGAACTCTTTCAGGAGGAGAGGCACAAAGAATACGCCTTGCTACTCAGATTGGATCTCGATTAACAGGAGTTTTATATGTATTAGATGAACCATCTATAGGATTACATCAAAGAGATAATGAAAAATTGATTCGTTCTCTATTAGATATGCGAGATTTAGGAAACACACTAATTGTCGTAGAACATGATACAGATACAATGCTTGCTGCAGACTATCTTGTAGATGTGGGTCCTTTGGCAGGAGATCGTGGTGGTGAAATCGTAGCAGAAGGAACTCCTTCTGAAGTGATGAAGAATGAAAATAGTTTAACAGGGAAATATTTAAGTGGTAAATTATGTGTTGAAGTTCCAAAAAAAAGAAGAAAAGGAAACGGAAAATTTCTTGAAATTAAAGGAGCTGCTGAAAACAATTTAAAAGATATTCAAGTCAAAATTCCTCTTGGAACCTTTACTTGTATTACAGGAGTTTCTGGAAGTGGGAAAAGTAGTTTGATCAATCAGGTATTGGCTAAAAAAATTGCTTCTACACTTTATCGATCTAAAGTAAAACCAGGAAAACATAAAAGTATCTTAGGAATCCAAAATATCGATAAATTGGTAGAGATATCCCAAGCTCCTATAGGAAGAACACCTAGAAGTAATCCAGCAACTTATACAGGAGTTTTTGATGATATTAGAGAATTGTTTACAACTACAAAAGAAGCAAAAATGTTAGGTTTTGAAAAAAATCGTTTCTCTTTCAATGTTAAAGGAGGAAGATGTGAAGCATGTCGTGGAGATGGAGTAAAAAAAATAGAGATGCACTTCTTACCAGATGTTTATGTTCCGTGTGAAGTATGTCATGGAACAAGATATAACAGTGAAACACTCAAAATAAAATACAAAGGAAAAAACATTGCAGAAGTTTTAGATATGCGTGTAAGTGAAGCTTTAGAATTTTTTGAAAATGTTCCTAAAATCGTACAAAAATTAAAAGTTCTAGAAGAAGTAGGACTTGGATATATTAAATTAGGACAAAGTGCCCCTACCTTATCAGGCGGAGAAGCAGAACGAGTAAAACTTTCAAAAGAATTACAAAAAAAAGCAACTGGAAAAACTCTATTTATATTAGATGAACCAACCACAGGTCTTCATACACATGATATCAAGCGATTGCTTGCAATTTTACAAAAAATAGTAGATAATAAAGATACAGTTCTAGTGATTGAACACAACTTAGATGTTATTAAAGTTGCAGACTATATCATTGATCTTGGACCAGAAGGCGGAGATGAAGGAGGAACTGTAGTAGCAGTAGGAACACCAGAAGAAATTTGCTTGTGTCCATCTTCCTACACAGGAAAATTTTTAAAACCAATTCTAAAATAGAAGGTGATAACGATGCATTTAGTCAAAAAAGTAAAAGGAAAATTACAAATGAACCAGCTTTTTGAATGGTTTCTCTATCTTTTCGGTTATACCCTCGTTTTTTTAATTGTTTCAAAACTTTTCAAAACTTTTTATATTGATCTATCGCATCCTTATATTTATGGAGTTTTAGCAGTTTCTATTATCGTACTGCTTAATAAAACAATAAAACCATTACTTGTGACTTTGACGATTCCTATTACAGGTCTTACTTTAGGTCTTTTTTATCCTTGTATTAACTTGTTTATTTTAAAACTTACAGATTGGATTTTAGGAAGTCATTTTAATCTTGAAAATATATGGATCGCTTTTTTTATTGCAATTTTAATTTCTATTATGAATGGCATTGTTGAAGAGATCATTATTCGTCCTATTTTAAGAAAGGTGAAAACTCATGAATAGAGTTGCCTTCGACCTTGGATTTATACAAATTTATTGGTATTCTATTTTTATTTTTCTTGGAGTTTTTGCTGCATCTATCGTTGTTTATAAAGAAGCTATTAAAGAGAAAATAAAACCTGATTTTCTAATCAATATGATTTTTTATATCGTATTATTCGGTATTTTAGGAGCTAGAATTTATTATGTTTTATTTCAATTTCCATATTACCTTAGAAATCCATTAGAAATTTTTAAAATATGGGAAGGTGGACTGGCAATTCATGGTGGACTTTTGGCAGGAGTTCTTACTATTTTGTATCATACTAAAAAATATAAATATGATACTTTAAAAATTTTAGATATTATAGTCGTCGGTGTTATATTAGGACAAGCCATTGGAAGATGGGGAAATTTTTTTAATGGAGAAGCTTATGGTGCTGTTGTATCAAAGGAAACACTTCTCTCAACTGGAATTCCTAATTTTATTGTAAATGGAATGTATATCAATGGAGTTTATCATCAACCTACTTTTCTTTATGAATCTTGTTGGAATTTTCTTGGATTTTTTCTGCTTCTTGTGATTCGTAAAAAGTGGAAATATTTACATATTGGACAATTAACTGGATTTTATTTAATTTGGTATTCTATCGCTAGATTTATCATCGAAGGAATGCGGCAAGATAGTCTTTATCTTGGATCTTTTCGAGTAGCACAACTTGTATCATTGGGATTGATAGGAGTAGGTATTTATCTTTTCTTTTTTCAAAAGAAGAACAAAAGAAAATTAAAGCACCTATATAGAAAAGAGGAGATTGGATGAAATACGATGTTGTCATTGTTGGATCAGGACCTGCAGGAATGAGTGCAGCTTTATATTTAAAACGAGCTAATATTTCTTGCTGTATCATTGAAAAAGGAGCGCCCGGTGGTCAAATGAATCAAACAGCTATCATAGAAAATTATCCAGGAATTTCAAAAATTACAGGTCCAGAATTATCTCTTTCCATGTGGAAACAACTGACGGATTTAAAAACAGATTATATTTATGATACAGTTACTAAAATTGAAGTAAAAGAGCAAAAAAAGATTGTATATACAAATACAAAAGAAATAGAGTGTCAATTCATTATTCTTGCAAGTGGAAAATCTCCTAAAAAACTTGGACTTGCCAACGAAGAAAAGTTAAATGGAAGAGGAGTTAGTTCATGTGCGATTTGTGATGGAGCTCTTTATAAAGGAAAAATTGTTGCAGTCGTTGGTGGGAGTACTTCCGCTTTAGAAGAATCACTTTATTTATCAAATTTGTGTAGTAAAGTATATTTATTACATAGAAGAGATATCTTTCGAGAAGAAGGAAAATTACTAGAAAAAGTGAAAGAAAAAAGTAATATTGAAATATTAACTTCTTGTAATATAACTTCTTTAAAAGAAGATCATGGGAAATTAAAGGGAATTGCTTATCAACAAGGAAATAGAAAAGATGAAAAGATTTTAGATGTATCAGGATTATTTGTCTTTATTGGACAATTTCCTAATACAAAATTTGTAGAGAATTTATCAATTGTAGAAAAAGATGGTTTTATTTTAGTGAATGAAGAGCAAGAAAGTAAAATTCCAGGAATATTTGCAGTAGGAGATGTGGTAAAAAAAGAAGCATTTCAAATTGTAATAGCAAGTGCAGAAGGAACAAAAGCAGCTCTTGCGATTATTAAAAGAAAGAGGAGCGAATAGATGTATAAGAAAGTGGTTGTCTTTGGTGGGGGAACTGGAATTAGTTCCTTACTGAAAGGACTTAAAGATTTCCCTGTAGAAATTACTGCAGTTATCTCAGTCTCAGATAGTGGACGAAGTACAGGGAAATTGCGAAGAGAATTTAATACGCCAGCAGTAGGAGATTTAAGAAAAGTCATTAGTCACTTATCTACGAAAGATTCTAATATTCAAGGATTGTTGGAATATCGGTTTCATACAACGAGTGATTTAGATGGACATGCTTTAGGAAATTTAATTTTAACAGCTTTGTTTGAAATGACAGGAAGTCTAAAAGATTCAATTTATTATCTTTCTGAATTATTTGGAGTAAAACATAAAGTTCTTCCTCTTTCAGAAGATGCAGATATTACTTTGATGGCAGAAGCTATTGATGGTACAATTTTAGAGGAAGAAGAGGCTATTACAAAATCGCCTTTAAAAGTCAAACGAGTCTTTTATAAAGAAGAACCTTCTATCGTAGAGGAGGTATTAGAAGCAATTTTAGAAGCAGATTTAATTGTATTAAGCATGGGAAGTCTTTACACTTCTATTCTTCCCCATCTTTTATCAAAAAAAGTCAAGGAAGCAATTGATAAAAGTAGTGCTCCAATTCTCTATCTTTGCAATATTGTGACACAACCTGGAGAAACCGATAAATTTCAAGTAGGAGACCATGTAGATCTTTTAAATGCTTATTTAGGAAATCATAAAATTCAAGCCGTAATTGCAAATCATAAAGAAATCTCGAAAAAACTTGCCCTTAAATATGCAACCGAAGAACAAAAAGATCCAGTTAAAATTGATTATAATCATCTAGAAAGCATGGGAGTAGAACTTATTGAAGATGACTTAGTAACTGTAGAAGATGGAGTTTTACGTCATGATAGTATGAAACTTGGAACATTACTCTTTACTTATTTAATGAGGTGATAGGATGTCTTTTACAACAAAAGTAAAAAATGAAATCATTACAACATCTTTTGCAGAAACAGAACTCTTAGCCTGTCTTTCTGGATACTTACGAAATAGTATAGAAATTCAAAAAGAGCAAGTGTTTATTTATAGTGAAAACAATGCTCTTGTTCAATTTTTATACCATTCATTAGAAACAAGAGTTGAATTTCCTATTTCTATTACGGAGAAAGAAAATAGGAATTTTAGTAAGAATCCATTAAAAGTCATTTCTTTTCCAAAAAATGAAAGTTTTTTAGAAAAAATTGGTTATAGTAAAGAAAATTGCTACCTTCCAGTAGTTCCCTCTTATCTTGTAGATGGTAATGCAGAAATAAGAGCTTATTTAAAGGGAGTATTTTTAGCAAAAGGAAGTTGTAATGATCCAAAAACTTCAAGATATCATATGGAAATTTTACTTGAACATGCAGAAGAAGCTATTTTTGTTCAAAAATTATTAAATTTATTTGATTTTAATGCGAAGTTACTAAATCGTGAAAAAGGGTATATGGTTTATTTAAAAGAAGCAGAAACCATTAGTGATTTTTTAAAAGTAATGGGCGTCAATCAAGCTGTTTTATATTTTGAAAATGTTCGGATTTATCGTAATCAAAAAAATTATACCAATCGTCTTAATAACTGTGAACAGGCAAATATGGATAAAGTAATTGAAACAGCAATGGGACAGTTAAAAGATATGGAGATTATTCGTTCTCATATGGGATTTGATCTTTTAGATGAAAAAACAAAAGAAGTTTTCTTTTATAGAGAAAAATATAAAGAAGCTTCTTTAAAGGAGCTTGCAGAGATCATTTCCTTTGAAACAGGGAAGAAAATTACAAAATCAGGATTAAATCATCGCTTTCGAAAAATAAAAGAATTAGCAGAAAAATTGGTTTCTATCGAAAAAAAAGAAGAAGATAGGAAATAGATTTTTCTACCAAAACTTTATTTTTTCATATTCTTTCGAAAAACAGTAGTTTCAACCTTTTCAAAACCTAATTTTTGATACAAATGATGTGCTGCAATTCGTTGTGGTCTAGAAGTTAGTTGAAGGGTAGAAATCTTTTTTTCTTTTGCGTAAGAAAAGACTTGGCCCATCAATTTAGTTCCAATGCCTTCTTTTTGATAATTTTCTTTAACAACAAAATCATCGATCAATAATTTTTTTTCGTTTCGGATAGGATCATAATGAATTTGGACTAAGATATGCCCAATGATTTCTTTTCCATTGCATGCGATAAAGGAAGTAGTTCCTTTTGATTGAATTGGATGTCTTCCTATTTTTCTTTGTAATTCCTTTGCTACTAAAGCTTGCACTTCCTTAATTTGAGAATGTCTCATCTTTGTAATGGTAATCATGGACCTATTCCACATCCTTTTCCTTCTTGATTTTATTTTAGCATATTAGAATAAGGGATGTAAATGAAAGAAATTTTTTGTATAATAGAAATAGGAGGTATGTTTGATGACGGATTTAGAAATTGTAAAACAGATAGTACCCAAAAAAATAGTAGAAGTAGGAAAAGAATTAGGTCTTAAAAGAGACGACTTAATTCTTTATGGAGACGATAAAGCAAAAGTAAAAAAATGTTCTAAAGGAAAAGAAGGAAAGCTTATTTTAGTAACTGCAATAAGTCCAACACCACAAGGAGAAGGAAAAACAACTGTTGCCATAGGACTTGCAGATGCAATTCGAAGAGAAAATGAAAAAGTTTGTCTTACACTAAGAGAACCTTCTTTAGGTCCTGTTTTTGGAAGAAAAGGAGGCGCTACAGGAGGAGGGTATTCACAAGTAATCCCTATGGAAGAGATCAATCTTCATTTTACAGGAGATTTTCATGCGATTACTTCTTGTAATAATTTAATTAGTGCTGCTATTTATAATCATATTTATCAAGGAAATGAATTAGGAATTCAGAAAGTATTCCATCAAAGTTGTTTGGATGTAAATGATCGAAGCTTAAGAGCAGTAGATATCAAAGTGAAAGACAAGCATTTTCAAACCTCTTTTCAAATTACCGCTGCTTCTTCTATTATGGCTCTTTTTTCTCTTGCAACAGATGAAAATGATTTAAGAAAGAGACTAGGAAGAATGATCCTTGCTTTAGGAGAAAATGAAAAAATGATTACAGTAGAAGACTTAAAACTAACAGGTGCTTTGATGGCTCTTTTAAAGGAAGCAATTCGTCCAAACTTAGTTCAAACTTTAGAAGGAACTCCTACTTTAATTCACGGAGGTCCTTTTGCAAATATTGCGCATGGGTGTAATAGTGTCATTGCAACCAAACTTGCTTTATCTTTGGCTTCTTATTGTGTTACAGAGGCAGGATTTGGTGCAGATTTAGGTGCAGAAAAATTTTTTAACATAAAATGTTCTAGTGCAAATTTAAAGCCAAATGTTGTTGTCTTGGTTGTAACAGCTAAAGCTTTAAAATATCATGGAAGTGGCGATTTAATGAGAGGACTCTCTAATTTAGATGCTCACCTTACTCATCTTTCTTGCTATCATCTTCCGATAATTGTTGCCATCAATCAATTCGAAGAAGATTCAGTAGAAGACCTTTCTCTCATTAAAAATTACGTTTGTCAAAAAGGATATGCTTGTTCTCTATGTAGTTCTCATAAAGAAGGAGGAAAAGGAGCTTTGGAACTTGCTAAGCTTGTCCTTCAAGAATCTAAGAAAAAAGTTCACTTTCAACCACTTTATACTGAAAAGGATACGATTTTAGAAAAAATGGAAATTTTAGGAAAAAAAGTTTATTTTGCTAAAGAAATTAAATATAGTCAAGAAGCAAAAGAAGAAATAGAAAGATTAAAGCATACTCCTTACTATTTTTTCCCGATTTGTGTTTCAAAAACGCAATATTCCATTTCTGGAGATGCAAAAAAAATAGGATTTCCAAAGGACAATACAATGGTCGTACAAAAAATTCAATTAGAAACTGGAGCTGGATTTGTTCGATTTGTTCTTGAAGATATTTATGAAATGCCTGGTCTTCCTAAACATCCAAACTATGAAAAAATAGAATATAAAAATGGAGAAATTTTAGGTCTTTTTTAAGACAAATACATAATTTTAAAAAAAATGCTCATTCTATTTTTAGGTGAATAGAATGGGTTATTTATTGATTGTAGAAAAAGGGATTGTTTCTATTATTGTTTTGTTTTTGATTACAAAACTAATGGGAAAAAAGCAAGTTGGACAATTGAATTTATTTGATTATATTATAGGAATTACCATTGGTTCTATTGCAGCAGAAATGACCATAAATAATGAAATCAATTTCTTTGAAGGAATTCTTTCTATTTCCATTTATGGCGTTAGTGCACTTTTTATTTCAATTTTAACTATCAAAAGTATTTGGGCAAGGCGTATTTTTACAGGATCTCCAAAACTTTTAATAGAAAAGGGAAAGATTTTATCTAAAAATCTTGAAAAGGCTAAAATTGATGTGAATGATTTATTACAAGAGGCAAGAAATAATGGATATTTTGATTTAAGTCAAGTAGATTACGCTTTAATGGAAGCCAATGGTAGAATCAGTTTCCTTTTGAAAAGTAAATACAATCCAGTTACACCAAGTGATATGAAATTGAAAGTTGCAACCAAAGGCCTTACCTCCAATCTTTTAATTGATGGTGTTATTATGAAAGAAAATTTAAAAATAATTGGACATGATGAGAAATGGCTTCTTGCTAGATTAAAAAAAGAAGGATATCCTCATTTGGAAAAACTTTTATTAGTTCTTTGTGATACTAATGAAAAACTTACAATTTATGAAAAACAGCAAACTTCTGTTTCCACTACTTCCTTAGAATAAAAAAATAAAATGAAGTGTTGACAAAAGAAAAAAAGAGTTATATTATGATAATAATATTTTGGAGGTGATTGCAATGGAATGGTTTGTAATGCATAAAATTCTTTGCTCTTGCTTCTTTTTAATGGGCTCAAGCGGACTGCTTTGAGCTCTTTTTTGTTTCTATAATAAATAAAATAGGGAGGTATGCTTATGAGTTTTCAAGAAATGGTAGAGAAGGGAATTTTGTTTTACAATGATGATAGAGATTTGAAACAGTTACTACAATATTGTAACTATCTAAATCAGGAAGAGTGGAATTCTATCAAAAGAGCCTATTATCTTGCAGAAAAAATGCACGAGGGTACCAAGAGAGAAGGAGGAGAACCCTATTTTACGCATCCACTTACAGTATCTTTTTATGCAGCTGCGAATCAAATGTCAGCCTCTGTTATTATAGCATGCTTGCTTCATGATACTTTAGAGGATACTCCTCTTACTAAGGAAGAAATTGAAATTTATTTTGGAGAAGAAGTTGCTTCTTTTGTAGATGGTGTTACCAAATTAAAAGGATTTTCATCAAAGATCGAAAAAGATGCTCATAATACAAGTAAATTATTTCGTTCCTTTATTCATTTAGCTCCTGAAATTTTTGTAATAAAATTACTAGATCGTTTGCATAATATGACAACCATTGCTAAGAAGAAAAATGTAGAAAAGCAAATTGAAAATGCAAATGAAACATTAAAAATTTTTGTACCAATGGCAAAGAACTTAGGGTGCGGTATGATTCAGCATGCCCTAGAAGATCGAAGCTTCCATTGCCTAGATCCAAAAAAATATCAAGAAATAGAAACACGTAGAAAAGAACTTCTAAAGAAAACAAAAAAAGAACACAATGAAAATATGGAATCCATTCATCAATCCCTTCTTCAAAAGGGAATTTCAAATCAAGTTTCTTTTCGAATGAAAACAATTTATGCAATTTATAAGAAAGAAAGAGAAGGATTTGAAGAAGATCAAATTCATGATTTGTTTTCACTTAAAGTAGAAGTTGAAAAAATTCAAGATTGTTATAGAGCTATTGAGGCAGTACATCAAGTTGTTACACCTGTACACTATCGTATGAAAGATTATATTGCATGCCCTAAAACAACAGGATATCAGGGGTTCCATACATCGGGATATTCACTAAGAGGAACGCCATATCAAGTTCAAATTAGAACGAAAGCTATGGCTGATTATGCAAGTCGTGGTATCTGTGTTTATGGAAATAGAAAAAGTGGTTCTATGAAAGAAGCCTTAGAACAATTTCAATTTTATAAAACATTGAAGGAATTAGATAGACTCATTCCTGACGATTTAGAATTTTATGAAGCTCTTTATCAACAAATTCTTTCTTATAATATGTATATTACTCTCTTTGATGGAAGCAAATTAGAACTTCCTCAAAAATCCACTGTTTGGGATCTACTTTGCAAACTTGGAAAAGAAAAACTTCTTCAATTTAAAGAAGTTACAAGAGATGGTCAAATCATATTACCCGAGACAACTTTAAAAGATAAAGACAAAGTGGTTATTTTTTATCAACCACAACCCAAACTTCCTCCAAAATCAGCACTCGATCAGTGTAAGACACCTCTTGCTAAAAAAATGATTTCTTCTTTCTATCCAAAGTATTCTGGAAAAAGACATATTTCTTGACAAGTTAGAAAAAAAAGCCTATAGTTAGAAAAAACGAAAGGGGCGAAAAAATGATTAAAATTTATAACAGTGATTTGAATTCTGGGGAATTTAAAAATATAGAAGAAATTTGTATCGGAGCATGGATAGATCTAATAAATCCAACCGAAGAAGAATTGGATTTCATTTCAAATCGAATTGGTGTTGGAAAAGATTTCATGAAAAGTGTATTAGATGATGATGAAAAGCCAAGAATCGATGAGGAAGATGGTTGTAAAGCAATTCTTTTGGATATTCCAACCATATCGAAAGGGAACGGGATGGAACTTACAAAGACTGCTACCCTAGGAATTTTATTAGTTCGAGATGATTTTGTTGTAACTATTGCAAGTCAAAAAACATCGATTTTAAGTGATTTTACAAAAGGAAAAGTAAAAGGATTTTCTACCTATAAAAAGAGTCGATTCACAATTCAAATTGTCTATAGAATAGCTATTACTTACTTGAAAATTTTAAGGGAAATTAGTAGAAAGATTGGAATTGCAGAAGGAAATATGATGAGTGCAACCAAAAATGAGGAATTGATGAATTTACTCGGAATTGAAAACAGCTTAACTTATATTTTAACAGCTCTTCGTTCAAATGGAGTCGTTCTAGATAAGATTTTCAAAGGAAGTGTTATTTCACTTTATGAAGAAGATCAGGAATTATTAGAAGATGCTATTATTGAAAACAACCAAGCTATCTCTATGGCCGATTTATATCGTGGAATCTTAGAAAGTATGACAGATACAGTTGCGACAATTATTTCAAATAATTTAAATACCATTATGAAATTTCTTGCAGGAATTACAATTGTTCTATCCATTCCAACCATGGTTGCTTCTTTTATGGGAATGAATGTTGATTTTGGAAATTTTGCAAAAAATCCTTTGGCCTTTCCTTATTTAATTTTAATATCTATAGTCTTTTCAGTTTTTGTAGCTTATATATTAAAAAAACGTAACATGTTATAATGTTCGTTTTTATAGTTCTTTTTTTAAAGCAGTAATGTTTTCTTGTTGGAATTTTAAAAAATCTTGTGCAAACTTTTTGTATTTCTTTTCTAAATGGTTTTCACTTGCATTTAATTTTTGCTCCATTGAAAGACAACCCATACTAATTCCTTGAATTAACATCTCAGCAATTGCTGAATCACTATTGTCACTTTTTACTTCTTTTTGTATTCCTAATTTAGAAGCTATTTTTGTCATTTTTCCTTCTGTTTGTTTTGGAACACACAATTCATCTAAATATTCTAAAGCATCTTTTTGATATCGTTCATATCCTTCTAAAATATGAAGAACAGTTTCTTTAATCTTATTCCTTTTATCTTTTAAATCTTCTAATAGATTTTTACAAGAAAATGCTGCCATTTCGCTATCTTTATAAATAGTTAAAATGATTTCACGATTTTCGTTCATTCTTTTCTCCTTTCTTTCATAGTGTTTTCTATGAATTGAATTTTATACGAAAAAAAAGAACTTTACTGGTTCTTTTTTTGCTCTTCTTCATTCTGTCCTTCTGTTGAATCCTTGGACTCAGAATCATTATTTTTATTTTCCTCTATAATTTTTTGATCCTCAATAATAATTAACTCTCCTTGATAATAAGCACCCTCATAAGAAATAGTATAGGTATATTTTCCAGCTTTATTTGGATTTACTCTTGTAAGATCTAAAGTCATTTTTAATTTTTGTTCTTCGGTTAAAGGTTCAATTACGTAAGTAGATAAATCAGTGGAAAGCAACTCTCCTAATTTAATGGTAACAGAACGTAGGGTAATTGTTTGCTGAACAATAGGTTCAGGAATTGCTTTTTCCTTGACAATTACTTTTCCTTTAAATACTTTTTTCTTATAATAAACTCGATAAGTATATTCTCCAGGTTGTTGGACATTTACCTCACTGGTATCAAGTTTTAACTCTGCAAGAATTTCACTTGATACTTCTTCTTCTAAATAATCTGCAATTTTAACAGAAAGAGGTACATTGACTTCTGTTTCAATTTCTTTTAATTTTAACTCTACTTCTTTTTTAACTCCAATTTGTTTCTCCTCTACAAGCAAAAAAACAGTTTTAGGAGTATGAGCTTCTTGATAGCTAGGATAAAGAGCACCACAGGTAATGCAGTAAATTCCAAGGAATAAAAGAGTAGATACTGTTATTATTCTTGTCTTTTTGTCCATTTACTTCACCTTCTTCTAGTTTATTCCATTATAATATAGGTTTTTAAAACAAACAAGTAAAAAACGGTTTTTCTGTGGATTTTTGGCAGTTGCTTGTCAAATAAAAGTAGAAATGATATAATATGACCAAATAAGAGGTGGTCAGTATGGCTTCTATTTTTGATATATGGAATGAATGTGTTGAAAAAGAAGAACAAGAAAAAAAAGCTTCTTCTTCTGTTTCTAGAATCAGTAAAGAATATGAAGAAGAAGTAATGCTAGAAAAAAATTACTATTGGATGAATGTCTTTACCTTATTAAAGTACAAAACAATCCCTCAGGAAGAAAGAGAGAAGATTCTTCGTGGAGTTGATTTTCTTGAGCAGTGGACAAAGGATAAAAACGAAACACTTTCTAAATATATGGAAGAAAAGAAAATAGCATCTTTTTCTACTGATTTTTTAATCAAAGGTTTTTCTTTATTAGAAAGAGATTTAGAAGAGAAAGATTTTTATATCATTCAATATATGATTGAAGATTATAGAAAGCAAATCGCTCGTAATTACCTGCAATTAAAAGATCTTCTTACAAAAGAAGAAAAAGACTTTTTACAAAAAGCAGCAGCAACATTTTATCAAAAAGATGGAGTTGTAGAAGAAGGAAAAGAAGAAGAAACTCGTTTGATAAGAAATTTTCAACAAGAATTTGAAGGATGGCTTATTACAAAAGATCCAACTCCAAAACAAACTGAAGAAGAAAAAGGTTTGATAGACAAGAAAAAGAAAGCAGAAGAAAAAGGGAAGAAAAAGAAAAAGAGAAAAAACAAATTGATTGTAACAGCAACTCTTGCTGCAATTGTAATAGCTGGTGGAAGATGTTCTTTAAAACAAGCTATTGATCAACCTGTCGCAGTCTATTCAAATGATTTAGATTCTACTGATCATACATCTTCTGAGAATTATGCTTATTCTTCTTTCCAACAAGATTGGGAAATAGAAGATGCTCCTAATGCAGATTTGCAAACACTTTATCGAATTGTTCCATATGATTATGAAAAAGGAGACACAATGCTTTCTATTGCGAACCAATATGGAGTTGATATCGATTTAGTGGAAGAAGCTAATGAAGTAGAAGATTTTAAAGGAGTTCTTTATGTTCCTTATCAAGTAAATAAGGAAGAAGTAGGTAATTATTTAAAAGAAGTTCCCTATAATCAAGAATCTTTAGATGAAATTTCAAATTCTTACGGAGTAGCACTAATAACATTACAAGAAGTTAATTCGGATGCGATTACTACAGTGGATGGAAATTACCAAATTAACCCAGAAATTACAACATTAAAAGTTCCAGAGTTTGATAAAATATCTGTTGAAGTAAATCATAGAACAAGATAAAAAGTTATACACTTTCTTTGTGGATAACTTTTTTTCCTTGGTAGGTATTTCTTTTTACCATTTCTTTATCGATTTCATTTAAGACACAAAACTTTTTAAGAAGCCAATTCGGTGCAATTAAATCATCCTTAGGGGGATCTCCTGTAATTCTATGAATAACAATTTCAGGTCTTAATCTTTCTAATTGTTCAATTACAATATCAACATATTCACTTCGTGTTAAAACAGGGAATTTTTCTTTTTCGTATAATTTTGCTAAGGGTGTATCTTTTAAAATATGTAACATATGAATTTTAATTCCTTGAATATCTAATTGATTTAGATAAGAAACTGTTTCGATCATCTCTTCTTTTGTCTCATAAGGAAGTCCATTGATAATATGAACAACGACAGGAATATTTCTTTGTCGTAGCTGAAAAACGGCTTCCTCAAATTCTTCCTTTGTAGAACAACGATTGATTCTTTTTGCTGTCTCTTCATGCATCGTTTGAAATCCAAGCTCTACCGTTAAATAAGTACGTGAGTTTAACTCTTCTAAATAAGAAAGGCATTCCTTGGAAATTGTATCTGGTCTTGTAGCAATTGCCAATCCAACTACGTTTTCTAATCCAATCAGCGGTTCAAATTTTTCTTGAAGGATAGAAACAGGAGCATAAGTGTTACTTCTTGCTTGAAAATAAGCAATCCATTTGGCATCTTTCCATTTTTGTTGCATCTTTTTTTTAATTTCTTGAAATTGTAGAAGAAGAGGTAGCTGAACGTCCCCTGCAAAGTCTCCACTTCCACTTTTGGAACAGTAAATGCAGCCACCATATCCTTTTGTTCCATCTAAATTAGGGCAGGTAAATCCTGCATTGAGACTAATTTTACAAATCTTACAACCAAACTTTTTTTGATTAAAATAAGTTAGTGTATGATATCTTTTATTATCAATACTATAGGGAAAAGGATTTTTTTGGTTGCTTTTTTTCTTTGATATTTCTTGCATAAAATCACTTCCAATTTTAGTATATCATAGAAATTTGTCGGTTTTTATGATATTATAAAAATAATAGGACGTGAAGTTATGAAAAAGAGAAGAAAATTAAAACCTGCTGTTTTAAAAAAGCTCAAAATAGTGGTGCTTATTTTCGTTGTTCTTTTTGTAGGCATTCTTTTTATAAACAATGAAAAAAATACATTGAGAAAACTTTCCTATAGTGAAAAAGCAATTTCCTCTATTTTTCAAAAATGGCAGATCAGTGCAGTTAAAGAAATTGGAGAAAATAAAACTATAAATGCTGCTTTTGAGAGTAAGAACTATCAACAAAAAAATTTAAAGGTCTACCAAAAAGTAACTTATCAAAATCAAAAAGATTTGATTAAAAATATCAATACTCTGACAAAAAAAGGTTACAAACCCAATGAAATTTCTATGATTTTAGAACATGGAGATAATAAAGATGTAACCGAATTTGCCAAGAGGAAGAAAGTGAAATATTTAGAACAATATTTTTCTATTCCTTATGCAAAACTAAAAAATTATGATCGATATGTAGCTTATTATGATCAGGAAAGAGAAGATGCAGAAACAACTGTTCTTCATGTAAATCTAGATTTTGATAAAGAAGAATATGAAGATGTTATAAAAATAGATACTTTCAGTGAAAACGTTCTTGTTAATAAACACAGAATGTTAACGGAAAAATTTGTTCCAAAAAATTTAAAAAAAGTACCAAGTAAATATTTGAAAAGTAAAAATGAAACGATTGAAGTTCATCAAAAAGTTTTAGCTGCTTTTAAAAAAATGCAGGAAGAAGCAGAAAAAGACAACATCTATCTTCTTATCAATTCTGGGTATAGAAGCTTTCAAGATCAACTAGATACCATGGAACTTTATAAAGAAGCTTATGGACAAAATTATGTCGATAATTATGTTGCGAAAGCTGGGTTTTCAGAACATCAAACAGGAATGAGTATCGATGTGGCAAGTAGAGATGTTTCCACTTTTGTAGAAAGCAATGAATACAGTTGGATGATGGACAATGCTTATTTATATGGCTTCATTTTACGATATCCAAAGTCAAAAGAAGAAATTACAGGATATAAATGTGAAGCATGGCATTATCGTTATGTTGGGATAAAAGCAGCAAAATATATTCATGAACATAATATTACCTATGATGAATATTATATTATGTTTTTAGAAGAAGAATAAAAGAAGGAAATAGTTTTTCTTTCCTTCTTTTTTATTTTGTGCTATCCTAATACTAGAATAGAGTAGAAAGGGTGAAGAAGATGTATCCATTAGGAAAACAATTTGAAGTAGATACTTCACACGGAATTTCTGATGAAAAGTGTGTCTTTAAAGGGAAAAATTATAGAATTACCATTCTAACAGAACGTCTGATTCGCCTTGAATATAATGAAGCAGGACTTTTTGTAGATGCCCCAAGTCAACTGATTCAAAATAGAAATTTAGGATATCCTCAATTTGAAGTAAAACAAGATGTGAAATTTTTAGAAATTACAACCTCTTACTTTCATCTTTTTTATGTAAAGGAAGCTCCTTTTGCAGGAAGTAAAGTAGATCCAATGAAAAATTTAAAAATTACTCTTCTTACTTCTTCTAAAGAAAATAATAGAGATTGGTATTATGGTCATCCTGAAGCAAAAAACTTCGGAGGAAACATGATGGCAAAAGATATAGCAACGAGCAAAAGAAATAATAGAGGACTTTATTCTTTAGACGGATTTGCTTCTATCAATGACAGTAATTCTTTATTATTTCAATCTGATGGAACTTTAATCAATCGAAGTGGAGAGGGAATAGACCTTTATGTTTTCATGTATCATAAAGATTTCACTTTAGCACTTCAAGATTATTTTAAATTAACAGGTGCTCCATCTCTTTTACCAAGATATGCTCTTGGAAATTGGTGGTGTCGCAATCAAACTTATGATAGCAATAGTCTTTTAACTTTAGCATCTCGTTTCGAACGGAGAAAAATACCCATTGCTGTTTTTCTCTTGGATAAAGATTGGCATTATCGAAATGTTGGAAATTTAAAAGACTTAAGAACCGGATTTACTTTTAATCGAGAACTTTTCCCTAATCCAGGAGATACTATTTATAAATTGCATGAGAGAAACATTCGTCTTGGATTAAGGATTGATCCATCAGGTGGAATTTATCCACATGAAACATATTATCAAAAGGCCTGTGAATATTTAGGAATTGAGAAAAATAAAATTATTTTATTTGATCCATTAAATCCTAAGTTAATGGATGTTTATTTTAAACTTTTTCTTCATCCACTAGAAGCTGTTGGAGTTGATTTTTTCTGGAGTGATTATCAAGGAGAAGGCAATCCTTATAAACTTCTTTCCTATAACCATTTCTTGTATTTAGATGCAGGAAGGAATCCAGCAAAAAGAAGTTTAATCTTATCAAGAAATGGCCTTTATCGTGGGCATTGTTATCCAATTTTATATGCAGGAAGTAGTGAAGTTTCTTGGCAGGGCCTAGAAGAGATCGCCTTTTCAAATTTGAATGCTTCTAATATTGGGGTCTCCTTTTGGAGTCATGATATAGGAGGAAATCATGGAGGAATTGAAGAGAGTGAACTCTATATTCGTTATGTAGAGTTAGGATGTTTTAGTCCTATTTTCAGATTTCATGCTGCAAGAGGAAATTATTATAAAAGGGAACCATGGCTTTGGGATATAAAAACAGAAACTATTGTCAGTGATTATATGCGACTTCGTCATCGCTTGATTCCATATTTATATACAGAAGCCTATCGATATTATAGTGAAGGAAAAGTTTTAATAGAACCTTTTTATTACCGTTATCCTTGGGTTTATGATGATGCATCCTATAAAAATCAATACTTCTTTGGAAGTTCATTATTAGTTTGCCCTATTTTGACAAGAAAAGATCCAACGATGAATCGAACGATTCAAAGATTCTTTATTCCAGATGGAATTTGGTATGAATTTCATACAGGAAAAAAATTCTTAGGAAATAAAAAATATGTCTCTTTCTATACAGAAGAAGAGTATCCTGTTTTTGCTAAGAGTGGAACAATTCTTCCTCTTTCTAATCGAAGTGATCGAAACAATGTAGGACTTCCTCTTGACTTAGAAGTCCATGTGTTTCCAGGTGTTTCGAATCTTTATACACTTTATGAAGATGATGGACTTACTTCTTTATACAAAGAGGGATTTTATCTAAAAACAGACTTTGATTATAATTATTTGCAAAACAATTATACTTTGATTATTCGTTCCAAAGAAGGAAAAAGTGGGATTGCTCCATCAGAAAGAAATTATAAAATACGTTTTCGAAATACAAAGCAAGCAGACACAGTAGAAGCTTATTTCAATGATCAAAAGCTAGAACTTACATCTTATGTAGAAGATAATGATTTTGTTGTAGAGTTAAATGCAGTTCCAACGATTGGTCAAGTCACAATTAACTGTAAGGGGCGCGATATTGAAATTGATGCCGTTCGTGTTATCAATGAAGATATCAATAGTATTTTAATGGATTTACAAATCAATACTTACTTAAAAGAGCAGATTGCAACAATTATTTTTGGAGAAAATTCAATTAGCAAAAAAAGAATAGCGATTCGTAAATTAAAAAAACAAGGGCTATCCAAAGAATATATGCACTTGTTCTTAAATTTATTACGTTATATTGGAGAGGTTTAACCTCTTTTTTTGCTTTTTTGTTTTTGTAAATAATCAAGGATTTCAAAAGCAGCTTCTTTGCCGGCTTGAGATGCCCATGCAACAGTATGCATTGTATCAGCACAATCTCCTCCTGCAAAAATTTTTCTTTTTGAAGTTTGCCTATTTTCTTTTATTTTTATTCTTCCTGATTCTGTATAAGTTAAGTTTAAATTTTGTATTTGGTCTTCTAAACAGCTACCTAAACAACGAATCACATAGTCTACTTTGTATTTTTTTTCACTTCCTTTGATAGAAGTAAGTTTTTTCATTTCTTTTTTTTCAGTATATTTTGTTTTAACATATTCTATTTTTTCTACTTTTTCTTTCCCTAAAATACGAACAGGTTTTGCTTGAAAAAGAAAGTGAATTCCTTCTTTTTTTGCATGTTTAATCTCCACTTTTTCAGCAGGCATTTCTCCTTCACTTCGACGATAAAAAACAACAACTTTTTTAGGTTTTTTTCTTTGAATCGTACGAGCAACATCCATTGCAACATCGCCTCCACCAATAATGGCAACGATTTTTCCTTGATAATTAGGATGATCCATGTTTTCAAGAAGTTCATTTCCTCCATAAACTCCTTCTAATTCTTCCCCTTCAATCCCTAAAGTTTTTGAATGATTTGCGCCTACTGCAAGAAAAACTGCATCATATTTTTTCTCTAAGAAATTTAAATCAAAATGCACTCCTAATTCTTGATTTAGTTTTACATGAATTCCAAGAGATAAAATTCGCCGAATCTCTTTTTTTAAAAGAGTTTTATTTAAACGAAAACTTGGAATGCCATGTTGCAAAAGTCCTCCTAAGTATGCATGTTTTTCATAGATAGTAACTTCAACTCCTTGCTTTGCTAAGAAAGCAGCACAAGTAAGTCCTGCTGGCCCTCCACCAACAACAGCAACATGAAATCCTTTTCCTTTAGAACTTTCTTTTTTAAGAGGTATTTCATGTTCTATAGCATAATCTCCAAGATATGCTTCTATTCTTCCGATTTGAACAGGACGAGTCCTTTTTCCTCTTATACAAGATCCTTGGCATTGTTTTTCATGAGGACAAATTCTTCCACAAATAGAGGGAAGCACGGTTGTATTGTCTAAAATAGCACAAGCATCTTCTATCTTTTTTTCTTTTACCAATTGAATAAAATCACGAATTTCATTTTTTAAGGGACATCCAAAATGACAAGGTTTTCTACTACAACCAAAGCAACGGTTTGCAAACTTTTCAATTCTTTTTTCTCTCATCACAATATCTCTCCTATTTTTTTTCATTATACCATTCTTCCATTACTTTGACAAAAGATTGTTTTCTGTTATTTAAGGATGATATGAAGAATAGTAAGATGCTAGCAATCTTTTCCAATTTTTGATATAATATTTTTAACGAGGTGGGTTTATGAAGGCTTTGGTAACAGGTGCATCTAGTGGGATTGGAAAAGAAATGGCACGTTATCTTGCAAAGTTAGGCTATGATTTAGTTTTAGTTGCAAGAGACAAAGAAAAATTAGAACAATTGCAAAGAGAACTTCCTGTAAAAGTAAAAGTAGTTGTAGTAGATCTTGCTATAGAACAAAAGGTAAAAGAACTTTGTGTTTTGATGAGACAAGAAAAAATTGATTTATTAGTAAACAACGCAGGATTTGGAATGTTTGGAGATTTTATAGAAACAGAAACAGCCAAAGAATTAGAAATGATTCATGTCAATATAAAAGCGGTTCATATGCTTACCAAATTTTTCTTGAAAGATATGGTAAAAAGAAAACAAGGGCATATTTTAAATGTTGCATCGAGTGCTGCTTTTTTTGCAGGACCTCTTATGAGTACCTATTATGCAACGAAGTCCTATGTATATAAACTTTCTCTTGGAATCAATGAAGAATTAAGAAGAAAGAAGAGTCAAGTTCGAATTTCTGTTCTTTGTCCAGGACCTGTAGATACAAATTTTAATGAAGTTGCAGGGGTAAAATTTGCAGTGAAGCCTTTAAAAAGTGATGTTGTAGCACGATATGCAATTGATAAAGCTTTGCAAGGAAAAGAGATTATTATTCCAGGATTTTCTATGAAATGTGCCAAATTTTTCAGTCATTTTTTAAGTGATAGAATGCTTGCCAAAATAGCTTATCATATTCAAACGAAAAAGAAGAGTGCCAAATAGGCATTTTTTTAATGAAATAGGTGGATAAGGTTTTTAAGAACTTCTCTTAAGAAAAAGAAAAGTCCTAGAACTCTTTATTTACAATTGATTTTAGACTAGGTATAATAAAAGTAGTCGGAGGGGAAGAGGATGGACATTGTTTTAGAAGTACAAAATTTATCGAGAATAGATCTTTTTAGAAATGTTTCTTTTGAAATTCCAAAAGAAAGAATAACAGTGTTATCAGGTTCTAATATGTGTGGGAAAACAACACTTATTAAAATTTTATCTGGAATTCTTCCCACTGAGAATACAGTTCTTTTAGAGCGATGTTTCCTAGAAAGTCTTCCTCAGGAAGAACGCTTAAAAAAAATTGCAGTTCTTTTTTCTTTAAAAGAGATGCCATTTTTAATGAATCAAGTGGAAGATGAAATTTTATTTTCTCTTGAATCTTTAGGTTTAAAAAAAGAAGAGAAAAAAAAGAAACTTGAAGACGTTCTTCAAAAATTTTCACTTTCTGCTCTTCGAAAAAAATCTCCACAAGAATTAACCTCTTATGAAAAAATGAAACTATTTCTTGGAATTGTATCACTTACTCCTCCAAAACTTCTTTTATTAGACGAGCCTTGTGTGATGTTAACAAAAGAAGAGCGAAAAAAGTTTTTTCAAGATTTGAAAAAACTAAAAAAAGAAGGAATTTCGATTTTTTTGACAACCTCTAACTTAGAAGATGCAATTGAAGCAGATCAATTACTGATTTTAAATCAAGGAAAGATTCTTTTAAAGGGCGATCCGGATACAATATTTTTAGAAGATGGAGTTTTAAATCGGATCGGTCTACAACTTCCTTTTCTAGTCGATTTGTCTGTTAAGTTACAATATTATAATTTAGTTGATCAAATTTATTCTGAAGAAGAAAAGTTGGTGAACGCGATATGGAAGTGAAAATAAAAGAAATTATTTCAAAAGGTCTTTCCTTAGAAGAGATAAATATTTCATCAGGAACTATCATAGCAATCTATGGAAAGGAGAGAAATCTTTTCTTAAGACTTCTTCATCTTGAGGAAATTGAAAAAGGAGTTCTCTATATAGATCGGGTAAGAATATCACTCAAAAAAAGAGAATTCTATCAGAAAAAAATAGGAATAATTAAAGCTTCTTTTTATGCGCCTCCTTTTTTATCAACACCTGAAGAATATTTGCATTTTTATCTTCAAAAGCATTCTATTTCTTGTAAAAAGCCACAAAAAAAGATAGAAGATTCTCTTCGTATTTTAGGAATTTCAAAAGAATTTTTAAAGAAACCTCTTTCTTTGATTTCTGAAACCGAACAAAAATATCTGCAACTTTCTGCTCTTCTTCTTTTAAATCCAGAGATTTTTCTTTTAGAAGATTTTTTCTGTAAATTAGATCTATTACAAGAGAAAAAGCTTCTTCGTATCTTTCGTAAGTTAAAAGAAAAATATAAAAAAACAATTCTTTTTTCTACAAATGATGTGGAAAAAATATATTCAAATGCAGAAGAAGTTATATTTTTAGAAGAAGGAAGACTTTTATTTCAAGGAAAAGTAAAAGAAGCATTTCAAGAAACTTCATTCCTAAAACAGCATCAAATTCCTCTTCCAGAGGCAGTTGCATTTACTAATTTAGTGAAAGAAAAGAAACAAATTTCTTTAGGATACTATAAAGATATAAGAGATCTTATTAAGGATATTTATCGAAATGTGTAAATTAAGAAAAGAAAAAATCGATATAAAATGGTATTTTTTTTCCTACTTTTTCTTTCTTTTTCTTCTTTTATGGAAAAAGGATTGGGGAAGCCTCCTTTCTCTTTTCTTTATTTATTTGTGGATAACTTATTGGTTTCAACTCAAAAAAAATAAAAAAGTGGTTCTATTTACACTTTTTGTCATACTTTTCCACAGTTTTTGTGGAAAACTCTTGCTTTTTAGTAAAATTTGTATGGAATACTGTTATATAGATAGTTATTTTTTATCTCTATCTAAACTAGATCAATATAAAATACTTCAAAATCTTCCAGAAAAAGTAAAAAAGAGAATCATAGAGCACATCATTCAATATTTTGTTTTCTTACAAAAAATGAAAACATTGAAGGAAAGTGGATATCAACTGACCTGGAAAGAAAAAATTACCTTCCTTTTCTTTGTTCATAATGAAAATTTAGAAGCTATTTATATACGAAGATTTTCTTGGAAAGCTCCAAAAGAAAAAAGAAAATTTTTTTCTAGTTCTAATTCTTTGCTAGTAAGCTTTCATTTCATTTTATTTTTAATTTATTTGGTAGGAGGACTATTATGAGATTTTGTATTTGTTTTTCTTATGAAGGAACGAACTATAAAGGATATCAACGACAAAAAGGTCTTCTTACTGTTCAAGAAGTTTTAGAGAATGCCTTATTAAAAATCAATGATCAAAAAAGAGTTGTTGTCCATGCTTCAGGTAGAACAGATAAAGGGGTTCATGCACTTTGTCAAATTGCTCATTTTGATTTGGATGTAGCTATCACAGCTTCTCAAGTAAAAAGAGCTCTGAATAGTAATTTGCCAGAAGATATTTATGTAAAAAGTGCTTATTTAGTAGATGAATCTTTTCATGCTCGCTATGTTGTTTTGAAAAAAACATATCAATATCGAGTAAATATAGGAGAATATCAACCACTAAGAAGACGGTTTGTTTATCAACATAATTATCCTCTTTCTATAGAGAAAATGAGGGAAGCTTTAACTTATTTAATAGGAGTTCATGATTTTAGGGCTTTTGTTACAGAAAATAAAACAAAAGAAAATTGTATTCGAGAAATAACAAAAGCAACTTGTGAAGTAGATCTTTCTAATAAAGATGAAATCATTTTTACTTTTGAAGGAAAAGGATTTTTAAGATATCAAATACGAAATATGGTAGGTCTTCTTCTTAAAGTTGGAACTTTAAAGATTTCCCCTTCTAGGGTTAAAGAAATTTTAGAGAGTAAAGACCGAAGCAAAAATGGAGTGACTGCTCCTGCTTGTGGACTTTGTTTAACGGATTTAGAATTAAAAGAACCATATTCTTATATTACAGAAAAAGATGGGAAATAAACCTTTATAAATGCTTAAATTTTTATTGACAATTTGATTTCCTTCCCTTATAATCAAAATCGGTACATTTTATATCCCCACATAAATTAAGTCTTGGGAAAACTTAATTTAAGTAAAGGAGAAGATTATGACAAGTTATATGCAAAAAAAAGAAACAGTTGAACGTAAGTGGTATGTGATTGATGCTAAAGACGTACCATTGGGACGTGTTGCAAGCAAAGCTGCACATATCCTTCGTGGAAAGCACAAAGCTACTTTCACCCCTCATATTGATTGTGGAGACTATATTATTATCATCAATGCAGAAAAAGTAAAATTGACTGGAAATAAGCTAGAAGATAAGAAATATTATAGTCATTCAGGATATCCTGGAGGACTTCGTGAAAGAACAGCCAAAGAAATGGTAGAGAAATATCCAGTCGAAATGGTAGAAAAAGCAGTCAAAGGAATGTTACCAAAGAATCGTTTAGGTCGCCAAATGTATAAGAAATTATTTGTATATGCTGGTGATACTCATCCACATATGGCACAAAAGCCAGAAATGATGGAAATTAAGTAGGAGGGAATAGGTCATGACTAAAGAAACGAAAATTTATCAAGGAACAGGACGTAGAAAAACAAGTATTGCACGAGTTCGTATGACAGCAGGTTCTGGAAAAATTACAGTGAATGGACGTGATGTTCATGAATATTTCCCATATGAGACTTTGGTAATGGATTTAATGCAACCACTTGATGCTACGAATACAAAAGATCTTTATGATATTATAGTAGATGTAAAAGGTGGAGGATTCCAAGGACAAGCAGGAGCTATTCGTCTTGGAATTACAAGATGTTTATTATCAATTGATTCAAAAACATCAACTGATTCAGATGATAGTTACCGTAAAATTCTTAAGAAGGAAGGGTTTATTACTCGTGATGCTCGCAAGAAAGAACGTAAGAAACCAGGTCTTAAGAAAGCACGTCGTGCACCACAATTTTCTAAGAGATAATATCTTGTTGGAAGAAGAAATTACTTATTTCAATGTTTCAAAGCCTATGTTCATATAGGCTTTTTTGCAACTTAAAACAGAATAAATTTTGATTTTCTAATAAAAATATGATAAAGTAAAAAAGAAATGAGGTAAGAAAATGAAAAAAAAGAAAACATTTTTTGAAATCATTTTTTTATTCACACTAGGATGCTTTTTTGGATATTTATTTGAAACAATTCTTTGCTTTTATCAATTTGGAAAATATGAAAGTAGACAAGGTCTTCTATATGGACCTTTTAATCCGATTTATGGTTTTGCATTTGCTCTTGCCCCTCTTTTATTAAAAAAGCATAAAGAAAAGCCTCTTTCCCTTTTTACTTTTTCTTTCTTATATGGAGGAATTTTTGAATATTTATGTTCTTGGGTACAGGAGACTTTCTTTGGAACTATTTCTTGGGATTATAGTAAGCAACCTCTTAACTTTGATGGAAGAACTAGTATATGGATGATGTTTGTTTGGGCTTTGATAGGGTTTGTTTTTATGCATTTTTGTTATCCTTTTTTAGAAAAATTAGTGAATAAAATCAAAGAAAAGTATTATTTTCCTCTAGCTATGTTCATCACTATTTTCTTTGTCGTTGACATTCTTTTATCTGCCCTTGCAATGGTCAGAGAACAACAAAGGTTACAAGGAAAAGAGCCACTTACATGGATTGGAGAATGGGTGGATAAGACGTATCCTTCATCATTTTTAGATAAAGTTTATCCACATCGAATGCAGCCAAAAACATTAAAA